>DAIOXI010000018.1:17879-20404 GCA_036758045.1 Albidovulum sp.
CCATCGCCGTCCAGACCGGGTTCTGGTATTCCTTCATCACATCGACGGCGGAGGTTTCGGAGACGTTCGATACCGTGGCCAGAAGGCTGGGCAGGATCGGCAGGTAAAGCAGGATCGTCAGCACCCCGCCGATCACGAAGCCCATCAGCGGCAGCCTGACCAGCGCCCCGTCCAGCCGCCCGCGCGCCAGCCGCCAGAGGACAAGGCCAAGCCAGACCAGGCCCTGCGCCATGAAGAAGAAGGCGCCCGTCAGATGGGTGAAGACCGCCGCGGCGAGGGCGACGCCGAAGGCCACCCATGTCCCCGCCGCCGGGCTTCGCAGCCCGCGCAGGAAATAAAGCATCCCCAGCGTCGAGAAGAGCGCAAGGCCGGTATAGCCGCGCGCGTTCTGAGAAAACCAGATCTCGTGATAGGACAGCGCCAAGAGCAGCGCCGTCACATGCGCGACGGCCGCGCCCGCCATCTCGCGCGCCAGCACCCAGGTTGCCCAGATCACGCCCAGCCCGAAGATCATCGCGGGCAGCCGGATCGCCCAGGGCTCGCGCCCGAAAAGCTCCATCGCCGCCTTGGCGGCGATGTTGTGGAGGTAATGATGGTTCATCGAATAGTCGCTGAGCATGTCGCCCCAGGGCAGGTCGAGATGCGTGACGACGGTGTGAATCTCATCATGCCAGAGCGGCGCGTTCAGGCCCCAGATCCGCAAGACGGCCGCCAGCGCGAGGATCGCGGCAAGCCAGAGAGTGTCGCGCCCCGATGTTCCTGGCATGATCAGGCCGCCATCGCCGCGCGTTTTTCGGCGACGATGTCGCGGATGATCTCGGCCAGCGGGCGGCGCGGGCGGAAGCCGATGGTGCGTTCCAGTTTCGAGACGTCGGGCAGGCGGCGGGCCATGTCCTCGAACCCGACCGGATAGACGTCGGAATAGGGGACAAGCCGGATTTCCGAGGTGGAGCCGGTCGCGGCGATCACCTGTTCGGCAAGGCCGCGGATCGACACCTCCTGATCGTTGGCGACGTTGAAGACCTCGCCTTGCGCGGCAGGAGTGTCCATCAGGCGGACGAGCGCCTCCACCACGTCGGCCACATGACCGAAGCAGCGGGTCTGCTCGCCCGTGCCGTGAACCATCAGCGGTCGGCCCTCCAGCGCGGATTGCACGAAATTGGGCAGGACCATGCCGTAGCGCCCGGTCTGGCGCGGCCCGGTGGTGTTGAAGAAGCGCAGCACGATCGCGGGCAGGCCGACCTCGCGGACATAGGCCAGCGTCAGGAATTCGTCCAGCTGCTTGGCCGAGGCATAGGACCAGCGCAGGTTCCTCGTCGCGCCGATGGTCAGGTCGTCATCCTCGGAGAAGGGGAATTTCGTCGCCTTTCCATAGACTTCCGATGTCGAGGCGACGAAGGTCAGCTTCTTGTCCCTCAGCGCCGCCTTCAGCACGTTTTCGGTGCCGTTGATATTGGTCAGGATGGAGCGCGAGGGTTCGTCCATGATCAGCTTCACGCCGACGGCGGCGGCGAGATGAAAGATCACCTCGGCCTCATCCACCAGCGCCTGCACGAGGGCCGGATCGAGGAGCGTGCCGACAACGAGACGGAAGCGGTTGCTGCCCTCAAGGCTTGCGAGGTTCTCGCGCCGCCCGGTCGACAGATCGTCCAGCGCAGTGACGCTGTGCCCCTCGGCCACAAGCCGTTCGGCCAGATGCGACCCGATGAACCCCGCGCCGCCGGTAATGAGAACCTTCATATCGCCTCTCTGAAACACGCCCCGATGAACGCCGCGATGCTAACACGCGGCCCGGCCCCCCGCCATCCGCATCTGCGGACTTTGCTGCGAATGCGAAACAGTGGGCGCCGCCGCGCGCCGATGGTTGCCCGGCGCAGGCCGCTTCCCGGGCGCGTGAAGCGAATCTGATGCCCGGTGTTTAGGCATTCTCGGGGTGTTCGGGGGTCAAAAACGCCTCGGAAGCGCCATTGTTCGCCACAAAGGTACAACATTCCCGACTGGTCGCGTTGTGGTTGCCTGCCTTATTGTGCAGGTGCAATAAATCGCCGGGCTGTGATATTGTGAAACGTCTCCGGGAAGCCGGTATCTGGATTGAACATGACCAACGCATTTTCCCTTTTCTCGAAGCTCAAGGATCGCATTTCGTCCCGGCAGGCCCGGGTCGCGACGGTTGGTCTGGGCTATGTCGGGTTGCCGCTGGCGCTGACGATTTCCGAGGCCGGGTTCCCGACGACGGGCATCGACCTGAACCGTTCCCGCGTCGATGCGATCAACGCGGGGGAGCGGGTGATCTCCTATTTCGCCGAGGATCGGATCGCCAGGGCCATCGCGGGCGGCAGGTTCGGCGCGACCGCCGATTTCGCCGTGTTGCAGGAAATCGACGTCGTCCTGATCTGTGTGCCGACGCCGCTGTCGCCTGCGCGCGAACCGGACCTCAGCTATGTCATCCGCGCCGCCGAAGGCATCGCCAAATGGCTGCGGCCGGGGCAGCTTGTGGTGCTGGAAAGCACCGTCTGGCCGGGCGC
>DAIOXI010000018.1:20414-24175 GCA_036758045.1 Albidovulum sp.
GACCTTGCCTGCGTTCGAGCTGAACCTGTTCAAGAATCTGCTCGGTGCGCTGCTGATGCTGCCGACCGTGCTGCTGATCGAGGGCAGCGCGCTGCCCGAATTCAGCCCGCGCGAGTGGCTCATCGTGCTGGTCTCGGGCGTGATCGGCATCGCGGTGGCCGATACCTGGTACCTGCGGGCCCTGAATCTCATGGGTGCGGCCCGGACCGGGGTGGTCGCCAGCCTCTACAGCCCCTTCGTCGTGGTCCTGTCGATGCTGTATCTCGGCGAGGTGATGGCCGGCTGGCAGCTGGCCGGCTTCGTCCTGGTGCTCGGCGGCATCCTGCTGGTGACCTGGCGCGGCAAGCGCATGGACGTTTCCTTGCGTGCCTTGCGGCTCGGCGTGTTCCACGGTGCCGCGGCGGTGCTGATGATGGCGATCGGCATCGTCATGGTCAAGCCGATCCTCGAAGCCGGCGGGCTGCGCGCGGGAGAGGATTTCTTCCTCGCCTTCTCGCCCGAGCGTGAGGACCCCGGCAATGACAAGTTCGACACCAAGTCGATCCCGAAGATCGTCGGCGCCGACGACGCGCGGTCGCGTGAGCTGATCGACATGTTCTATTCGCGCATCGTCGCGCGCACCGTGCCGGTCAGTTCCCTGGCCACGGCCGAGGCGGTGAAACTGGCAGAGAACAGTTTTCGCACCGTCAACATCGCCCTTGTCAACGAGATGAAGGTGGCGATGGAGGCGATGGGCGGCGATGTCTGGGAAGTCGTCCGCGCGGCGGCGACGAAGCCCTTCGGCTACATGCCCTTCTACCCCGGTCCCGGCATCGGCGGCGACTGCATCCCGGTCTCGCCGGTCTATCTGTCGTGGCGGGCGAAGGATGTGGGCTCTTCGCTGCCGATCGTCGATCTGGCGCGCTGCAACAACGACAACGCCCCCGACATGATCGCGGGCCGCGTCGCGGTGGAACTGTCGAAGGACGGCGGCAAGCCGGTGAAGGGGGCGCGGGTGCTGATCCTTGGCGTTTCCTACAAGAAGGATATCGAGGACACGCGCGAAAGCCCGGCGCTGGCGATCCTCAACCGGCTGGAGCAGATGGGCGCCGCCTGCGACTATCACGATCCCTATTTCCCGGTGATGCCAGAGACGCGCGATCACCCCCGCCTTGCGGGCCGTGTGTCGGTGCCGCTGACGGCGGAGGCGCTGGGCGGATATGACGCCGTTCTGGTGACGACGGATCACACGTCGGTCGACTATGACCTGGTCGCCCGCGCGGCCGGGCTTGTGCTGGACACGCGCAACGCATTTGACGGGCGCGGCATTCCGGTTCAGGGTCGTTATGTTAAGGTATGAAGGTGGCTTTGCCTTCCAATCAATTGTTTTCAATGGGTTATGATGAGTTTTGTTGGGTATGTGAAAATCGGGTCGGGGAGATGAGCCGATTCGGTGGTAGTTAATCGTAGGGTTGTTTTGGTTTCCAGTTTTTCCATCAGGGGTAGAGAGATGTATTTCCGTATCAAGGACTTGCTCATTACGGCTGAACGAACCGGGTCAAACTTGCTTGATTGGTTCCAAAACCGTGAGCCGCGCCCCGGTTTTTCGCGCACAAGGTTTGGCCCCGCCCTGATCCCGATATATACTCGGGACGTGAAGGTGGATTTCAGAAACGACGATTTTCGGGAACGGTGATGGCGAACATGCAACTGGACGAGCGTAGCCCCGTCGTGGTGATCGGGGGCGGCCCGGCGGGCCTGACCGCAGCCTATGAGTTGCAGAAGCGCAGCTCCGGGTTCAAGCCCAAGGTCTATGAAGCCGGAACCATGGTCGGCGGCATCTCGCGGACCGAAACCAACAACGGCTACCGTTTCGACATCGGTGGCCACCGCTTCTTCACCAAGGTCTCCGAGGTGGAGGAGATGTGGCATGAGGTGTTGCAGGACGATTTCATCACCGTCCCGCGCCTCAGCCGGATCTACTACCGCGAAAAGTTCTTCGATTATCCGCTGAAGCTTTTCAACGCGCTGTGGAACATCGGCCCCTATGAATCGATGCGCATCCTTCTGTCCTACTTCAAGTGGCAGGTGCGGCCCTACCGCAACGAGGAAAGCTTTGAGGAATGGGTCATCAACCGCTTTGGGGGTCGCCTCTACATGCACTTCTTCCGCAGCTACACGCAGAAGGTCTGGGGCATCAATCCCAAGGAAATCCGCGCCGACTGGGCCGCGCAGCGGATCAAGAACCTGTCGCTGTTCAAGGCGGTGTGGAACGCGATTTCCGGCGCCAACGACACCACCAGCCTGATCGAGGAATTCCAGTATCCGCGCCTTGGCCCCGGCATGATGTGGGAAAAGACCGCCGAACTGGTGAAGGAGAAGGGGGGCGAGGTCCACCTGCGCTCGGAAGTGGTGCGCGTCAACCGCGACGGCAACCGCGTCACCTCGGTCGATGTGAAGCACTGGAACGAGGATGGCAGCGAGCCGGTGATGGAGCGGGTCGAGGGCGACCACTTCGTCAACACCATGGCGCTGCGCGACCTGATCGAGGCGATGGACCCGCCGCCGCCGCCCGCCGTGGTCGAGGCCGCCAACAAGCTGAAATACCGCGACTTCCTGATCGTGACGCTGGTTCTCGATCATGCCGACCCGTTCAAGGACAACTGGATCTACATCCATTCGCCCGCGGTGAAGGTCGGCCGCATCCAGAACTTCCGCGCCTGGTCGAAAGAGATGCTGCCCGACCAGAACACCGCCTCCATCGGCATGGAGTATTTCTGCCAGAAGGGCGACGGGCTGTGGAACATGTCGGACGCCGATCTGCGCACGCTTGCGGCCCGGGAACTGGAACAGCTTGGCCTTGCCAAGGCGTCCGATGTGATCGACGCTGCGATCATCCGCCAGCCCAAGGCCTATCCGGTCTATGACGGCGAATACCGCGCCGCGCTTGACGTACTGGAGGAATGGATCGGCTCGCTCGAAAACTTCCAGACGGTTGGCCGCAACGGCCTGCACCGCTACAACAACCAGGACCATTCGATGCTTTCGGCGATGCTGGCCGCGCGCAACATCCTGGGCGAAGACCATGATGTCTGGACCGTCAACGTCGAACGCTCCTACCACGAGGAATTCGAGGTGAAGAAGCCGACGCCGGAAATGAAGGCCGCCATCGCCGCCGAATAGGCGACCGACCTTTCCGTCTCCGGCCGGTCCGGGGGCGGCACCACGACCCCGAGGGCTGCAATGCGCCGCATTACCGATAACGTATACCTTTTCTGGGCTCTGCTGGCACTGCCCGCAATCTGGTTTCTGGTCGAGCGGTTGGTGCTGCACGGCAAGGTTCCCTACGTCCCCTGGACCGGACTTCTGTCCTGCTGGCTGTTGATCGTGACCATGCTGGTGACGCCGCTTCAGCTTCTCCTTGGTCCCTTGCCCTGGCTGAAGCAGCGCCGCCGCCATCTTGGCGTGGCCAGCTTCGGCTATGCGCTGCTGCACCTTCTCTTCTGGCTGATGAATGCCAATATGGGAGCGCTGATCCGGTCCTTCCTGCGGGTTGAGATCCTCGTCGGCTGGATTTCCTTCGCGATCATGATCCCGCTGCTGCTGACGTCGAACGACCAGTCGGTGCGCAAGATGGGGACGGACTGGAAGCGGCTTCAGCGCTGGGTTTATCCGGCCGCCGTGCTGGCCTAAATCCACTGGCTGATGACCACCCATGTCGAGATAGATCCGGTGCTTTACGCCGCGCACTTGATCGTGCTGACGAACTGGCGGATCATCCG
>DAIOXI010000019.1:0-13878 GCA_036758045.1 Albidovulum sp.
ATCCCGATCAGCCAGCGACCCGTGGCGAGGTCGGGAAAGCGGTCGCGCCGCGCCACCAGCCCCGCCAGAAGCAGAAGATGCGCGCAAAGCCCAGGCAGCCAGTCCTTGATGAACCCGGTGATCCCGTCGATCAGCGGGGCGACGTGGAACAGGACCGAATAGCGCGCGTAGATCTGGTCCAGCGTCATGTCGAGACCGGAGGTATCGACCGTTACCCCGATCCGTTCGCGCAGGAGGATGATGAAGACCGGCAGGATGAGGGCGAAGAACAATAGCCCGTGGCGCAGCGCCCCCGCCGGCCTGCCGCCTTTCATCAGGTAAAGCGCCAGGAAGGCCAGCGCCCAGAAGCCGCCGACAAGGAAATGCATGTAGGTGGCCAGCGCCGCCAGCACCATGGCCAGCGCCCAGCGCCCCCGCAGGCCCGCCGCAAGGCCGAAGAGGATGGCGAGATAGGCGAAGCCCTTCGCCTCCACCGTCTCGAACAGCCATTCGTTGCCCAGAATCCCCTGACGGCGCAGGAAGACCAGCAGGCCCAGCGCCAGCTCTGCCACCCGCAGCCCCATCCCCTGCGCCACCGCCGCAACGCCAAGCGCGGAGGCAAGCCAAAGGGCCAGCGCCAGCACAGTCTTGGCCCCTTCGAAACCCAGCCACTCGACCGTCTTGCCGATCAGCAGGAAGGGTACGACACGGCCGTAGGAGCTGTCGAAAACCGCGTGGTGATCGGTGAAGGCGTCTGGCCGGGCGAAGCGGTAGGAGAGGTCGAAATAGTTGATTTCGTTACCCGACCACTGCACCGGCCACATGGATGGACCCATGAGGATCGCCGCCATCAGCGCCAGCAGCCAGAAGCCGCGCCGCAGCGCAAGCGCGCCGAGACGGTCCATCAGCGCGCCCATCGTCAGCGCCCCGCCTGCCGGCGAAGACACTCGCTCAACCCATGCCGCATTCCCGGTCCGCCCCCAGTTCCGCCACGTCAGCACAGGCTACCGCGCCCGCGCGGCCGGGGCAACCGCGCCTCAGCCGCCGCTTTCGGCCTTCTTCTGCCAGCGCCCGCTTTCCTCGGACCAGTATTGCGCCGCGATCCCGGCCCCGGTCAGCGCCTTCCACTGGTTCCGGGCGGTCTGGACCGCGGCGGGGTCGTTGCCATCAAAGATCACGCAGATCCGTTCCAGCCCGGCGCATTCGGCCGGGTCCACCCCGGCCCCGTCGATCGCCATCAGGCATTGCGCGGCGTTGGGCCGGTCCGCCCCGGTGGTCAGCAGGACCGGCTGTGCCGCATCATGCGCGCCCCCGGCAAGCCCGTGGGGCAGGAACCCCTCCTCCGGCCCGGCCCAAAGCCGCTGGTCAAGCCAGTCCATGCGCCCCTTGTCCACCCCCCGCACGACGACACGCCACCCGGCCTCAAGCGAGCGGGTCAGCAGCATCGGCAGCGTCGCCTCCATGGGCGAGCGCGTCAGGTGGTAGAAACGCGCGTCGGGCATCGGCGGTCCCCGTCAGCCTTCCATCGTATCGGCGATCAGCCGGTTCAGCGCCATCACGCCCCAGCCCGTCGCCCCCTTCGGTGCCAGCGCGGTTTCCGACGGCGGCAGGGCGACACCCGCGATGTCGAGGTGAATCCACGGCATCCCGTCCTGGATGAAGCGTTGCAGGAACTGCGCCGCCGTGATCGACCCGCCGGGGCGGCCGCCGACGTTCTTCATGTCGGCGATGCGCGATTTCAGCATCTTGTCATAGGCCGGTCCCATCGGCATCCGCCAGGCGCCCTCCCCCTCGGCCTCCGCCGCCTTGAGAAAGGCGTTGCACAGCCTGTCGTCATTGGAAAAGACCCCGGCATTCTCATGCCCCAGCCCGATGATGATCGCGCCGGTCAGGGTGGCAAGGTTGATGACGCCGCTGGGCTTGAAACGCTCCTGCGCATACCAAAGCACATCGGCCAGCACCAGACGCCCCTCGGCATCGGTGTTGATGACCTCGATCGTGTCGCCCTTCATCGACCGGACAACATCGCCCGGCCGCTGCGCGCGCCCGTCCGGCATGTTCTCCACCAGACCGACGAGGCCGACGACGTTCGCCTTCGCCTTGCGAAGCGCCAGCGTGCGCATGACGCCCGCGACGACACCCGCGCCGCCCATGTCCATCGTCATCTCCTCCATCCCGCCCGCGGGCTTGATGGAGATGCCGCCGGTATCGAAGACCACGCCCTTGCCGACCAGCGCAAGGGGCGCATCCCCCTTCTTGCCGCCCATCCACTGCGTGACGACCACCTTCGAGGGGCTCTCGGACCCCTGCCCGACGCCCAGAAGCGCGCCCATGCCAAGCTTTTCCAGATCGGCCTCTTCCAGCACCTCCACCTTCAGGCCAAGCTTCGTCATCTCTTTCAGCCTTGCGGCGAATTCGACCGTGGTCAGGACGTTGGCGGGTTCGTTGACCAGATCGCGGGTGAAGCAGACCCCCTCGGCCAGCGCCAGCGCGGTGGCGGCCTCGGCCCCGGCAGCGTCGGGATCGGCGGCAAGGATCACCGCCTCGCCGCGCGCTGTCTTGTCGGCGGTCTTGTGGGCGGTGAAGTCATAGGCGAGCAAGGTCAGCCCCAGCGCGATCTCCGCCAGCCGCGTCTGCCCCTCGGCCAGAACCGTGACGCCGGCCTCGCCGATCGCCTTGCCCACGGTGGCCCCGGCCTTGCGCGCCTCCGCCACCCCGGCGCGACGGGGCAGCTTCACCAGATGCAGCGCCTCTGCCTTCAGCCCGGCGGGCCAGGCAAGGTCCATCCCCTCGCCCGGTTTCAGCTTTGCCCAGCCCTCGCCCGCCATCGCCCGCCCGATCGCGTCCCGGCTGAGCCGGTCGAGCCTGCGCGACAGGCGCCCGATCCGGCCCTCCTCGGGCAGCATGACGGCGATCCGCCCCTCGGCTGCGGTCAGCGTGTCGGCCTCATCCCTGGCGAAACGGATCGGTAAAAGCGCGCTCATGTGGTCCTCCGGCATCGTTTTGCCGGACCCTAGCCCCGCCTGCCCCGGTTTGCCAGATATGAGTTTTCCCGCGCGCGGGCTTGGGTTAGGAAGGACCAGAGCAGGACGAGAACGAAAGGCCGGACGTGTCCAGATTCGACAGATACATGCTGTCGCAGCTTCTGATGCTGTTCGGGTTCTTCGCCCTGATCCTTGTCTCGGTCTATTGGGTCAACCGGGCGGTGCTGCTCTTCGATCAGTTGATCGCGGATGGCCAGTCGGCCTGGGTGTTCCTGGAATTCACCGCGCTGACGCTGCCGAACGTGATCCGGCTTGTGCTGCCGATGGCGGCTTTCGTCGCCGCCGGCTATGTCACCAACCGCCTGTCGTCGGACAGCGAGCTGGTTGTGATGCAGGCGACCGGGTTCTCGCCCTTCCGCCTCGCCCGCCCGGTGCTTTACTTCGGCGCGGTCGTGGGGGTGATGATGGCGGTTCTGGTCCATATCCTTGTCCCCGCCAGCCGCGCGACGCTGGCCGAACGGCAAAGCGAGATCGCGGCAGATGTCACGGCGCGCTTTCTGGTCGAGGGGTCCTTTGTCCACCCGGTCTCGGGCCTGACACTTTACATCCGCGCCATCACGCCGCTGGGGGAGTTGCAGGACATCTTCCTGTCCGACGGGCGCGACGCGCGGCAAAAGACGATCTACACCGCCGAACGCGCGCTTCTGGTGCGCAGCGAGGGCGGGCCGAAACTGGTGATGTTCGACGGCATGGCGCAGACGCTGACCACGGCCAGCGACAGGCTGGCGGTCACGCGCTTTGCCAATTCCTCCTATGACATCGGCGCGCTGATCGGCACCGGGCGGACGGGCAGGATCGGCCCGGACGAGATGCTGACCGCCTCGCTCCTCTTCCCCGAGCCCGAGGTTGTGGCCGCCCTGAACACCACCCCCGAGGTGCTGAAATTCGCCGGTCATGAACGCATCAGCCAGATGTTCCTGCCGCTGGTGGCCGGGCTGATCGGCTTTTCCGCGCTGCTGATGGGCGGGTTCAGCCGCTTTGGCCTCTGGCGGCAGATCGCGGCGGCCAGCGTGCTGCTGATCGGCGTGCAACTGCTGGTCAACGCGGTGGCGGGTGCCGCCAAGCAAAGCCCCGGCCTCTGGCCCGCCGTCTACCTGCCCGAGGTGGCGGGGTTCCTTCTGTCGGTCATCATGCTGGCGCTGGCCGGGCGGCGCAGGCGCGTCCGGCCCGCGACGGGACTGGCGGTGCCGTCATGACGCTGTCCTTCTACCTCGCGCGGCGCTTCGTGACGATGTTCCTGATCGTCTTTGCGGGGTTCTTCGCGATCCTTTACCTGATCGACATGGTCGAACAGGTGCGCCGCTTCGCCGCCGCCGACATCGGCCTTGGCAAGACGGCGGAACTGGCGCTTCTGAACGTGCCCGCCACGCTTTACCGTATCCTGCCGCTGATCGTGATCCTGTCGGCCATCGCGCTTTTCCTCGCGCTGGCGCGGTCTTCCGAACTGGTGGTGATCCGCGCCGCCGGGCGTTCGGCGCTGCGCATGCTGGCGGCGCCCTTGCTGGCGGCCTTCGTGATCGGCGGTTTCGCGGTGGCGGTCCTGAACCCCGTCGTCGCGGGAACCTCGAAACGGTATGAGGATCTGTCGAACCGCTACCGTCTGGGGGCCGATAACGTGCTGTCGGTGTCCGGCGAAGGGATCTGGCTGCGTCAGGGAGGCGAGGACGGGCAGACCGTGATCCATGCCGCGCGCACCGATGGCGACGGCACCACGTTCCAGAACGTCACCTTCATCACCTTCGCCCCCGAAAGCGGCCCGCTGAAGCGCATCGACGCGCGCGAGGCGACGCTGGAACAGGGCGGCTGGACGATCACGGGCGCGAAGGAATGGACTTTCGGCAGCGACACCAACCCCGAACGCGACGCGACCACGGCCGAAAGCCTTCACCTGACCTCGGACCTGACGCCGGACCAGATCCGCGACAGTTTCGGCACCCCGGCCTCGATCCCGATCTGGCAATTGCCCGCCTTCATCGACGGGCTGGAAAAGGCAGGCTTTTCGGCGCGCAAACACCTCGTCTGGTTCCAGATGGAACTGGCGCTGCCGCTTCTGATGGCGGCAATGGTGCTGATCGCGGCGGGCTTCACCATGCGCCACGCGCGGTCGGGCCGCACCGGGACGATGGTCCTTCTGGCGGTCACCTCGGGCTTTGCGATCTTTCTCTTGCGCAACTTCGCGCAGGTGCTGGGCGAGGCCGGTCAGATCCCCGTCGCCGCCGCGGCGTGGAGCCCGCCGGTCGCGGCGATCCTTCTCGCGCTCAGCCTCGTGCTGCATCTGGAGGACGGCTGATGCGCCATGGCCTTTACGCCCTTTTCGCCGCCGCGCTGATCGGCCTTGCCGCGCCCCGCGCGGGCCATGCGCAGGATCAGGCGACGCTGGTCGCCGACCGGGTCTTTCTGACCGGCGACAACCTTCTGACCGCCGAGGGCGCGGTGGAGGCGTTCTACAAGGACGCCCGCGTCAAGGCCGCGCGCATCGTCTATGACGCCCGCACCGACACGCTCGACATCGCCGGGCCGATCAGCCTGACCGATGCCAGCGGCACCGTCATCCTGGCCGACAGCGCCCAACTGTCGCGCGACCTGCAAAACGGGTTGCTGAAAAGCGCCCGCATGGTCATGGATCAGCAGCTACAGCTGGCCGCGCTGGAAATCAACCGCATCGACGGGCGCTATACCCGGATGGACAAGGTCGTTGCTTCCTCCTGTCAGGTCTGCCCGTCGAACCCGGTGCCGCTTTGGGAAATCCGCGCCCGCCGCGTCGTCCATGACCAGTTGGAGCGGCAGATCTATTTCGACCACGCCCAGTTCCGCATCGCGGGGGTTCCGGTCTTCTACCTGCCGCGCCTCAGGATGCCCGACCCGACGCTGAAACGCGCGACGGGCTTCCTTCAGCCCGAGCTGCGGACGACCTCGGAACTCGGCCCCGGCCTCAAGCTTCCCTATTTCATAGCCCTTGGCGATCACCGCGACCTCACGGTGACGCCCTATGCCGCGACCACCCGCACCCGCACGCTGGGCCTGCGCTACCGGCAGGCCTTCGCCACCGGCACGATCGAGGTGAACGGCGCGCTCTCGGACGACGACATCCGCCCCGGCAAGACGCGCGGTTATGTGTTCCTTGACGGCAAATTCGCCCTGCCGCGCGATTTCACGCTGGGGATCGACCTTCAGAGCGTGAGCGACCCGGCCTATCTGCTGGACTACGGCATCAGCGACACCGACTGGCTGTCGAGCGGCGTCTCCGTCGAACGCGCGCGGCGCAACGAATACGCGGCACTCGGTTTCTACAACCACCGCTCGCTGCGCCCCGGCGACGATAACGCAACGCTGCCGAACCTCGCCGCCGATCTTGAGTTCGAGCGCCGCTTTTCCCCCCGCTATCTCGGCGGCGAAGGGCGGCTGTCGTTCCAGTTGCATGGCCACCGCCGGGCTTCCTCGCTTGCCTTCGATGCCAATGGCGACGGCATCGTCGACGGCCGCGACGTCAGTCGCGCCACGCTCAGCCTTGGCTGGCACAAGTCCTGGGTCATGGCGAACGGCATGGTCTTCAGCGGCGCCACGGACCTGACCGCCGACGTCTATTCCATTTCGCAGGATGCGACCTATCCCGGATCGGTGACGCGCGTTCTGCCGCAGGCCGCGGTGGAGCTGCGCTGGCCCTGGGTCCGCAGTTCGGCAGGCGGCGCCTCGCAGGTGATCGAGCCGGTGGTGCAGCTTGTCCTTGCCCCCGACAGCCTCGACGCCGTCCCCAATGAGGACAGCACCGTCGCGACGCTGGACGAAGGCAACCTGTTTTCCTTCTCGCGCTTCCCCGGCGCCGACGGGCGCGAATTGGGCAACCGGCTGAACATCGGCCTTGGCTGGACGCGCTACGACCCCTCGGGCTGGTCGCTGGGCGTGACCGGCGGGCGTGTCTTCCGGGCACGCGATCTGGGCCAGTTCACCCCCGGCTCGGGCCTTGACGGACGTTCCTCCGACTGGTTGGTGTCGGCGCAGTTGCAGACCGATGGCGGGCTGTCGGTGCTGATCGGTGTGCTGTTCGACAACGGCTTCGACGTCAGCCTGAATGAGCTGAACTTCGGCCTGGTGAGGGACCGCTATTCGGTCGATGCGGGCTATCTCTGGATGGTCGCCGACCCCGCCGAGGGGCGCCCGACCGCGACCTCCGAGCTTGTGCTGGACGCCGGTTGGGACATGGCGAACAACTGGCGCGGGCAGCTTGCGGGGCGCTACGACTTCAACCTCCAGCGCGCCGCGCGGGCCGAAATCGGCCTGAGTTATCTCAGCGAATGCGTGGCGGTCGATCTTTCCCTCTCGCGTCGCTTCACTTCCTCGACTAGTGTGGCGGCGAGCACGGATTTCAACCTCTCCGTCTCGCTGGTGGGTTTCGGCGCGGGAACGGGCGGGTCAGCCCGCAAGAGCTGCGCCCGATAAGCCCGGACAGCGGCGCTGAGGAGCAAGAGCGGGGCCAGACCCCAGAAAAGTAAAGAGCAGACGGACCGGACCAAGATGCGTTTCACTTCCCTTCTTCCCGCCGCCCTTGTCGCACTGTGCGCGCTTGGCACGACCGTTCAGGCGCAAAGCAACCGTTTCGCGCCCGTGGTCACGGTCAACAACCGCGCCATCACCGGCTTTGAGCTCGACCAGCGCAGCCGCTTCCTGAAGGTCCTCGGCGCGCCCGGCGATGTGGTAGCGCAGGCGAAAGAGGCGCTGATCGAGGACCGGCTGCGCCTTGACGCGGCCGAGGCGGCGGGCATCCGTCTCAGCGATCAGCAGGTCGCCGCCGGGATGGAGGAATTCGCCGGCCGCGCCAACCTGACAACCGAGCAGTTCCTGCAAATCATCGCCCAGGCGGGGGTGGAGCCGGAAAGCTTCCGCGACTTCGTCCGCGCCGGTCTGGCGTGGCGCGAACTCGCGCGCGCGAAGTTCGGCCCGAAGGTGTCGGTGTCGAATGCCGATGTGGACCGCGCCCTGTCGATCCCGGCGGGCCGGGGTGCCGGGCCGCGTGTCCTGATTTCGGAAATCCTGATCCCCTATTCGGCCGGCAGCCTGACCGAAAAGCAGATGCTGGCTGACGATCTGGTGACGAAGATCGGATCGGAAGGCGCCTTTGCCGCTGCCGCGCGCGCCCATTCCGCCGCCCCCTCGCGCGTTCAGGGCGGCCAGATCGGCTGGATCCCCGTCACCAACCTGCCACCGCAGGTGCGCCAGATCGTCGGCCAGATGCATGCCGGTCAGGTCAGCCCGCCGATCCGGCTTGGCAATGCCATCGCCATCGTCCGCCTGCGCGGCGCCAACCAGGGAGGCGACATCAAGCCGGGCGACATCACCGTCGATTTCGCCCAGTTCCTGATCCCCGGCGGCCGCTCGGCCGAGGCGCTGGCCGAGGCCGCGCGCATCCGCGGTGAGGTGGATACCTGCGACGATCTCTACCGCGTCGCCAAGGGCCTGCCCGAGGGCCAGTTGACGCGCGAGACGCTGCCCCAGACCCGGCTGCCCGGCGATATCGCCCGCGAGCTGGCGCCGATGGACGATAACGAGGTCTCCACCGGCCTGACGCGCGGCAACGCGCTGGTGTTCCTGATGCTGTGCAAGCGGTCCGCGACCGAGGCGATCGACGCGGCCAAACTGACCGCCGCCGCCAAGGCCGAAAGCGCCGGGGCCACGGTGGCGGTCGCCGAAAACGGCGCCGCGCCGCCCCCGATCGACCCCGACATGACCTTCGCCATCGGCCCGACGCCCGCACAGGTCCGCGACGAGCTGACAAACCAGCGGCTTGGCCAGCTGGCCGAAAGCTATATGCAGGACCTCAAGGCAAACGCCATCATCCGCACGCCATAGGCGCAAGACGATGCCCGGCCGCCCCATAGCGCTCAGTTGCGGCGAGCCTTCCGGCATCGGCCCGGAAATCGCCGCCCGCGCCCGGATGCTGCTGGGCGCGAGCCTGCCTTTCTTCTGGATCGGCGATCCTTCGCACCTGCCGCAGGGGACCGCGCATAGGGTGATCTCCAGCCCTGCCGAGGCGATGGCGGTTCCGGCGGGCCTCCTGCCGGTCCTGCGCCACGACTTCCCCGCCGCCGCCCGGCCCGGCCACCCCGCGCCGGAAAACGCCGCGAGCGTCATTGCCGCCATCGAACGCGGCGTATCGCTGGTGATGCGGGGCGAGGCGTCGGCCCTTTGCACGGCGCCGATCAACAAGAAGGCACTGAAGGACGGCGCGGGCTTTGCCTTTCCGGGCCATACCGAATTCCTTGCCCATCTGGCGGGTGTCGAGCGGGTGGTGATGATGCTGGCCTGCGAGGCGCTGAAGGTGGTGCCGGTCACCATCCATATCCCCATCGCCGAGGTGCCGCGCGCGCTGACGGCAGACCTTCTGACCGACACGATCCGCCTCACGCATGAGGGCTTGCGGCGCGACTATGGCCTGACCGCGCCCCGCCTTGCCGTTGCCGGGCTGAACCCCCATGCCGGCGAAGGCGGCGCGATGGGCGATGTCGAGGCGCGGCTGATCGCCCCGGTCATCGCGCGGCTGCGGGACGAGGGGCTGGCGATCACCGGCCCGCTGCCCGCCGACACGATGTTCCACCCCGCCGCCCGCGCCCGCTATGACGCGGCGATCTGCATGTATCACGATCAGGCGCTGATCCCGATCAAGACGCTGGATTTCGCGGGCGGGGTCAACGTCACGCTGGGCCTGCCCTTCATCCGCACCTCGCCCGACCACGGCACCGCCTTCGACATCGCGGGCCAGGGCAAGGCCGACCCGTCGAGCCTGGTCGCGGCCCTGCGGATGGCGCGCGAGATGGCCGCCGCGCGGGCCTCGGCATGAGGTGCGGCGGGATGAGCGCGGACGGGGGCTGCCTGCCCCCGCGCCCTGCGGGCTCCCCCGGGAGTATTTCGGCAACGAAGAAGCAGGGGGCGTGAATGGCCGCGATCGACGGATTGCCGCCCCTGCGCGAGGTGATCGCGACGCACGGGCTATCGGCGAAGATATCGCTGGGGCAGAACTTTCTGCTGGACCTGAACCTGACGGCGAAGATCGCGCGGCTGGCGGGGGACCTGTCGGCCTCGGACGTGCTGGAGGTCGGCCCCGGCCCCGGCGGGCTGACGCGCGGGCTTCTGGCCGAGGGGGCGCGGCGGGTGCTGGCGGTGGAAAAGGACGCCCGCTGCCTGCCCGCGCTGGAGGAGATTGCGGTGGCCTGGCCGGGGCGGCTTGAGATCGTCAATGGCGACGCGCTGGCCGTCGATCCGCTGGCGCATCTGACGCCGCCGATCCGTATCGTGGCCAACCTGCCCTATAATGTCGGGACCGAGCTTCTGGTGCGCTGGCTGACGCCAAAGACCTGGCCTCCGGTCTGGGACAGCCTGACCCTGATGTTTCAGCGCGAGGTGGCGGAGCGGATCGTGGCGAGGCCCGGCGACAGCGCCTATGGCCGCCTTGCGATCCTTGCCCAGTGGCGCAGCGACCCCGCCATCGCCCTGACCCTGCCGCCCGAGGCCTTCACCCCGCCGCCGAAGGTGCATTCCTCGGTCGTGCATCTGAAGGCGCTGGCCGCGCCGCGCTATCCCGCCGATGCCGCCACGCTGAACCGCATCGTCGCGGCCGGGTTCAACCAGCGCCGCAAGATGCTGCGGTCCAGCCTGAAGGGGATCGCGCCGGATATGGGGGCGGTGCTTGAGGCGGCCGGGATTGCGCCGACAGCACGGGCCGAGGAGATCGGGCTTGAAGACTGGTGCCGTCGGGCGCCGGGGGATAGGAGCCGGGCGCGGAAGGTGGAGGCGACAGCGTCCCGAAGCTGATCCGGGACGGCACGACATGAGGTCGCCCCGTTCTCACCCACCGCCGCACATCGCCGGGTGCCATGGAAAAGGCCCCGTCCCTCGCGGGGCCGGGGCCTGTTGTCGCCGGGCTCTTGCCCACCTCAGTCCTCGCTGGCCACGGGCGCCGGGGCGGCTTCGCCCTCGGCCTTCGCCTTGGGCTTGCGCGGGCGGCGTTGAGCGGGCTTGCGGGCGGGCTTTTCGTCGCTCTCCGCCGCAGGCGCAGCGTCTTCGGCCTGCGACAGGTCGGGCATCATGCTGGCGCGCGGGGCCGCGTCCATGCGCGCCTCGGGCGTGTCGACAAGGCCGGGACCGTCATCCTCGGCCCGCGACTCATCGGGCGTCTCCTCGGCCGCATCGGTGCGGCGCTGATCCCCGGCGCGGGGGCCGCGCGGGTCGTCGCCCCGGCGGCGGTTCTGCGGGTTGCGCTCACCCCCCTGACGCTCGCCCCGGTCGTCGCCGCCATGGCCGCTGGCCTGACCGTTCTGACCGTTGCCGCCCTGATGGCCGCCGCCGGTATGGTCGCCGTTCTGCTGTTGCTGCTGCTGGCGGCTTTCCTGCTCGCGCAGCGCCTCACCCAGCATGCGGGTGTAATGTTCGGCGTGCTGGAGGAAGTTCTGTTCCGCCACGCGGTCGCTGCCAAGCTGCGCGTCGCGGGCCAGCGCAAGGTATTTGTCGATGATCTGCTGCGGCGTGCCGCGCACCTTGCCTTCGGGGCCGGAGCTGTCGAAGACGCGGTTGACGATGTTGCCAAGCGAACGCTGCCGGTTCGACTTCGACCGCGAGCGGTTTTTCGATGATCTCATCTGTTGTCGTTAATCCAGGTCAATCGGATGGATGAGCCTTGCCCCGATACACGACCTCACCTGGGGTAATCCGGGGGGATCGTCACGTCTATCGAGCTGGGCGAGACAATGGGGCGTTCCCGAAAGGGCCACCCTCACCAACTTCCTGTTTGCATGTTCGGCGCCGGGGGGCAAGCGGTTTTTGCCCATTTTTCGCGGTTTGGGCCGCTATGTGCCGAAATTCGCGCGATTGGGTCGGAAAGGTCACGGCACCCTCAGGCCGCGCCGCAGCCCCCGCCCTCGGGCCAGCGGGCGAGGATCACCCGGTCGCGGGCGTCGAGGTCGGGGCGCACCTCCACGCTTTCGAACCCCGCCGCCGTCAGAAGCGCCGTCACCGCACCGGCCTGTGTCGGCCCGATCTCAAGCCCCAGCCGCCCGCCGGGCATCAGCCGCGCCCCCGCCCCGGCGGCAATGGCGCGATAGGCGTCAAGCCCGTCGCCGCCCGGCGTCAGCGCCGCGCGGGGTTCCCAGTCGCGCACCTCGGGGGCGAGGCCGGCCATCTCGTCTTCCGCGATATAGGGCGGGTTCGACACGATCAGGTCGAACTTGCCGGAAATGCCGGAAAACCAGTCGGCCTCGCGGAACCGGGCGCGTTTCGCAAGGCCAAGGGTCTCGGCATTGCCCGCCGCCACGGTCAGCGCGGCGGCGGACCTGTCGGTGCCGGTGCCGGTCGCGAAGGGCATCGCTGCCAGGCAGGACAGAAGGATGCAGCCGGTTCCGGTGCCGAGGTCGAGCATCTTGACGAAGGGCCTTTCCAGCGCCGCGGCGACGAGGATTTCGGTCTCCGGCCGAGGGTCCAGCGTGTCGGCGGTGACGCGGAAGGTCTGGCCGAAGAACTGCCGCGTGCCGGTGATCTGGCTGACCGGGCGGCGCGCGATCCGGTCGGCGATGGCGGTATCGAAGGCGGCGGCCTGCATGGGGCTGATCGGGTCGGGCAGGTGCAGGCTGACACGGTCGGGCGCGATGCCCATGGCGAAGGCCAGCAACCGGCGCGCGTCGCGGGGGGCGTCGGGGATGGCGGCGTCGGTCAGGCGCTGGATCGCCGCGCGCAGCGCCTCTGCCGCCGTCATGCCTCCATCTCGGCGAGCCGCGCCGCCTGATCGTGGGCGACGAGCGCGTCGATCACCTCGGTCAGGTCGCCCGCCATGATCTGCGGCAGGGCGTAGAGCGTGAGGTTGATCCGGTGGTCGGTCATCCGGCCTTGGGGAAAGTTGTAGGTGCGGATCCGTTCGGAGCGGTCGCCGGAGCCGACCTGTGCCTTGCGGTCGGCGGCGCGTTCACTGTCGGCCTTCAGCCGTTCCAGATCGTAAAGCCTGGCGCGCAGCACGGCCATCGCGTTGGCGCGGTTCTGGTGCTGGGACTTTTCGGACGAGGTCACGACGATGCCGGTCGGCAAGTGGGTGATCCTGACGGCCGAATCGGTGGTGTTGACATGCTGGCCGCCGGCGCCGGAGGACCGCATCGTGTCGATGCGGAGGTCGCTGGCGGGGATGTCGATCTCCACCTCCTCGGCCTCGGGCAACACGGCGACGGTGGCGGCAGAGGTGTGGATGCGCCCCCCCGCCTCGGTCTCGGGCACGCGCTGCACGCGATGGACGCCGCTTTCGAACTTGAGGCGGGCAAAGACCCCCTCCCCCTCGATCCGGGCCATCGCTTCCTTGACGCCGCCAAGTTCGGTTTCGCTCAGTTCCAGCAGGTCGAAGCGCCAGCCCTGCGCTTCGGCGTATTTCTGATACATGCGCAGAAGGTCGCCCGCGAAGAGCGCCGCCTCTTCCCCGCCGGTGCCGGGGCGAATCTCGAGGATCGCGGGGCGCGCATCGGCGGCGTCCTTGGGCAGAAGCGCGATGCGAAGCCGGTCCTCCATCGCCGGGATCCGGTCCTTCAGCGCCGGGATTTCATCCTCGGCCAGTGCCTTCATCTCGGGGTCCGACAGCATCGCCTCGGCCTCTGCCAGATCGGAAAGCGCCTGGCGATAGGCGGCGATCTCGGCCACCACGGGCTTCAGGTCGGCATATTCGCGCGAAAGTTTCGCGATCTCCGTCGGGGTCGCGCCAGCCGAAAGCTTCGCTTCGAGGAACTCGAAGCGGCGCGTGATCTGGTCGAGCTTGTCCAAGGGCACCATGGCGCGGGTTTGGCCTTTGTCCGGGCGGCGGTCAAGGGGGAGAGGGGGGGGGGGGGGGGGGGGGGGG
>DAIOXI010000019.1:13888-15851 GCA_036758045.1 Albidovulum sp.
CACCCCCGGACCCCCGTGGAGTATTTCTGAACAGAAGAAGTCAGCCGGACAGCCGCGCCAGCCAGTCGCGCAGGCGCGCGGCGTTGACACCCATGTCGCCACGCCCGAAGCGGAGGCGGGCGTGGAGCGTGAGGATCGTGGCGGCGCCATCCGAGCGGGCGGCGGCGGTGGTATAGTCGGGAAAGCCGAAGAGCCTGGAGCGCGTCACCCAGGTGATCATCCCCTCGCGCGCGCTGCCCGCGAGGGTCGTGGTGCGCGGGGTGGCCTGCGCGATGGCGTCAAGGCGGGTCAGGACCTGCTCCGGCGTTTCATCCGGCAGCCGCAGCGCGGCCTTGGCGCCGCCTTCGAAGGTGGCGAGGGGCGCGCCGGGCGGCGGGGCGCCTTCGGGCCGGAGATGCCAGCGCGCCGGGTCCGAGGGGGCGAGGCGGATACGGGCCAGCCCCCCGACGGCGATCAGCGCGAGGAGGAGGAGCGCGATTTTCACCCTTTCCGCCGGGTCCAGCCGTAAAGGCAGATCAACTCATGCGCGACATGGGCGCCCGCGATGGCGGTGGCGCCGGTCGTGTCATAGGCGGGCGAGACCTCGACCACGTCGCCACCGACAAGGTTGATCCCGGCCAGGTCACGCAGGATCGCGGCGACCTGCCAGCTTGCCAGCCCGCCCCAGACCGGCGTGCCGGTACCCGGCGCGAAGGCGGGGTCGAGGCAGTCGATGTCGAAGGTCAGGTAGGTCGGGCGATCACCGACGATGCGTTTGATCTTCGCGGTGACGGCGGCGGCGCCCGTCTCATGTACTTCGCGCGCGTCGATCACGCTCACCCCCATGAAATCGTCGTTATGGGTGCGGATGCCGACCTGGACGGAGGTCCCGGGGTCCACGATCCCCGACTTGATCGCCTTGTAGAACATCGTCCCGTGGTCGATGCGGGAGAAGTCGTCATCGACCCAGGTGTCGGAATGCGCATCGAAGTGCAACAGGCTGATCGGCCCGAACTTTTCGGCATAGGCCTTGAGGATCGGGAAGGTGATGTAGTGATCGCCCCCCAGCGTCACCGTCCCCGCGCCTGCGGCAAGGATGGTGCGGATATGGGCGGTCAGCGTATCGGGGAAGTCCGCGACCCTGGCGTAATCGAAGGCCACATCGCCATAATCCACGATCTCCATCTCATCGAGCGGCGAATAGCCCCAGCCATAGGGCGGGTCATAGGGTTGCAAAGCGCTTGCCTCGCGCACCGCGCGGGGGCCGAAGCGGGTCCCGGAGCGATGCGTCACCGCCTGATCGAACGGCACGCCGGTGATCGCCAGATCGACGCCGGTCAGGTCCTTCGTATAGCGGCGGCGCAGAAAGCTGGTGGCTCCGCCGAAGGCGTTTTCGAAGGCGAGGCCGCGGCGGTCTGAACGGGTGAAGGCGAGGTCGACCTCTGTCTTCGCGTCTTCCAAAGCCATGTGGGGGCTCCGTGATGGGGTCTGGCGTCGTTCGAAGCCGGAGACGCCGCCGATCCGGGTGGTGCGGAGCCAAAGCGCTGCGGCCCGATTCGTCAAGGAAATTTGATCAAATCACCGCAGCGGCTGCGCCCTCTCCACCAGCCGGGCGAAGAAGCTCGCCCCGTAGGGCGCCGCCTCATCGTTGAAATCATAGGCCGGGTGATGCAGCCCGGCGCTCTCACCCTGGCCAAGGAAGAGGTAACAGCCGGGCCGTTCCTCCAGCAGATAGGCGAAATCCTCCGCCCCCATGGCGCGCGCCTCATCGGTGATCCGTGCCGCCTCGCCCACGATCTCGGCGGCGACCGAGGCGGCGAAACCGGCCCGGTCGGGATCGTTGACGGTGGCGGGATAGCCCCAGTCGTACTCGACCTTGGAAGTCACGCCATGGGCGGCGGCGGTACCTGCGACGATCTCGTGGAACCGGCGCTTCATCATCTCGCGCACGGCCGAATCGAAGGACCGGATCGTGGCCGTCAGG
>DAIOXI010000019.1:15861-24087 GCA_036758045.1 Albidovulum sp.
GGTTTCGGGGATGATGTTGGACGCGGTTGCGGCGTGGATTTCTGTCACCGAAACAACGGCTTCCATCATCGGGTTCACGTTACGGCTGACGATGGTCTGAAGCGCGGAGGCGATGGCGACGGCGGCGGGGATCGGGTCCACGCACTCATGCGGGAAGGCGCCATGCCCGCCCTTGCCGGTCAGCGTGACCCAGGCGGTATCGACGGCGGCCATGATCGGCCCCCCGGTCGTGGCGAAGCTTCCCAGCGGGACCTGCGGCGCGTTGTGCAGCGCATAGACCTCACCGATGCCGAAGCGGTCGAGGATACCCGCCTGCACCATCGCCTGCCCGCCCGCGCCATCCTCTTCCGCGGGCTGGAAGATCAGCGCGACGCGGCCCCGGAAACGGCGCGTCTCGGCCAGGTATTTCGCCGCGCCGAGCAGCATCGTCGTATGCCCGTCATGGCCGCAGGCATGCATGACGCCGCGCGTGGCGGAGGCATAGGGAAGCCCGGTCTCCTCCATGATCGGCAGCGCGTCCATGTCGGCGCGCAGGCCAATGGTCGGGCCGTCCCCCTGCCCCGCGATGATCGCGACGATGCCGCTTTCGGCGATGCCTTCATGGATCTCGTCCACGCCGAAATCGCGCAGCCGTTCGGCCACGAAAGCCGCCGTCTTGTGGCAGGCAAAGCCCAGTTCCGGGTGCCGGTGCAGGTGCTGGCGCCATTCGGCCATTTCGGGGGCAAGGGCGGCAACACGGTTCAGGATGGGCATGTGGACTCTTTCGGTCATTTGGCAGAGGGTCGCCCGAGGATTGGGCAAAAAGCAGGACGGACGCAATGGACAAGGACGCCTCGAACCGGCTGGTGCATGACCCCGAGGGCGGGATCGCGCGGCTGGTGGAGATCATGGCGCGCCTGCGCGACCCCGACACCGGCTGCCCCTGGGATATCGAGCAGGATTTCGCGACCATCGCGCCCTACACGATCGAAGAGGCCTATGAGGTCGCCGATGCCATCGACCGCGCCGCCTGGGACGAGTTGAAGGGTGAGCTGGGGGACCTCCTGTTCCAGGCCGTCTATCACGCGCAGATGGCCGCGGAGGCCGGGCATTTCCGCTTTGACGACGTGGTCCGCGCGATCTCTGACAAGATGGTCGCGCGTCACCCCCATGTCTTTGGGGAGGAAAGCCGCGACAAATCGGCCGAACAGCAGACGCGGGACTGGGAGGCGCAGAAGGCGCGCGAACGCGGGCCGCAGGGCGTGCTGGACGGGGTGGCCCTTGGCCTGCCCGCGCTGGTCCGGGCGATCAAGCTGCAAAACCGCGCCGCGCGGGTCGGCTTCGACTGGCCCTCGACCGATGAGGTGATCGACAAGATTGTCGAAGAGGCGCGGGAGCTGAACGAGGCGCGTGCGGAGAAGACCGAAGCGGAGGTCTTCGAGGAATTCGGCGATCTGCTATTCGTTGTGGCAAACCTCGCGCGTCACTTGAAGATCGACGCGGAAGCCGCTTTACGCGCAGCGAATTCCAAGTTCACGCGCCGCTTCAGATCGGTCGAAGCCGCGCTGGCCGCGCAGGGCCGCCGCCCTGAGGACAGCACGCTGGCGGAAATGGACGCGCTCTGGGATGCGGCCAAGCGCGCCGAACGCGCGGAGCAGGCCGCCGACTAATATCCGACAATTTTTGTCATGAACTCTTGACCTGCCCCGGAAGCGGTGGCAGAAGCGGCGCAGTCTCAGCAACCCGAAGGACTGGAACATGTCTCTGCGCACCCTTCCCCTGACGATGGCCATGGCCGCCCTCGCCGCCCCCGCCCTCGCCGATGAGGTCAACGTCTATTCGCTCCGCCAGCCGGAGCTGATCCAGCCGCTGGTCGATGCCTTCACCGCCAAGACCGGGATCGCCGTCAACATCGCCCATATCGACAAGGGCATGGTCGAACGGCTTCAGAACGAGGGCGACCGCAGCCCCGCCGACGTGGTCCTGACCGTCGATATCGCGCGGCTGGCGCAGGTGGTCGAGGCGGGCGTGACGCAGCCCGTCACCTCCGACATCCTCACCGCCAACATCCCGGCCGAATTCCGCGATCCCGGCAACCAGTGGTTCGGCCTCACCGCCCGCGCCCGCATCGTCTATGCCAGCAAGGAGCGCGTCGCCGATGGCGAGGTCACGACCTATGAGGCGCTTGCCGACCCGAAATGGCAGGGCCGGATCTGCACCCGCCCCGGTACGCATGACTACAACCTCGGCCTGACCGCCGCGATGATCGTCCATGACGGGCTTGAGGCGACGAAGGCCTGGGCCGAAGGGCTGAGGTCCAACCTCGCGAAAAAGCCCGAGGGCAACGATCGCGCGCAGGTCAAGTCGATCTGGGCGGGCGAATGCGACATCTCGCTTGGCAACACCTATTACATGGGCGAGATGCTCGCCGACCCCGAACAGAAGGCATGGGCCAATGCGGTGCGCATCGTCTACCCGACCTTTACCGACGGCGGCACCCACATGAACGTCTCGGGCATGGCCATGACCAGGGCCGCCCCGCACAAGGAGGCCGCGCTGGCCTTCATGGAGTTCCTGTCCTCGGATGAGGCGCAGAAGATCTATGCCGAGACCAACAACGAATTCCCGGTCAAGCCGGGCGTCCCGCGATCGGCGCTGGTGGAAAGCTGGGGTCCCTTCACGCCCGACACCATCAACCTGATGGATGTGGCCAGGGAACGCCCCGCCGCGCTCAAGCTGATGGAAGAGGTCAACTTCGACGGCTAAACCACGCCTTTCAAACCCAGGAAGCCCGGCCATCGCGCCGGGCTTCTTCTGTCTCTGAAACCATTTTCATTGTGGCCCAAATATTCCCGCCGGAGGCGTCCGACGGCACCGCGACCGCGACGCCAGACCTATTCCGCCGCCATCGCCGGCAGGAGGTTGCCCACCACCTCGACCCCGCGCATCCGCGCAATGGTGTCGAGATCGGCCACGAAGCGGCCGCGCAGGTCCGACAGGTGCAGGCCCGAAAAGCCCGCCTCGCGCGGCAATTGCGGCTGGCGCGCGTGGAAGGCCAGGATCCGGTCACGCTGACCGGCGACGAAGCGGCCGCCCTGACGGTAATGGCGCTGGATCATCGCGATCGCGCTGTCGGTGATTTCCGGCGCGGGCGCCGGTTTGGCCAGCAGCGGCAGGCGGAAGCCCGGCAGCAGGTGGGCGAAGAGTTCCTCATGCGAGGGGCGTTCGGCCAGCACCGTCACATGGCGCGCCTCAAGCCCGCCCTGCATCGCCTCCACCACCTCGGCCCAGCCGCCGGTGAAGTTCGCCATGCCGGGTGCGTATTCGGCGAAAGGCTCCATCTGCCGGTCCAGCGCGAAACGGCGCCAGGCGGCGGTGAAAAGCGTGTCATAGGGTTTCACGACCACGACGAGACGATCGACCGGACGGCCGAGGGCGGCGCGCAGCGCCTCGGCCCTGGCCCGCGCGGTCGGGTAGAAGCGCCCGCCCAGGAGCCCGGCCATGCGGCCCGCCAGATCGTGTTCGCTGACAAGATAGCGCCCGGCGCCGGTATAGCTGTCGGCCAGCGCGCCGCCGATCGCGGCGACATGGTCGCAGATGTCGCGGAACTGATGGCGCGGCTCGGGGAAGGCGCAGTCGAAGCGGCCGCCTTCGGCCCCGCCCCGGCCCGGATAGGCCATGTCGAGCCCGGCCGCGTTCAGCGCCCTGCGATTGAGACCCAGCACCGTCTGGAATTCATCCGCCCCGGTGCAATGCATTCCGGCATGAACCACGATCTGGGCATCGCGCGCGAACATCGTTTTGGCCTTTCCCCGTTTACCAGTTAACCTTCCTCAGGGATTGTGGCGAAGGTTGGGCAACTTTGGGTTGTATTGCGGTCAATCCGGTCCTGGCGCCGCATCGTGCCCGCTCTCTGGACAATCCGCCGGACCATGGCCACAGTCGCGGCAACGGAGGTGCCATGACTGCTCGGAAAATCATCATCGACACCGATCCCGGCCAGGACGACGCGGTCGCGATCCTGCTTGCCCTCGCCTCGCCCGAGATCGAGGTGCTGGGCCTGACCTGCGTCGCGGGCAACGTGCCGCTGGCGCTGACGGCGAAGAATGCGCGGATCATCTGCGAACTGGCGGGACGGCCCGATCTGCCGGTCCATGCGGGCTGCGACCGGCCGCTGAAGCGCGATCTGGTGACGGCCGAGCATGTCCACGGCAAGACCGGCCTCGACGGCATTGCGCTGCCCGACCCGACCATGCCGCTGGCCGAGGGCCACGCGGTCGATTTCCTGATCGAGACGCTGCGGCGCGAACCGGCGGGCAGCGTCACGCTGTGCCCCATCGGCCCGCTGACCAATATCGCCACCGCGCTGCACCGCGCGCCAGAAATCGCGGGCCGGATCAGGCAGATCGTGCTGATGGGCGGGGCATATTTCGAGGTCGGCAACATCACCCCGGCGGCCGAGTTCAACATCTATGTCGACCCTGAGGCCGCCGATATCGTCTTCCGGTCGGGCGTTCCCCTGGTCGTCATGCCGCTTGACGTGACCCACAAGGCGCTGACCACCCGGCCAAGGATCGAGGCGTTCCGCGCCCTTGGCACCCGCGTCGGCGAGGCGGTGGCAAGCTGGACCGATTTCTTCGAGCGCTTCGACATGGAGAAATACGGCTCCGAAGGCGCGCCGCTGCATGACCCCTGCACCATCGCCTGGCTCTTGCGCCCCGACCTCTTCGCGGGCCGCGAGATCAATGTGGAGATTGAGCTTCAGGGCAAGTACACCGCCGGGATGACGGTTGCCGACTGGTGGCGGGTGACGAAACGGGCGCCGAATGCGCTGTTCATCCGCGATGTGGATGCCGACGGGTTCTATGCACTTCTGACCGAACGGCTCGCGCGGCTGTGAGGGGGCCTTGCTGCCCATTCCCTTCGCCGCGCGAATCCCTACATTGATCCCATGACGCGCGCGCTTGCCTTCGACAACTCCTATGCCCGCCTGCCGGGGCGGTTCTATCACCGCCAGCCGCCCGCGAAGGTGGCCGAACCGCGCCTGATCGCGCTGAACGATGCGCTGGCGCGGCGGCTGGGCCTTGACCCCGATGCGTTGCGAGAGCCCGGCTGGATCGCGGCCTTCGGCGGCAATGCCGTGCCTGAGGGGGCCGCGCCGCTCGCGCAGGCCTATGCCGGGCATCAGTTCGGCGGCTGGGTGCCGCAACTGGGCGACGGGCGGGCGTTGCTGCTGGGCGAGCTCGTGGCCCCGGACGGGGCGCGTTTCGACCTGCAACTCAAGGGCTCCGGCCCGACACCGTTTTCGCGCCGGGGCGACGGGCGGGCGGCCATCGGGCCGGTGATCCGCGAATATCTCGTGTCCGAGGCGATGGCCGCGCTTGGCGTGCCCTCCACCCGCGCGCTGGCCGCCGTCACGACGGGGGAGCCTGTCTGGCGCGAAACCGCCCTGCCCGGCGCGGTCCTGACCCGCGTCGCCGCCAGCCATATCCGCGTCGGCACCTTCCAGTATTTCGCGGCCCGAAGTGACGTGGAGGCGCTTGGCCTCCTGACCGACCATGTGATCGCCCGCCACTACCCCGATGCCGACGGCCCGCTTGGCCTGATCCATGCCGTGACGGCGGCGCAGGCGCGGCTCATCGCGCACTGGATGTCGCTTGGCTTCATCCATGGCGTGATGAACACCGACAACATGGCGGTGTCGGGCGAAACCATCGACTATGGGCCTTGCGCCTTCATGGACGGTTACGACCCGCGCAAGGTCTTTTCCTCCATCGACCAGTTCGGCCGCTACGCCTATTCCAACCAGCCGCAGGTCGCGCTCTGGAACCTTGCGCAATTCGCCTCCTGCCTGATCCCGCTGATGGGGGATGAGGATACCGCCATCGCCGCGGCCACCGAGGCGATCAACGGCTTTACCGCGGTCTATGAGGGCGAATGGCTGCGGCGGTTCGGGGCCAAGATCGGGCTGGCGCGGGCGACGGCCGACGACGCGGACCTGATCCGGCGGCTGCTGGGCCTGATGGCCGATCAGGGCGCGGATTTCACCCGCACCTTCCGCGGTCTGTCCGAGGGCATGGCGGCGGCGGAATTCGCCGACCCCGCCGCCTTCGACGGCTGGGCGCGCGACTGGCGCGACCGGCTGGCCCTGGAAGACGCACCCGACGATGTCATGCGCGCCGCCAACCCGGCGGTGATCCCGCGCAACCACCACGTCGAAGAGGCGATCGCGGCGGCGACGGGCGGCGATTTCGCCCCCTTCGACCGGCTGGCCCGTGTCCTTTGCTCCCCCTTCGACCTTGCGCCCGAGGATGCCCCCTATGCGCTGGCGCCGACCGAAGATCAGGTCGTACGCCGGACCTTCTGCGGGACCTGAGATGATCCGGCTGGCGAGTTACAACGTTCACAAATGCGTCGGCATGGATCGCCGTCGGCGTCCCGAACGCATCGTCGCGGTCCTGAACGCGCTCGACGCCGATGTGGTCGTATTGCAGGAGGTCGACCACCGCCTTGGCCAGCGCCCCACCGCCCTGCCGCCCGGCCTGATCGCGGAGCATACCGACCTCTCGCCCCTGCCCTTCGCGCTGGGTCCGCAAAGCCTTGGCTGGCACGGGCAGACCATCCTTGTCCGCCACAGCCTGACCGTCTCGGCCATCCGGCGGCTGGAGCTGCCGGGGCTGGAGCCACGCGGCGCGATCATGGCCGAGGTGGAGACCGACCGCGGCCCGATCCGCGTCGTCGGCGCGCATCTGGGCCTGATCCGGCGCTACCGGCTGATGCAGCTGGCCGCAATCCGGGCGGCGCTGGGCCACCGCACGCCGATGCCGACCGCGATCCTTGGCGATTTCAACGACTGGTCGCGGCGCGGCAGCAGCATGGCTCTGGGGCCGGATTACCGGATGCACACGCCGGGGCCAAGCTTTCCGGCCCCCCGCCCGATGGGATCGCTCGACCGGATCGCCATCGGCGGCGGGCTGCAACTGCATGACAGCGGCACCCATGCCACGGCCCCCGCAAGGATCGCCTCCGACCACCTGCCGATCTGGGCCGATGTGACGCTTTCGGCGCCTGCGGCGATTGCACCCGGCCTCGCTTCGGGCCAGCATGGTCGCTAAGCCGAGCGGACCGCCCATGACCCAGACCCTGACCACGATCCTCGCCTTCGACATCCTGCCCGACGGCACCGCCCGCCCGGTGACCGAGGACTGGCCCGCGCCAGCCCCCGCCGGGGACGCGGCCTGGCGCTGGCTCCATTGTGACCGCACCGCGCCTGCCTTCGCCGAATGGAGCGCGCAGCACCTGCCCGCCCCGGTGCGCGAGGCGCTGCTGCTGGCCGAGACGCGGCCCCAGGGCGATCCGATGGCCGAGGGGCTGATGGTGGCGCTGCGGGGCATGAACCTGAACCCCGGCGAGGATGAGGATGACATGATCGCGATCCGCCTCTGGGTCGGGGAAAAGATCGTCGTCTCCACCCGCTTGCGCCGGATCCGCGCGCTCGACGCGCTGCGGGCGGAGTTTGAGGCCGGCCACGGCCTGCCCTCGCCCGGCGCGCTGCTGGCCCGGCTGGCCGACGCGCTGACCGCCCCCATCGAGGCGGCGGCGGGCGAGCTTGAGGACCGCACCGACGCGCTGGAAGAGGCGCTTTTCGAACCCGGAGGCAGCGATGGCGACGCCCCGGAAACCGAGGTCGCCCGGATCGCCCGGTCGGTCCTGAAGATCCGCCGCCATCTGGCCCCGCAACGCGACGCCATGGCCCGCCTGGCGTCGCTGGACACGCCGCTGATCGGCTCGGCGGAACGCTACGGGCTGCGCGGCACCTCGCTGCGCACCACGCGGGTGGTCGAGGAACTGGACGGCGTGCGCGAAAGGCTGATGAGCCTGCGCGCCCATGTCGATTCGATCCACGCCGCACGGATCGGGCGCAATGGCTATGTCCTGTCGGTCGTCGCCGCGATCTTTCTGCCGCTGAGCTTCCTGACCGGACTTTTCGGCGTCAACCTTGGTGGCATTCCAGGCGCCTCGTCGCAGACCGGTTTCTTCCTGCTCTCCGCCGCGCTGGTGCTGATAGGGATCGCGCTTTGGGCCGTGCTGCGCTGGCGGCGCTGGTTCTGATCCCGCTTGCCACGCCCGCCCCGGCAGGGTAATCAGCATCCGAGGCGGGTGTAGCTCAATGGTAGAGCAGAAGCTTCCCAAGCTTACGACGAGGGTTCGATTCCCTTCACCCGCTCCATCCCCCGTTCCCTTTCC
>DAIOXI010000020.1:0-5144 GCA_036758045.1 Albidovulum sp.
GCAATCAGGAACTGGCGCTGCGCGTGGCGATGGACATGCCCGCGCTGGGCCGCGACTGGGTCTTCCTGTCGGGAGGCACCGATGGCCGCGACGGGCCGACCGAGGCCGCGGGCGGGATCGTGGACGCCGGAACCTGCGACCGAATCCGCAGGGCGGGCGGCGACCCGCAGGCGCTTCTGGCCGAAAACGACAGCAACCGCGCGCTGTCGCTGGCCGGTGACCTTCTGGTCACGGGGGCGACCGGCACGAACGTCGCCGATGTGCAGATCCTTCTTTTGACCTGAGGCGGCACGCCCCTAAAGGAACAGGAAATCGGCCGGCGAGAGGGAGAAGTCGAGCGGCCCGAAGACCTCATACCCCCCGGCGATGGGCGTGATCCCAAGCGCGGCGAAACCGGCGCTGTCCCCCGGCGCCGCGACATGGCGCATCGCGATCACGTCGGTGCCGGGTTCGAAATCCTCGATCACGTCCACCTCAGCGGGGCGAAAGCTGTCGAACAGGAACACGTCCGCCGCCGCCCCGCCATTGAGGGCATCGTCCCCCGCCCCGCCCGACAGGGTATCGGCGCCGTCCCCGCCGGCAAGGGCATCCGCGCCCGCCAGACCCAGGAGACTGTCATCCCCCGCCCCGCCGAACATGATGTCGTCGCCGCCGCCGCCGAGCATTCGGTCATTATCCGCGCCGCCATCGAGCATATCGTTCCCCGCGCCACCGGCGACAATGTCATCGCCGCCCTCGCCAAAGATCACGTCGTCACCGTCGCTTCCCGACAGAAGGTCATTGCCGGGACCGCCATAGATCGTGTCATCCCCGGTGGCCCCACTGGCCGTGTCGTCGCCGCCATCAAGCTCGATCCGGTCGTTGTCCGCACCACCATTGACCAGGTCATTGTCCTGCCCGGCCCGGATCACATCACCCCCGTCCCCGCCGACCAGCGTATCGTTCCCGTCACCGCCGGTCAGAAGGTTGGCGACCGCATCGCCGGTCAGCGCATCGGCAAAGGCGCTGCCGGTGATGTTTTCGACCGATGCAAAGCTATGCCCCGCCCCGCTGCCCCAGTTGAGGTCGAACTGGTCAAGATAGACGCCCGCCGCCCCCAGCCCCGCATAGCTGACAAGGTCCGTTCCGGTACCGCCGTCGAAATGATCCGCCCCGGCGCTGGCGAGGAGCGTGTCGTTCCCGTCCATCCCATTGTAGAAATCGCTGCCGGCCGTGCCGGTCAGCGTGTCGGCCCAAAAGGTCCCCTGACGCAGCACGGGCGTGTCGGGCGTCTGACCCAGCAGGTCGGGTACCACCCCCGTCGCCCCCGGAACGATCGGAAAACGCGTCAGCGGCAAGAGGCTGCTTGGCGCGAAATCCGCCTGCGTCAGGGAATTTCCACTGGCCGTGAGGACGGTCAGAAGCTCTGCCCCGTACTGGATGACGATCCCGCCCGCGATCGGCGTGAACTGCAATTGCTGAAGGTTGCGCAGGAAGGGCAACAGCGTCAGGTCGATCCGGTCCTTGCCCGGCTCGAAATCCAGGATCGTGTCGGCGCGGCCATCCTCGGTCAGGACAAAGATGTCGGCCCCGGCACCGCCGCGCAGCGCATCGTTGCCCGCGCCGTCCAGCAGGATGTCTGCCCCGCCGCCACCCGACAGCAGGCCGTCACCGCCGGTCAGGACCAGCAGATCGTCGCCGGACCCGCCGGGCAGGACAGCGTCGGGCTGGGCAAGGGTCTGGCCCAGTGCCGCGATGTCGATCCGGTAAAGCGTCAGCCCGGCCTCAAGCCCGGAGGAAACGAAGACCTGAATCTCTGTCCCGACCACGGTCATGGTGATGTCCGAGGGCGCCGCAAGCGTCGTGGCGGCGCTGTCGCCGAGCGTTTGCAGGTGCAAAAGCTGGCCGCCAGGCAGCAGGGTGAAAAGCGACAGCCCGTCATCCCGCCCCCCGGCGACGATGAAGGCGCGGCCGTTGACCGTCAGCGTGGCAAGCGCGGTGACCGAGGAAAACCGGGTCAACAGATCGTCGACGACATGATCGGTGGCCACCATGCTGCCATCGGCCGCGACGCGCAGCACCGTCAGGGCGGAATTGGTGGCGGATCCGACCAGGACATAGTCCTGCCCCGCCGTCGAAACGGTGCGCAGCTCGGTCACCGCCTGAAGCGGCCCCGGTGATCCCGGCGGCATAGCTGCCACCGTCGTCCTGAACGCTGCCCTGCAAGGTCAGCGCGCCGCCCGCGCCGACGGAAAAGACGGAAAACCCGCTCCCCGCGCTTTCGGCGGCGACAAGATAGCTTTGCCCGCCGACACTGGCCCCCAGCAGTTCAACCCGCTCATCGTAATCGGCGTTCAGGTGAAGATAGGCGCTTTGCGCATCCGTCGTCGCGGGATCGAGCGCGGCGGTCACGACCCCGGTCAAAACACTGCCGTAAAAGTCCGCGGCAATCAGGCTGGTGCGGTTCAGCGTGTGGCTGACCTGCCCCAGGATGGTCCCGATACCGCCCGCGGTGACGGCAAAGCGGGTGGTGATGCCGGTGGCGAAATCGACCAGATGCAGTTCACGCGTGGCACCGGAGCCAACGAAGATCATCTCGGCCGATACTGCGGGTCCCGTCAGCGCCCCGCCCAGATATGTACCCCCGAAGGAGAGAGAGATCATGCCGCGCCCCCGACCGCGCCTTCCCATGCGCGGTTTTCGGCAAGGATGATGGGGACCAATCCTTCAGACAGGATTAACGGGCACCAGACGCCCCACGCGGGGCATTCATCAGCGCCTGATGATGCGCGATGGCGTCGTCGACCTTGTCGTAGAAGGTGAGCCGCCCGTTTTCCAGCACCGCGCCATGCTGGCAGAGGCGCTGGATCATCCCCAGCGAATGCGACACGACAATGGCCCCGGAAGTGGCCAGCCGGTCCTGCATCAGCGCCTCGCTCTTCCGGCGAAAGGCTGCGTCCCCGACCGAGGTGATCTCATCCACCAGATAGGTGTCGAAACGGATGCCCATCGAGACCGCAAAGGCCAGACGCGCGCGCATACCGGACGAATAGGTGCCGACACGTTCGCGAAACTGTCGACCAAGGCCTGAGATGTCCTCGACCACCGCGCCCAGATCATCGGAATCAACGCCGTAGACGCGGGCAATGAAGCGGGTGTTCTGAAGCCCCGTGAGGTCGCGATGAAAGCTGCCCGCAAACCCGACCGGCCATGAGATGGAGCCACTGGATTCCACCCGCCCGAAATCGGGGCGCATGGTGCCCGCGATCATCTTCAAAAGGCTTGACTTGCCCGCACCGTTGCGGCCCAGAAGCCCGACCGAGGCCCCGGTCGGAAAGGTCGCGTTGATCCCGTCGGCAATGACGTTTTCGCCATGCGCCAGCCGGAACGATTTGGTCAGGTCGACGAGGCGGATCATCTCAGCGCCGGTCGCGAACCGAATAGAAGACCAGAACGCCGATACCCCATGTCAGCACAAGAAACCCGCCAATAAGGGCCAGCAGCATCGCCCGCTGCGGGTATTCCGCCGTCTCCGCAAGGGTTGGGGCGATATAGGGCGCCAGATAGCGGGTCTGCTTCTGTGCCTGCGCCAGAGCCGCGTCATAGGCGGCAAGGCTGGTGACATAGCTTTTCTCGGCAAACTCCAGATCCACACGCAGGGATTCGAATTCGTCGATCAGCTTGGAATAAGCGACGCCATCCTCGTTTCCGGGGTTCGACACCTTGTCACGCTCCGACCTGATCCGTTCCTCGATCACGTCGATTCGCTGGCGCGTCTGGACGATGCGCGGGTCCTGCGCGCCGGTATTGGCCTGAAGCAGGTCAAGGTCGATCAACGCCGTGGCAAGTTCCGTCTGAAGCTGGTTCAGAAGGCCCATCCGCCCGGCAAGGTCGGCCGAGGGATCGACGATCTGGGTCCGGTTGCGAAACGCGGTCAGTGCCTGCCGCGCCGCCTTCAACCGCTCGACCGCGTGGTCAAGCTCATCGCGGGCATAGCGGATCGTATCCTCGCGAGCGACATCGGTCAGCCCGTTCACCACGCGGGTGCTTTCATCGAGGACGGTCTGCGCGATCCTTTGCGCATCCGCCGGGGCGAAGGCCTTGACCTGCACCTCGATCAGCCCGTCGGCGGTGTCGTAAAAGACCTTCACCATCCGGTTCCAATAGGCTTCCATGTCCTCGACACTGGCATCGGCGGACAGGCCAAAGACCGGGTCGCCGGGGCGGACATAGACGGATTTCAGCCCGACCCGCGCATCGACGACTTTCATCATCTCCCGCCCGCCGATATATTTGTTCAGGAAGTTGGCGTCGGAGGAGGACGACCCGCTGATCTCGGTTATCCCGCCCAGAAGCTCGATCGCCGACCCGCTCTCTTCCTTGCGGATGGAAAACCCGACGCGCGAGGCGTATTGGTCGGCGGCAATCGCATAAAGATAGGACGCCGAGGCCAGAAGCGGCAGCACCACCCAAAGCACGAAGAACAGCGCCATCGCGCGATGGCGGCCACGCGCGCGGGCCGGGGCCGCATAGCGCTGCGCGGGGGGGACGGTGGCGCTTTGGTCTTTCAATGGCCTCTCCTTGGACTATGATGCCGCCGCCCGCCCCGAAGGAAAACCGGCTGTTTCCTGGTCCAATAACCTGCCCGAGTGAATGACAGAACATCTTCCGCTTGTACAGCAACGCCGCAGCTTCCGCACCGCCCGCGCCATCGCGGCCCTGCTACTGCGCGAGATGACGGCGGCCTACGGGCGCTCCGGCCTCGGCTACATCTGGGCGGTGGCTGAGCCGGTCGCGGGGCTTCTGCTGCTGTCGGTGATCTTTTCGCTGGTGTTCCGGTCGCCGCCCATCGGGACCAGCTTTCCGCTGTTCTACGCCTCGGGCCTTTTGCCCTTCATGGCCTATCTCGACATCAGCCAGAAAGTGTCCACCGCGCTGCGCTTTTCCAAGCCGCTGCTGTTCTACCCCGGCGTGACCTTCATCGACGCCATCGCCGCCCGCGCGCTGCTGAGCGCGGTGACACAGGCCATGGTGCTGGCGGTGGTCCTCAGCGGGATCATCCTGATCTTCGGGCTGGACGTGATCCTGAACATCCCCGCCATCTGCCTGGGGCTGGCGATGGCGCTGGCGCTGGGGATCGGGATCGGGACGCTGAACTGCTTTCT
>DAIOXI010000020.1:5154-18699 GCA_036758045.1 Albidovulum sp.
CACGCTTCCCGGCATGGGAAAGGGTCTGGGCGATCCTGAACCGCCCGCTTCTCATCATTTCCTGCGTGATCTTCGTCTATGACCGGGTGCCGGAGGGCTGGCGCGAGGTGCTGTGGTTCAACCCCCTCGTCCATGTCGTCGGGCAGATGCGGATGGGCATCTACCCGACCTATGCGGGCGACTATGTCTCCGCCCTTTTCGTCTTCGGCACCGCACTGGTGACCTTCGCGGCGGGGCTGGCTCTTCTGGCGCGCTACCGCAGCGACATCATCAACGATTGAGCGGTCAGCCCGCCTCGGCCATCAGCGCGCGCAAGTCGAGCGGGCTGTTGACCATCGCAAGGTTTCCGGCCCCGTCGCGCGGCCATTCGCTTTGCTGCCGGTCGCGGTAAAGCTCCACCCCGTTGCCATCCGGATCGGTCAGGTAGATCGCCTCGCTCACGCCATGATCGGCCGCGCCGTCCAGCGGATAGCCCGCATCGACAATGCGCTTCAGGACGGTGCCAAGCGCCGCGCGGTCGGGATAAAGGATCGCGGTATGATAAAGGCCGGTGGTCCCCGGCGCGGGCGGCCTGCCGCCCTTGCTGTCCCAGGTGTTCAGGCCGATGTGATGATGATACCCCCCGGCTGACAGGAAAACGGCACCGCTGCCATAGCGCTGCGTGATCTCAAAGCCGAGGATACCGGAATAGAAGGCAAGCGATCGGTCCAGATCGGCCACCTTGAGGTGGACATGGCCGATCCGGGTGGCGGGCGGGGCGACGTAAGTCATGGTCTCTCTCTCGACATGGCGAAGACAGATATAACGCCGATGCGGGTCCGCGCATATTCTTCGAACGCGCAGAGCTGCTGTGCAGGAATGCAAAGCCCCGCGCGCCGCGTCGGTTCCTGACCCTGTCACCCGCGCGAGCGGATCATGCCGACGATGTCATAGGTCCTGTTCAGGATCGGCTCGGCGATCGCATTCGCCCGCTCCGCCCCGTCGCCGAGGATGCGGTCGATCTCTGCCGGGTCCGCCATCAGGCGCTTCATCTCATCGGAGATGGGCGCGAGCCGGGCCACCGCCAGATCAGCCAGCGCCGGTTTGAAGGCACCGAACCCCTGACCCGCGAAGTCGGCGACCACCTTGTCGGCAGTGGTGTCGGCAAGGGCCGCGTAGATGTTCACAAGGTTGCGCGCCTCGGGCCGGTCCTTCAGCCCGGCGACGGTCTCCGGCAGGGGCTCCGCATCCGTGCGCGCCTTGCGGACCTTCTGAGCGATGGTGTCGGCATCGTCGGTCAGGTTGATCCGGCTGGCGTCCGAGGGATCGGATTTCGACATCTTCTTCGACCCGTCGCGCAACGACATGACGCGGGTCGCAGCACCTTCGATCACCGGCTCGGTCACCGGGAAGAAATCGACCTTGTAGTCATGGTTGAACTTGATCGCGATGTCGCGGGTCAGCTCAAGATGCTGTTTCTGATCCTCGCCCACCGGGACATGCGTCGCGTGGTAAAGCAGGATGTCCGCCGCCATGAGCGACGGATAGGCAAAAAGGCCGAGCGACGCCTTTTCGGCATCCTTCCCGGCGGTCTTGTCCTTCCACTGGGTCATGCGGCCCATCCAGCCCATCCGCGCGACGCAGTTGAAGATCCAGGCAAGCTGGGCATGGCCCGGCACCTGGCTTTGGTTGAAAAGGATCGAACGCTTCGGGTCGATCCCCGCCGCCATGAAACCCGCCGCCGCTTCGCGCGTCTGGTTACGCAACCTCTCCGGGTCCTGCCAGACAGTGATCGCATGCAAATCGACAAGGCAATAGACCGTCTCGATCCCCTCCTCCTGCTTCTCGACGAACCGCTTCAGCGCGCCGAGATAGTTGCCAAGCGTGAGCCCCCCCGAAGGCTGGATGCCCGAGAAGATGCGCGGGGTGAACTTCGCGTTGGGCGCGTCGGTCATGATCTTACCCATCTGGAATTTTCCGTCCCGCTCGCGTATCGCAGGGGGCAGGTCCCGTCAACAAGGAGGCCCCATGCGCGAGGGCTATGATGCGCCGCCCCTGAACCCGATACCGGGGGTGGTCTGGCTGATCCTTCTGCCCATCGTCGCGATGGAGCTTGTCGTCAGCGCCGGAACACTGGGCCTCGCCGGTGGCGCGACAGGCGTCGGCTGGCGGCAGGAGGCGTTGCAACGCTTTGCCCTGTCACCGGAGATGCTGGACCAGATGATCGGCACCGGGCGCTGGACCTGGGACTACCTGATGCGCTTCATCAGCTACGGCTTCGTCCATGGCAGCTTCACCCACGCACTTCTGGCCGCCGTCTTCATCCTCGCCATGGGCAAGTTCGTGGCCGAGATCTTTTCGCCCTGGTCGGTCCTTGCCGTGTTCTTGATCCCGCTGGCCCTTGGCGGTGCCGCCTATTCGCTGGTCCCCGGCGTGAAGATGGCGCTGTTCGGCGCCTATCCCGGCGCCTACGGGCTCATCGGGGCCTTCACCTTCATCATCTGGGCGCGGCTCGGGGCCGAGAACGCGAACCGCGCGCGGGCCTTCACGCTGATCGCCTTCCTTCTGGGCATTCAGCTGATTTTCGGCGTCCTCTTCGGCGGATCGCCCGACTGGGTCGCCGATCTGGCCGGCTTCGCGGTGGGCTTTGGCCTCTCGTTCCTCGTCGGCCCCGGCGGGCCTGCGCACCTGCTGCGCGCGATCCGTCAGCGCTGACGCGACAGGCCGGACCGGAAGTCCGCCAGCCGGAAGGCGCCCAGCGCATAGGCCGCGATGCCATAGACCGCCATCCCGCTGACGACCAGAAGCGCCAGCGCCCAGTAGCGGTGGCCATCGGCCGACAGCGCGTCGGACAGGACCCACTCCGCCCCCCAGAGGAACAGACCGAGGATCAGGCTCGCCCCCGCCACGCGCGGCAATCGCGCGCGCAGCCGGTCATCGGCACGCGCAGCCTCCCCCATCCCGCGCGTCCCGCGCCACAGCTGGAAAGTCATCACCCAGCCCGCCAGCGTCGTCCCCAGCGCGGCGGCGATGAAGCCCAGAAGCGGCGCCAGCCCGATGGCCAGCCCCGCGTTCACAAACATCGACCAGACGGCAAAGCGGAACGGTGTCCGCGTATCCTCGCGCGCGAAATAAAGCGGCTGAAGCACCTTTTGCAGCACGCAGGCCGGAAGGCCCGCACCATAGACCGCCAGCGCCAGCGCCGTCGGGGCGGTATCCGCGCGGGTGAACGCGCCGCGTTCGTAAAGCACCCCGATCAGCGGGGCGGCGATGACCATCAGCGCCACGGCAGCGGGCAAGGTCAGGAACAGCGCGAATTCGGTCGCGCGGGACAGGGCATAGCGGCTGCCCGGCACATCCCCGGCTTTCAACCGGCGGGAAATGTCGGGCAACAGCACGATGCCGATGGCAATGCCCACGACACCCAGCGGCAGTTGATAAAGCCGGTCGGCATAGGAAAGCCACGCAATCGCGCCGTCAAAGAAACTGCCGACCTGACGCCCGACAAGCAGATTGACCTGCACCACCCCGCCGGCAAGGACCGCAGGCCCGGCGATCACCAGAAGCCGCTTCAGGTCCGGCGTCATCCGGGGCCGCCGCAGCCGCAGCGCAAAGCCCATCCGCGCCGCCGCGACCCAGACCAGCGCCAGTTGCGCAAGGCCGGTCACCGGCGTCGCCCAGGACAGCGTCAGCCCCATGTCCCAGCCCAGGTGACGCGCGGCGACCATCGCGCCGATGAACATCACGTTCAGCAGCACCGGGGCCCCCGCCGCCGCCACGAACCGCCCGCCCGCGTTCAGAAGCCCCGACAGAAGCGCTGTCAGCGAGATGAAGAGGATATAGGGAAAGCAGATCCGGCCATAGAGAACCGCCAGCGGCAACCTCTCATCCCCGGCGAAACCGCCCGCCATCGCCAGCACCAGCCAGGGCATCGCCGCCATCGCGACAAGCGACACGATGAGAACCACGAAGGCGAGGCCGGAAAACGCATCCTCGGCAAAGCCGCGCGCGTCCTCCTCCGCCTCAAGCTTCTTCGAAAAAAGCGGCACGAAGGCGGTGTTGAACGCGCCCTCCGCGAAAAAGCGGCGGAACATGTTGGGCAGGGAAAAGGCGACCAGAAACGCCTCGGCCATCGGCCCGGTGCCTAGATAGGCGGCGATCAGAACGTCACGGGCAAAGCCCACCACGCGGCTGAGCAGCGTCCAGGCGCCCACCGTCAGGAAGCCGCGGATCAGTCGGATCGGTTTCATCAGCCTTTCGCCCGCTCGGCGCCTTCCGCGATGGCCTGGCGCAGCTTGCGCTCAAGGCTTTCCTGTTTCGACCGGGCGTGAAGCTTCAGCCCGAACATGTCCTTGACATAGAAGCTGTCGACAACCTGCGCGCCATAGGTCGCGATCACGGCCGAGGCGATGTAGATATTGTTGTTCGCCAGCGTCCGCGTCAGGTCGAACAAAAGGCCCGGCCGGTCGCGGGCATCAACCTCGATGATCGTGTAAATCTCCGACCCCTCGTTGTCGATCGTGATATGGGTCGGGAACTGAAACTCCCGCTCGCGCTTCTTCAGCTTGTCGCGATCCTTCAGTGCCTCGCGCGGCACCACCTCCCCCTTCAGGGTCTTCTGGATGGTGGAACGCAGCCGGGGCAGTCGGTCGGCCTCATAAGGATGCCCCTCGCTGTCCTGAATCCAGAACACCGCCGTGGCATATCCGTCCTTCGAGGTGTAGGTCCGCGCATCGACGATGTTGGCCCCGACCAGCGCCAGGGCCCCCGCGAGGCGGGAGAAGATGCCCGGATGGTCGCTGAGCGCGAAGCAGGCGCGGGTCGCGTCGTGATCGGGGTCGGGCTTCAGGTCGATGCGGATCTCATCATCCGGGATGTCCCGCAGGAGGGTTGCGAAAACCTTGTGCGTCTCGGTCGAAAGGCTTTGCCAATAGGGGCCGTAATGGCGCGCCGTCTCGCGCCGCACTTCCTTGGCGTCCCAGCCCTCAAGCCGTTCACGCAGCGCCCGCTTGGCGTCATTCTCCCGCTTGTTGGCGTTGATCGTCTCAAGCCCGGCCTCAAGCGCCGTCGCGGTATCGGCATGAAGGCGGCGCAGAAGCATGGCCTTCCAGTTGTTCCAGGTGTTCGGGCCGACGCCGCGAATGTCGCAGACCGTCAGCACCGTCAGCAGGTCAAGCCGCTTGCGGGTCTTCACGATCTTGGCGAAATCCCGCACCGTGCGCGGGTCCGAGATGTCGCGCTTCTGCGCCATGTCGGACATCGTCAGGTGATAGCGGATCAGCCATTCGACGGTTTCGCTTTCCTCTGCCGTCAGGCCAAGGCGCGGGGCAACCTTCCGCGCGATCTGCGCACCAAGGATCGAATGATCCTCGGGCCGCCCCTTGCCGATGTCATGCAGAAGAAGCGCCACATACAGCACCCGCCGGTTCACCCCCTCATCGAGGATCTTCGACGACAGCGGCAATTCCTCGATCAGCTCATGCCGCTCGATCTGCGCAAGGGTGGAGATCACCTGGATCGTGTGTTCGTCCACCGTGTAGTGATGATAGTAGTTGAACTGCATCATCGCCACGATCGGCTCGAATTCGGGCATGAAGGCCGACAGCACGCCAAGCTCATTCATCCGCCTCAGCGCGCGTTCCGGGTTGCCGTGCTTCAGCATCAGGTCAAGGAAGATGCGCGTCGCCTCGCGATCCTCGCGCATCTCGTCGTCGATCAGATCGAGATTGGCCGCGACAGCCCGCATCGCATCGGGGTGGATCAGGTAGCCGGTCCTCAGCGCCTCTTCGAAGATCCGCAGCAGGTTCAGCTTGTCGGCGAGGAACGCCTTTTCATCGGCGATGGTGATCCGTCCGTTCTGGATCACATAGCCCGCGCGCAGCTTCTTGCGGCGGCGCAAAAGGCCCGCAAGCCGCGCCTCGCGCTTGACATGGGACGCTTCCAGCGCGGTCAGGAAGACCCGCGTCAACTCACCCACGCGGGTGGCGTGGCGGAAATAGTCCTGCATGAAATGCTCGACCGCCCGCCGCCCGCCGGTGTCGCGATAATCCATGCGGCTCGCGACCTCGACCTGAAGGTCGAAGGTCAGCTGATCCTGCGCCCGCCGCGCGATCATGTGCAGATGGCAGCGCACCGCCCACAGGAAATCCTCCGCCGCGGCGAAGGTCTCATACTCCTCCTGCCGGAAGAGCCCGATCCCGACCAGTTCCGCCGCCCGACGCACCCCGTGCAGGTATTTCCCGATCCAGTAGAGCGTTTGCAGATCGCGCAAGCCGCCCTTGCCCTCCTTCACGTTCGGCTCAAGCACATAGCGCTGGCCGCCCTGGCGTTTGTGCCGGTCAGAGCGCTCTGTCAGCTTCGCCTCGATGAAATCGGCGGCCGTATTCTTGAACAGGTCGTTGCGCAGCCGGGTGCGCAGGTCCTGCGCCAAGGGTTCATGCCCCGCGATATAGCGCCGCTCCAGAAGCGCGGTGCGGATCGTGTAATCCTCACGCCCCAGGCGGATGCAGTCCTTCACTGTCCGGCTGGCATGGCCAACCTTCAGCCGCATGTCCCACAGGATATAAAGCATCGTCTCGATGACGCTTTCCGCCCAGGCGGTCATTTTCCACGGCGTCAGGAACAGAAGGTCCACGTCGGAATAAAGCGCCATCTCGGCACGGCCATAACCGCCGACGGCAAGGACGGTGATCCTCTCCCCCTCGGTCGGATTGGCGCGCGGCTGCAACACCGTGGTGGTGACGGTAAAGGCCTGCCAGACGATCGCGTCGGTCAGCGCGGCATAGGCGCGCACGGTGTGGCGCGCGGCGCGGGGATGGGTGGCGAAATCCTCGGCGATCAGCCCCAGCACCTCGTTTCGCGCCTCGGTCAGGGCGCGGACGATGGCGGCGCGCCGCTCGCGCGGTTCGTCGCAACCCTCAAGGGCCCCGGTCAGGTGCCGGGCAAACCCCTCACGGTCGAAAAGAAGGTGGCGCGCGACGGTCGCGGGCAGATCGCTGGCGGGAAAGGGAAGCGCCGCGCTGTCGGGCGCCGCCCCATCCGCCTCGCCGCGATCAGAAACCTGCGCCGCCGAAGGCTTGCGGTGCCGGATCAATCACAACCACCTGAGAGTTCTGGATCTTTGCAATCGCAAGGCCCCTTTCATTGGTCCCGTCGCCACGCAGGCGGAATATGCCGCTGACACCCGAAAAGCCAGAGCCTTGCGTCAGCGCGGCACCGCTCAGTGCGTTGGATTTGCCCTGCTTGACCAGCGCGCCGATGGCTGCGATCCCGTCATAGGCAAGCCCCACGACCGCCGCCGGAACCGGCGCACTGCCATAGGTGGCGGTATAGCGGCTTTCGAACTGCTGGGTCCGTCCGGGGCTGGGCATGGCGAAGATCCCGCCCTGAAGCCCCGGCAGCGCGGCGGCCTGCGACGGCACATCCCAGCGCGTCAGCCCGGCCAGTTGCACGACGTCAAGCGTCAGCCCCTGCTCGCGGATCAACTGCGTCAGGATCGGCAACGCCCCGTCCGTCGTCGCATCGACAATGACGGCATTGGCGCCATTGGCCTTCGCCGCAGAAACGATCTGCGGCGCGGCGCTGACGACACCGTTCTGCGACATCGCGTATGAGACGTTGCCAACCACGCTCGCCCCCGTCCCGGCGGCGGCGCGCGCCACGGCCGACTGCGCCTGCTGCCCCGCCGGGGTCTGCGCGGAAACGGTCAGGATGCGGCCCTTGCCGGTCCGGGCAAGGTAGCTGACGATCCGGTTCGCGGTGTTCTGGAAGGTGGAACCGAGGATGAAGACATTCCCGCCCGCGATGTCGGGGTTGTTCGAGAAGCTGAGGACATTGACCCCGCTCGACGCGACGGCGGCACCGGCGGCATTGGCCGATTGCGCGTAAAGCGGGCCGATGATGATCTTGGCGCCCTCGTTCACGGCCTTCGCCGCCGCCGAAGCCGCCTGCGCGGGCTGCCCGGCGGTGGAATAGACGCGCAGGTCGATCGTCACACCGCTGAGGTCCGCCATGGCGAGCCGGGCAGCATTCTCAAGTGACCTGGCCATATGTTCGTCGGTGGTGGAACCGGACCCCGACGGCACCAGAAGCGCGACCGGAACGGGTTCGCTGGTATTGATCGACGGCCCGCCACCGCCCATGGCAAGCGGGTCGCAGGCGGCAAGGGCAAGCATGGCGGCGGCGGCCGCAGCCCTGGTCATGAACTTGCGGCGGCGATGGAAAACGGTGAACATATTGACATCCTCTGGCGGGCTGGAGGCGGGACACTGACGCGAAAAGAGCCTATGCGCTCACGCATTCGAAGTAAACGCAAGAGCGGGGCGCATGGCGGAAATCGGATCAGGACAGCGGCTGCCGGGCGGGCTTTACTTCATCTCGACGCCCATCGGCGCGGCGCGCGACATCACGCTCAGGGCGCTTGACCTGCTGCGCGATGCCGATGTGATCGCGGCCGAGGATACCCGCTCTCTCAGGCACCTGATGGACATTCACGGCGTGGCCCTCGGCGGCCGCCCGCTTCTGTCCTATCACGACCACAACGGCGAAAGGATGCGCCCGCGCCTGCTGGACGCGCTGAAGGAGGGGAAATCCGTCGTCTATGCGTCCGAGGCAGGTACCCCCCTTGTCGCCGATCCCGGCTATCAGCTGGGCGCCGCGGCCATCGCGGCGGGCCATCCGGTGACGGCGGCACCGGGGCCATCGGCGGCGCTGGCGGCGCTGACCGTCTCGGGCCTGCCCTCGGACCGGTTCCTCTTCGCGGGCTTCGCGCCAAGCGGCTCAGGGCCGCGCCGGCGCTGGCTTGAAGACCTGAAAGCCACCCCCGCGACGCTCATCCTCTACGAATCGCCCAAGCGTCTTAAGGCGCTGTTAACCGACATGGCGGAGGTAATGGGGGGGGACCGGCGGGCGGTGATCTGCCGGGAACTGACGAAGAAGTTCGAAGAGGTGCTGCGCGGCACGGTCGCGGAGCTGGCGGCGGCCTTCGCGGATCGCGAGGCGCGCGGCGAGATCGTCGTCCTGATCGACCGCCCGGGGGCGATGGTGGCCACGCCCGCCGATATCGAGGCCGCGTTGAGGGAGGCGCTGACATGCCAGTCGGTCAAGGACGCGGCGGCGACAGTGGCGGCGGCAACCGGCGCGCCGCGGCGCGAGGTCTACCAGATGGCCCTGAAACTCGCCGCAAAAGACTGACCGGGCGGCTTGCGCAACTTGGCGGACTGGCCGCCGAAGAGCGTGTCGCGGACTGCCTTGAGGGGCAGGGCCTCAGCATCCTCGCCCGCCGCTGGCGTGGCAAGGGCGGAGAAATCGACCTGATCTGCGCCGACGGCCCGGTGACAGTCTTTGTCGAGGTGAAGTCGGCGCCCGATTTCGCCCGCGCCGCCGAAAGCCTCGGCCCCCGCCAAATCGCCCGCATCCGCGCCGCCGCATCGGAATTCGCCGCCACCCTTCCCGCCGGGCAGGACAGCGAGATGCGCTTTGACCTCGCCCTTGTCGACGGCATCGGGCGCATCGAGATCATCGCCAACGCGCTCGGCCCCTGATCGGCGCCCCCGATCTGTGATTGCATCCGGCGCGGGCCTCGGTCATCTATCGGGGCGGACGGACAAGGCAAAGGCGGACGGCATGACACTGAAGGTAGCGATCCAGATGGATCCGATCGGGCCGATCAACATCGACGCCGATTCCACCTTCCGCATCGCGCTTGAGGCGCAGGAACGCGGCCATACCCTCTTCTACTACACGCCCGACCGGCTCTTTTACCGCGAAGGGCGCGTGATGGCGCGGGGCTGGCCGCTTGAGGTCCGGCGCGAGAAGGGCAACCACTTCACGCTCGGGGCCGAGGAAGAGATCGACCTGGCCGACTGGGACGTGGTCTGGCTGCGTCAGGACCCGCCCTTCGACATGGGCTATATCACCACGACCCACCTTCTCGACATGATTCACCCCAAGACGCTGGTGGTGAACGATCCGTTCTGGGTGCGGAACTACCCTGAGAAACTCTTGGTCCTCGCCTTCCCGGACCTGACGCCGCCGACGCTGATCGCCCGCGATCTGGCGACCATCCGCGAATTCAAGCAGCGCCATGGCGACATCATCCTGAAACCGCTCTACGGCAATGGCGGCGCCGGTGTCTTTCGCCTTGACCAGAACGACCGCAACCTCTCCTCGATTTATGAGCTGTTCGCGGGCATCAACCGCGAGCCGCTGATCGCGCAGAAATTCGTCCCCGACGTCTCGAAGGGCGACAAGCGCATCATTCTGGTGGATGGAGAGCCGGTCGGCGCCATCAACCGCGTCCCGGCGGCGGGGGAAACGCGGTCGAACATGCATGTCGGCGGGCGGCCCGAAAAGATCGGCCTGACCGACCGCGACCTTGAAATCTGCGCCAAGATCGGCCCGACGCTGCGCGAGAAGGGGCAGATCTTCGTTGGCATCGACGTGATCGGCACCTGGCTGACCGAGATCAACGTGACCTCCCCCACCGGCATTCAGGAGCTTGAGCGTTTCGACGGCACCAACACCGCCGCAAAGCTCTGGGAGGTGATCGAGGCGAAACGGCGCCTGGCGTGAGCGGGGCCAACGAACAACCCGTCCTGATCGCGATGACGGTCTGCAACGCCGCCGCCAACCTCGACGCGCAGCTTCGCAGCATCGCGGCGCAGGACCACGAAAACTGGACCCTGATCGTCAGCGACGACGGATCGCAGGACGGCAGCGCCGGGATCGCCCAGCGATTCGCGCAGAAGGTCGGCGCGCGGCGCGTGATCGTGCGTCAGGGACCGCAACAGGGTTTCGCCGAAAACTTCCTGACGATCGTGCGGGACTTCTGGGAACCGGGGCATTGCCTCGCCTTCAGCGACCATGACGACGTCTGGTTTCCCGACCGCCTGTCGCGCGGGCTGCGCGCGCTTGCCGGGGTCAGCGCCGACTCGCCCGCGCTTTATTGCAGCCGCACCATCATCACCGACGCGGCCCTGCGCCCGCTGCGCCTGTCGCCGCCCCGGCCCCGCGCGCCGTCCTTCCGTAACGCACTGGCGCAGAACATCGCCGCCGGGAACACCATCCTCGCCAACCCCGCCGCGGCCCGGCTGCTGCATGAGGCGGCCTGCCGAAAGCCAAGGATCGTCTCGCATGACTGGTGGGCCTATCAGATCGTGACCGGCGCCGGTGGCACGATCCTGCATGACGACGCGCCAACGGTGCTGTACCGCCAGCACGCCGCCAACCAGATCGGCGCGAATGACAGCGCCCGCGCAAGGATGCGGCGCATCGGTATGATCCTGAGCGGGGTCTATCGCCGCTGGAACGACGTCAACCTTTCCGCACTGGCCTCCGCCGCCGACCTGCTGACGGCCGAGAACCGCGATCTTGTCGAACGCTTCGCCGCGATCCGTTCGCGGACACGCGGGCTGCGTAGCATGATCGCCCTGCGCAAGCTCCGTCTCTATCGTCAGACACCGGCCAGCACGGCCGCGCTTTACCTCGCCGCGCTATTCAACCGGCTTTGACAGCCGCGTTGCGCCGCCCTGCCGTCGCCGGGACAAGCGAAGCGGCGATGCGGTCGATGACGACCTCGATCGGCTCCCCCAGCGCGGCCAGATCGAATTCGCGCTCCGCCTGCGATACCGGGGCGGCACGCCAGGCCCTGTGCATCGCCGCGACCAGATCCGGCACCGCAGGCGCCACGGACAGGATCGCGGGGCTCAACTGGCCGAGGTCCTTGGTGGCAAACCGATTGGTCACCACCCGCGCCCCCGCCGCCGCCATCTCGATCGGCGGATGGCTGGGGCGCGGCGACAGCATCAGCGACAGCCCGAGATCGACCTCTGCAAGGTAACCCGGATAAGCCTCCCAGGCGAGCTTCCCGAGGCTTTTCATCACGATGCCGTTCGGAAGCGCGATGGGGCCATGCTTCATTCCGACGGAGACGATTTCGACCTCCGACGGCCGCAGCCCCTCATCCTCGATGAACCGCGCAAGCACCTCGATCGCCATCGGGAAAAGGTTGCGGGGCACCTCGGGGCGGCCATAGACCGCGATCCGGCGGGGCCGCGCCGCAGCCATCCGTGGGATACGGGCATAGCGGCCGACATCGATGGCGGGCGCAAAGGCGGGCGCGTCGGACGACGCGAAGCCGTAGCCGAGACTCGCGAAATAATCGCGCAGCAGCGTCGTGTTGAAGATCGGCCGGAAGGCGAAACCATAGCTCGCCACCGCATCAGCGAATTCGGAGCCCCAGGGGTAGAAGTTCGGCTCATAGTCCTGGATCAGGTACAGGAACTCGCGCCGACGGAACCCTTCCTCGGCAATCATCGTCTGGGCGACATGCGCTGTCCACCATGCCGTCGCCAGAAAGACATCGTCGCGGTGAAGGGCGATCCTGGCCGAGGTGACGCCGCAATGGATCTCGAAATTCGCCTCGGCGCCCGCCTTCGCCCGGTTGCGCAGGAATTCGAACGAGGCCTGCCGCGCCGCGACCGGCAGGTCGGTCGCCACGAAGCGCACCCTCTGCCCGCGCGCCGCAAGGCCAAGACCGATGTCGAGCGCGGTGACGATCCCCGCGAACATCTCGGTGGGGTTGAGCGTCGGGACAAGGATCACCAGCGCGGGCGCCGTGGCGGTGAAATCGGGCTTCCACGGTGCATGTTTGCGCCTGTCGATGATCGTCGCATAGGACGCGCCGGTCGGCTCTACCACGACCGGGCGGGCATTCATCGGCTGAACCCCCGGCGACAGGCTGAACAGCCGCTCATCGAACTGCCCGACCGCCGCGGTCAGGCCGTGGCCAAGCGCATGGCGCAGCGACCAGACGACCCGCCCGAAAGAGATCACCGCGTGGTTGAGGGCAATCGCGGACAGCCGCAGATGCCCGCCCAGCGCCAGCCGGACCGCGTCGGCCCCGTGCTTTTCGGTCCCGTGAAGCCGGTGCAGATAGGCCTTCAGCGGCGTCAGCCGCGCCTGGTCGTCGGTAACAAGTCCGGCCTCGATCGCCTCATGCATCCGCAGCACGACGCTTTTGGCAAGGTAACGCGCAAGCGCATAGGCCCCGGCCTCTTGCCTCAGCCAAGCGCCGTCGAAGGGGCGGAAGCGGACCGGCGCGCGCCGGTCGACCGCGCCGACGGCGTTGGCCCGATGCTGCCGGTAATCGACCGTCGCCTCGGGGATAAAGACGATCCCGCCCATCGCCTCGGCCAGCAGCGCCAGCCAGAGATCGTGGTAATAGTGAACCGCGCTTTGCGCCGGAAAAGGCAGCGCGATCTCGACCAGACGCCGCCTCATCAGCGTGGTCATGCCGGTGATCGAGTTCCTGTAAAGCAGCGTCCGTATGCCCGGCCTGCGATGCCGCCCTTCGAAGCCGAACATCGACGGATGGCGCAGCGTGCCCTCCATCTCGATCAGCCTTGCATCGCTATGGGCGAGGTCCGCACGGCTGCGGCGAAGCGCCTCGATCCCCTTTGACAGGCGGTCCTTGTGCCAGACATCGTCCTGATCGCAGAGCGCGAACAATGTCTCCGGCCCCGACAGCTCCAGCGCCGCCTTCAACCCGAACTCGAACGCCCGCGG
>DAIOXI010000020.1:18709-24041 GCA_036758045.1 Albidovulum sp.
AAGGCAGCGGAATCGCAATCCGCGATCACGAAGACGGTCAGCGTGTCACTGACATCCTGCGCCGCAAGCGACCGGATCTGTTCGTCCAGAAAGGTCCGGTCCGGTCGAAAGACCGCCATCACGATCGTGACGCTCGGTGGGGTGTTGCCGGTTGGCACGGTGGAGTGGCCCGCAATGAGAAGTGGAAACGGCGCTACCTAACCTTCCGGCCCGCCACGATGCAACAGCGGGACGGGGCCTTTGCGAGATTATGTGCGGACGATCCGCAGCCCTCCGTCCTGATCGGCATCGGGGCCATTCTGGGCCGCGAAGGCCGGCAGCCAGCGCATCAGAAGCGCGACCGCCGCCCGGTCGTCGGCGCGGCCGGCCGCCTCGCGCAGGTCGCGCAGAAGGCTCGCCATCTCGATCTCGGACAGGCCGGCATCGCTGATCCGAACAATCTTCGGGTGGGCGGTCGTCGCCGCGCCCTGAAGGATCAGGCATTCCTCATGCTTCTTTTCGCCCGGACGAAGACCGGTGGCGACGATGTCGATATCGCCGTCCGGTCGCGCCCCGTCACGCACCGTGAAGCCGGACAGTTCCACCATGCGCCGCGCCAGCGTTCCGATGGCGATCGGCTCCCCGAGGTCGAGCGCGAAGATCTCCCCGCCCTGCGCGAGGGCCCCCGCAAGCAGCACCAGGGCCGAGGCCTCCTCCACCGTCATGAAGAACCGTGTCGCGGTGGGATCGGTCACCGTGACCGGCCCGCCGCGCAGGATCTGTTCCTGAAAGACCGGCAGGACCGATCCGGAGGAGCCAAGCACATTGCCGAACCGGACGGCGGAAAACACCGTCCTGCTGCTGCGCGAGGCAAGGTCCTGCACCACCATCTCCGCCAGCCGCTTCGAAGCGCCCATGACGTTCTTCGGCCGCACCGCCTTGTCGGTGGAGACCAGCACGAAGCGCGGCACGCCGACCTCGCGCGCCTTCAGCGCCAGCGTTTCCGTCCCCAGCACGTTGTTGGCAAGGCCGGGGATGATGTTCTTCTGCACCAGGGGCACATGCTTGTAGGCGGCCGCGTGAAGGATCACGTCGACCTCGTTCTCACGCAGGACCCGGTCCACGAGCGCCGCGTCGGCGACCGAACCGAGGACGCAGACAAGCTCCACCCCGTTCTCCGCCGCCAGAAGCGACAGCTCGTTCTCCACCTGGAACAGCGCGAATTCGTTCAGTTCGAACAGCACCAGCCGCCGGGGAGACACAGCCAGCACCTGCCGACAAAGCTCCTGCCCGATGGTGCCGCCCGCGCCGGAAACGAGGACCGAGGCACCTGCATAGCTGTCATGGGCCGGGGTCCCGCCGCTCAGCGCTTCTTCGCGTTGCAGCATGGCGCGGGGCGCGGCGGGCGACAGCTTGTCAAGAAGCCCGGTCGGGCCGATCAGGTCGGAAAACGCGGGCAGTGTCCAGACATCCGTCCCACGCTCCTCGAACCGCTGGGCGATCAGGGTCCGGCGATGCAGCGACAGGCTGGGTATCGCGATGATGACGCGGTCGATCCGCGCCATGGAAAACAGCGTCGGCATGTCGCGCACCGGATAGACCGGCAACCCGGCGACGGAAATTCCGGCCAGTGCGGGATTGTCGTCGACAAAGGCCACAGGAACGATGTCGGCGCGCTGGCGAAGCGCACTGGCGACCATCATGCCGGTCCGCCCGGCGCCGTAGATCAGGACATTGGTGATCGCCCGGCTGCGGCTGTAGATCCAGTGCAGCGCATGGCGGATCGCGATCCGCGTCGCCGCGCAGAGGGCGAAGAAGATCATCGCGAAGACGACGAAGAAACCGGCACCCAGCGCCTCATCCTGCGCCCAGGCGGCGATCCCCGTCCCGGCCGCCAGAAGGGCGGCGAAGGCGCCTACCCTCAGCGCGGCGGCGCCGTCGAAATCCTTCGGCCGGATGTCGGGGATGGCAAGCGCCAGCGCCAGCGCGAGGGTCAGCGCCAGAAGGACGGGCAGGAGGTTGGCGCTTTCCCGCATCTCGGCCAGCGGCAGCAGCCTGTCATGCTGCACCATCAGCGCGACAAGAAACGCCACCGGCGCGATCAGCAGGTCCGTCAGAAGAAAGATGATGCGTTTTTGCCGCCGCGTCAGTGCGAGTAGAAGCTTGACCATCCTGCAACTCCGGTTTCGGGATCAGCGACAGCCGACGTTCTCTTGTCTTTCCGCACGTTCGTCCTCAGGCAAAACACGACCGAACTCATCACACGTCCGGGTTTAGCGCGTTCGAATTCCGCTGTTCAAGAAGCCTTGCCGAAGTTTTCCCGGACGCGCGGCTTTCTGCGCACAGTGGGCGCTCATGGTTAATCACCGGTGAAGGACGGTGCGCAGGATTATCCAGAGATCGACACAGATGGACCTGTTGCGCTGATAGATCAGGTCGAGTCGCGCCTTGCGCGGCACGCAGCGGCGGCGATAGATCGCCTCGGTTTCCTCGGCGCTGCGGCTGCCGGCCAGAAGCCGCGCCTCTTCATGCCGGTAGATCAGCGTCGCAAGCCCGGTAAGGCCGGGGCGCGACTTCAGGACGCGGGCGTAAAGGTCGGGCGCGGCCTCCACATAGACGCGCAGCGGCGCGCGGGGGCCGACAAAGCTCATGTCGCCGCGCAGGATGTTGAAAATCTGCGGCAGTTCATCCAGGTGGGTGCGGCGTAGAAAGGGACCGCAACGGGTCAGCCTGTCGGCCTTGTGACCGCCGGTGGCGCCACTGTCGGCCGGGTCAGGCCGCATGGTGCGGAACTTCAACAGCCGGAAAGGCGTCACCGGGTCCCGCATGCGCTCCGACACGTAGAAGACCGGGCGTCCGTCGACGATCAGGATCAGGCTGCCGATCACGACCATGGCAAGGACCACCGTCGGCAGGGCCAGAAGGGCCAGCACAATATCGAAAAGGCGCTTGCCCTGCGTCACGGCAAGCGGACCGTCATTGCGGCGACGGGGCGGTGCCGATGACAGGCCATCGCCGCCTTCCCCGAAACCTGATCGTGTTCCCCTGATCCCATGCCGACGACCTATCATCCCGCCGGGGTCCAGGCCAGATAGATTGCCGCACTCGCCTTGCCTCTCCGGGCGGCGGGGACTTAAATGCCGCGCAGGCAGGGAGGATCGCAGATGGCTACGGGGCAGAACATTCGCACCTATTTCGAAGGCACCTGGCATGACGGCGACGTGCCGGTCATGCGCGCCGCCGATCATGGCAGCTGGCTTGGCACCACGGTCTTCGACGGCGCGCGGCACTTCGACGGCGTCACCCCCGATCTCGACGCGCATTGCGCGCGCGTCGTGCGGTCGGCGAGGGCGCTGATGATCGACCCGACCCTGACGGGGGAGGAAATCGCCGCCATCGCCCGCGACGGACTGCGCCGCTACAACGCCGGGGCCGCCGTCTACATCCGGCCGATGTTCTGGGCGCTGGATGGCGACATATCCGGCATCGTCCCGCGCCCCGGAGCCACCGGCTTTGCGCTCTGCCTCGAGGAGATCCCGATGGCGGACGACACCGCCACCACGACGCTGACCACCACGCGCTTTCGTCGCCCGGTCCTTGACTGCGCGGTCACCAATGCCAAGGCCGGTTGCCTTTACCCCAACAATGCAAGGATGCTGGCCGAGGCGCGCAGCAAGGGCTTTGGCAATGCCCTTGTCGCCGATGCCATGGGCAACGTCGCCGAATCGGCCACCGCCAACGTCTTCATGGTCCGCGACGGCGAGGTCTTTACCCCCATCGCCAACGGCACCTTCCTGTCCGGCATCACCCGCGCCCGCCACATCGCCAACCTGCGGGCCGAGGGCATCACGGTCCACGAAACCGTGCTGACCTTCGACGATTTCCGCGCCGCGGATGAGGTCTTCCTGTCCGGCAACATGTCGAAAGTGACCCCCGTCACCGCCTTCGACGACACGCAATATGCCCACGGCCCCATGACAAAACGCATCCGCGCGCTGTACATGGACTGGGCGCATTCCGGGGCATGACGCTGCGCCGCATTGCACGGTTGACGTTGCTCCTTTGGATGATCGGAAGCTGGGCGCTGACCGGCTATATCCTTGCGCGGCACCCGTTCGCACAACCGCTTGTCGAACGCAGCGCCGCGGAGGCGCGCGTGGCCTTCCAGGTGGCAATGGCCCGGACGGTCACGGCGGACTGGCTGATACCCCGCCTTGCAGATGCCACCCGGAATGATCGGCCGGACGACATCACCCTTTATCTCGACCTCGCGAAAGAACATCACGTCTCACTTCCCGGCGCCCTGATCGCAGAAGCACAAGACGTCGTCGCGGCCCACGAAGGCAAGCTTGCAACCGCGAAAGACTGCGCCATCTGCGCCTTTGACATCACGCAGTGCAGCAGCCTGACGCTGATCGGAGCATGCGCCATTCCGGTGGAGATGTCGCCCGTCGGGGACGTGACGGCGCTGGGACGCGCGGCAGTCGCGGCGGTGAAGGGCGATGAAGTGGACACGCTCGATGCGGGCCTCGCCTTGGTGGGCCTCGCCGCATCGGGGCTGGTGGTCGTGACCGGCGGGGAAAGCGCCGTTGCCAAGGCGGGGGCGACCTTCCTGCGCGTCGGGCGCAAGACTCACGCCCTTTCGGCGCGAATGGTCAGCGCGCTTTGGGAAATGGTCAGCGGACTGATCCACTGGGACCGTATTCCGGCCGTTCTGCGCCGGAAAGCGCCGCTTGAATCCGCCGTGGATGGCGTCAGGATGGCGCGCCTGACGGCCGCCGCGAAGGATGTCGGGCGCATCGCCGACAACACCTCGGCCGCTGAAACGCTGGACCTCATGCGGACACGGTCGAAGACCGTGGCAAGATCGCAAGGGTTTCGGACGTGGCGGGCAAGGATACCCGGAAGGTGATGAAGGTCCTTGGCCGGGATGCGTTCCGGCTTTTGCTGCGCGTATCGCATCTGGCGGTCGCCGCCATCGGGCTTGTGGCCCTGGTCTTTTCCCAGATCGTCGGGATGCTTGTCGGGCTTTTGCGCATGACGCTGCGCCGCCTCGCGCGCGCGCCGCGGCATCGCGGACCACGCGGCACCGTTGCCTAATCCGGTGCAAGCCGCCATGATCGCGCCGCCGCGATAATGGAGCCCCCGATGCGCAAGTTTCTCGTCGTCCTCGATGACAGCCGCGAATGTCTGAACGCGATGCGCTTTGCCGCGCTCAGGGCCGCGCATACCGGCGCGGGGGTGCAGATCCTGTCGGTCATCCCGCCGGAGGAGTTCCAGCACTGGATCGGCGTCGCCGACATCATGCGGCAGGAGGCGCGCGAGCGGATCGTGGCCCATTTCGAGGTCTTCG
>DAIOXI010000021.1:0-23170 GCA_036758045.1 Albidovulum sp.
GCGACGCGGGGAAACTCGATCAGGCTCTTGCCGAACTGCTTGCGGTCCTCGGCGTATTTCATGCCCACCTCAAGCGCCGATTGCGCCACGCCGATGGCGCGGGCGGCGGTCTGGATGCGGGCGCTTTCGAAGGTCTGCATCAATTGCTTGAAGCCCTGGCCCTCGACCCCGCCCAGAAGGTTTTCGCCCTTCACCCTGAAGCCGTCGAAGCCAAGCTCGTATTCCTTCATGCCGCGATAGCCCAGCACCTCGATCTCACCGCCGGTCATGTCGGGGGTGGGGAAGGGGTCCGCGTCCGTGCCGGGGGTCTTTTCGGCAAGGAACATCGACAGGCCCCGGTAATCGGTGGTGTTCGGATCAGTCCGCGCCAGAAGCGTCATCACATGGGTGCGCGCGGCGTGGGTGATCCAGGTCTTGTTGCCGGTCACCTCCCAATCGTTGCCGACCTTCACCGCGCGGGTGCGCAAGGAGCCGAGGTCGGATCCGGTGTTGGGTTCGGTGAAGACGGCCGTGGGCAGGATTTCCCCCGACGCGAGCTTCGGCAGCCAATGTGCCTTCTGTTCGGCCGTACCGCCACAGAGGATCAGCTCCGCGGCGATCTCGGACCGCGTGCCGAGGGAACCCACACCGATATAGCCGCGCGAAAGCTCCTCCGACACGACCACCATCGACGCCTTGGACAGGCCCAGCCCGCCGAACTCTTCCGGGATCGTCAGCCCGAAAACGCCAAGCCCGGCGAGTTCCTCGATGATCTCCATCGGGATCAGCTCGTCCTTCAGGTGCCAGCCATGCGCGTTCGGCACGACACGTTCTTCGGCATAGCGGCGGAACTGGTCGCGGATCATCTCGAGGTCTTCATCAAGCCCGGTCGCCCCTCGGGCGTCCAGCCCGCGTCCAGATCGGCAAGGCGCGCGGTTTCCCCCTGGCTCATCGGGATGCCGCCCGCGATCTGGGCGAGGTATTCGCCAAAGCCGATCTGAAGGATCAGCGCCTCCATCTCGCTGAACCTGCCCTCAGCCTCGATCCGCCCGGCCCAGGCGCGCATCTGGCGCAGCGCCTCGACATAGGTGGCCAGCCACGAGAGCGCATGGGCAGCGAACTGATGCTGTTCAAGCGCGGCGCCCGAGACCTTGCCCTTCGCATCGACCTTCGCGCGCAGCTTCGACGTGGCGTCGGCCAGCACCGTTTCGACCTGCGGCAGCGCCGCCGCGGTCAGGTCAAGAAGGTCGGACATCAGTGCGGAATTCGGCATCTCGGCCCCATCGTGCGGCATGACTCGGTTTCCTTTCTGCGGTCGCATCGTGATAGGGGCTTTGCAGGTGCAGCGCAATATTAATTCGCCGTTGGGGGTTGCAGGTAAACGAAAGTGTCGCGCGCGTTTCGGGGTGTGTCGCGCGGCAGGAGGCGGTAAGGAAGGCGCACAGGCAGGGCAGGCGATGTTCGGGACCGATCCCATCCTTCTTCTGACGGCATGCGCCATCACGCTTTTCGCGGGGACCGTGAAGGGCGCGGTGGGCTTTGCGATGCCGATGATCATGATCTCCGGCCTCGCCTCGATTCTGCCCGCCGATCAGGCGCTGGCCGCGCTGATCGTGCCGACGCTCGTCACCAACCTCGCGCAGGCGTTCCGGCAGGGGGGGCGGGTCTTCTGGACCACGGTCGCGGAGTACCGGCGGCTTCTGGTGTCGCTTTGCGTGGCCATCGTCATTTCGGCGCAGCTTGTGCCGTATTTCCCGCAAGCGGTGCTGCTGCTCACGCTGGGCTTGCCGATCGTCGCCTTCGCGATCAGCCAGATTGCCGGGCGGCAGTTGCGCTTCCCTGCCGAAAGCCGTGGCCGGGCGGAGGTGATCGCGGGTATTGTCGGAGGCTTTTTCGGCGGTATCTCGGGCATCTGGGGGCCGCCGACGATCGCGCTTTTGCTGTCTCTGGACGCCGACAAGCGCGAAAGCCTGCGGGTGCAGGGCGTGGTCTACATGATCGGCGCCGCGATCCTGGCAGTTGCGCATCTGGCCTCGGGTGTGCTGAACGCGCGCACGCTGCCCCTGTCGGTATTTCTCTGCATTCCGGGGATGATCGGCCTCTGGATCGGGTTTTCGATCCACGACCGCCTGGACCAGGCGCGGTTCCGGCGCTGGACGCTGATCGTTCTGGTGTTTTCCGGGCTGAACCTGATCCGCCGTGCGGTCGTGACATGGCTCTGATCCGGGTGGATTGACCTTGCACCCGGTCGCCCCGGATGCCTATGGTTCGGGCGAAAGAGAGATGAGGATTGGGCATGGCTATCAAAACGGTCGGGATCGTCGGCGCGGGCCAGATGGGCAACGGCATCGCCCATGTTTTCGCGCTGGCCGGGTATGACGTTGTGATGAGCGACATCAGCCAGGAGGCGCTCGACAAGGCCGTGGCCCTGATCGACAGGAACCTTGAACGTCAGGTCAGCCGCGGCAAGATCTCTGCCGCCGACAAGGCCGCCGCGCTGGGCCGGATCACGACCACGCTGAAGCTTGCGGATGTGGCGCAGACCGATCTGGTGATCGAGGCCGCGACGGAACGCGAGACGGTCAAGCAGGCGATCTTCGAGGACCTTCTGCCGCATCTCAAACCGCATACGATCCTGACCTCGAACACCTCCTCCATCTCCATCACCCGGCTCGCCTCGCGCACCGACCGGCCGGAAAAATTCATGGGCTTCCACTTCATGAACCCGGTGCCGGTGATGCAGCTTGTCGAGCTGATCCGCGGCATCGCCACGGATGAGGCGACCTACCAGGCGCTGGTCGAGGTGGTCGAGAAGATCGGCAAGACGGCGGCGAGTGCCGAGGACTTCCCGGCCTTCATCGTCAACCGCATCCTGATGCCGATGATCAATGAGGCGGTCTATACGCTTTACGAAGGCGTGGGCAATGTGAAGTCCATCGACGAGTCGCTGAAGCTGGGCGCCAATCACCCGATGGGGCCGCTGGAACTGGCCGATTTCATCGGGCTGGATACCTGCCTTGCGATCATGAACGTGCTGCATGAGGGGCTGGCCGATACCAAATACCGCCCCTGTCCGCTGCTGACGAAATATGTCGAGGCGGGCTGGCTGGGCCGCAAGACCCAGCGCGGGTTCTACGACTATCGCGGTGAGACCCCGGTCCCGACGCGCTGATCGTCAGCGGCAGCCAAGCGCCAGCGTCGTTTCGCGAAGCCAGGCGAGAAGGCCGCGCGTGTCGCCGCCCTTGGCGCGGATCGTTTCGGCCGGGATCGGGTCGCCGATGACCGGCGATTGGGGGCGGTTCAGTGCGCGGTAAATCTCGTGCAGCAAAAGGCCCTGCCGGAAGGTGGCAGAGATCTTGTCGGCGATGTGATAAAGCCGCGTGTTCGTACCGGGAAAGAAGATCGGCAGAACCGTGGCGCCCGACCGGGTGACCATCTTCGCGGTGAAGGGGTTCCATTCCGGCTCGATCGCGGGGTCGAAATAGCCCTTGCTGGTCGCGACCTTGCCCGCCGGGAAGAGGATGATGACGCCGCCCTCCTTCAGATGTTCCATGCAGATGTTGCGCATCTGAAGGCTTTGCTCGCGGGCGTTTTCCTCATGCGGGAAGGGGACCGGCAGCATGTGATGTTCGATCTGTGGAATTCCGGTGAGGAGCGAGCGGGTGAGGATCTTGTAGTCGGTCCGCACGCGGCCGATCAGCTCGCCCATCACCAAGCCGTCGACAAGGCCGTGCGGGTGGTTCGCCACGACGACAAGCGGGCCGGTGGCGGGGATGCGGGCGATCTGGTCCTCGGGCGTCGTGACGTCGATGCCCATCGTCTCAAGCACCTTGGTAAAGAAGATCTGGCCCTCGGGGACTCCGGTCCTTTCGAACTGCCGGATCAGCTTGAGAAGGGTGTACTTGCCCGTCAGCCATTCGATCGCGCGGATCGTATTGGCCTTCACGGGATTGCTGAAGGTGCCGGCATAGGACAGGTTGCGCATGCGATAGGGCTGATAGTCGGACCCCTCGTCCCTGCGCTGTCGGTTATCCTGCAAAATGGGACGGCCCCCTTCGGTCTAGAACCGGGTCAGTACTCCTCGCCGAAGCGATTGGCAACCAGCGCCTCAAGCGCGTCGGCAAGTTTCGCCGCGTCATTGCCCGAAGTGCGGACGACGATGGTTGTCCCCTTGGATGCGGCGAGCATCAGAAGGCCCATGATGGAATCGCCCGACACGTCCATGCCGTCGCGGCTGACCTCGGCGCTGGCGTCATGCGCCTCGACCACCTCGACGAATTTGGCCGAGGCGCGGGCGTGAAGCCCCTTCTCGTTCACGATCCTGAAGCTGCGGGTGATGGCGGTCATCTCGTTCATTGGGCGGCGTGTCCGGTGCCGATATAGCTGTTGATATACTTGCGCGCGGCGTCAAGCGCATTGTCCGACGCCTCACCCACACTCAGATGGCGCGACTTGGCCAGCTTGATGAGCATCGGCAGGTTGGCGCCGTACAGGATGCGCCGGTCCGAGGTGGAGCAGGCGCAAAGGCTGAGGTTCGAGGGGGAGCCGCCGAACATGTCGGTCACCACCACCACGCCCTCGCCGGTATCCACGGCATCGGCGGCGGCGCAGATTTCCTGCTGCTTGGCGGCGCGGTCGTGATCTTCCTCGATGGCGATGGCGCGAATGCCTTCCTGACGGCCGACGACATGCTCGACCGCGGACAGGTACTCCCGCGCCAGACCCCCATGTGCGACGATCACGATCCCGATCACGCCTTGTCACCCTGTGCCATATCGGCGGCCCCTGCCGCCTTCCGTTCCAATTCCCGGTGCCTCTTAGACACCTGCCAACCAGCCTCCGCAAGGTATATGGAGATCTTTTCCGCCACGGCAACGGAGCGGTGTTGCCCGCCCGTACAGCCGAAACCGATCGCGAGGTGGATTTTGCCTTCGACCACATGGGCCGGAAGGACGAATAGCAGAAGATCGCGGACCTGGGTCAGAAACGGTGCGTAGCGCGGATCACTTTCCAGATAGCGGGCGACGCGGTCGGACCGTCCATCCAGCGGGCGCAGGTCCGCATCCCAGTGCGGATTGGTCAGGAACCGGCAATCGAACATCATGTCGAGCCCGCGCGGAACCCCGCGCTTGTAGGAAAACGAATGGACCGACACCGCCAGATGCGGCGTGCCGGAGGCACCGAACCAGCGGCCGATCTCGGCCTTCAGGTCATGGGGCGACAGTTCGGAGGTGTCGATCAGCGCCTCGGCCCGCGCCCGGATCGGCGCCAGGAGATCGATCTCGGCCGCGATGCCAAGGGCCGGGCTGTCATCGGGGGCAAGCGGGTGGCGCCGGCGGGTTTCGTTGTAGCGCCGGACAAGAACTTCGGGCCGGCAGTCGAGATAGAGAACCTCGGGCGCGATCTCGGGCAGGCGGGTCAGCCGGTCGATCAGTTCGATGAGCCCCGCGGCGGAAAAATCGCGGTTGCGCACGTCGATGCCAAGCGCGAGGGGGCGCGACAGGGGCGGGCCGTCCAGCAGGCGGGGGATCAGGCTGAAGGGCAGGTTGTCGATGATCTCGTAGCCCAGATCCTCAAGCGCGTGCAGCACGGTGGACCGCCCGGCGCCCGACGGGCCGGTGACCAGAAGCACGCGCTGTCCGCCCTGCCCTGTGCCCGTCATTCCACCCGCCCCCCTTTGAGGTATTGCAGGATCGCGGCGGGGAAATGCGGGCCGGTAACGCCGTGCAGGACGGGCAGATCGACGCCAAGAAGGGTGGTGCTGCGCTGGGGGGGCAGACGCTCCCCCTCGATCTCGTCCAGATTGACGGCCATGACGACGCGCGCGGCGCTGACTGCTTTGGCGCGCAGGATGCCCACTCCGCGCGCCTCGATCCGGCCTCGGATGGAGGTCGGGGCGGCGGCGACCAGGACGCCGTCGCGCGCGGCCAGGGCGGTGCGGTCGTCGCTGACCAGATCGCAGCCAAGCGCCATGAGTTGCAGGGCAAGGCCGGATTTTCCGGTGCCGGAGGCGCCAAGGATCAGCACGCCGCGCCCGCGGAACGCCACGCAGCCCGCATGGATGATGCGGGGGCGCGGCACCGACATGGTCACAGCGGCAGACCGACGACGAAGCGCGCGCCCAGCGGCGCGGAGGTCAGGTCGGCCTCAAGCGGGCGGATGTTCTCGGCCCAGATCACGCCGCCATGCGCCTCGACGATCTGCTTGGAAATCGCAAGGCCAAGGCCCGAATGTTCGCCGAACTGGCCTTCGGGGCGTTCGGAATAGAAGCGCTTGAAGATCTTCTGAAGCGCCTGGTCGGGGATGCCCGGCCCGGTATCCTCGACCACGACCAGCACCCGGTTTTCCCGCTTGCGCAGCCAGACGCGGACCGCGTCGCCGTCCTGGCAGAAGGAAATGGCATTGGTGATGAGGTTGACGAAGACCTGCGCCAGCCGCCCCTCAAGGCCGGTGATGACGATCGGTTCCGCCGGCAGGTCGGAGATGAAATCAACCCCTTTCGATTTCGCATCCTCGCCCAGATAGGCGGTCAGGTTGCACAGCATCTTGACGAGGTTGAAGCTTTCTTCTTCTTCCTTCACCAACTCGCTGTCGAGCCGCGAGGCGTTGGAAATGTCGCTGACCAGACGGTCGAGGCGGCGGACGTCATGGTCGATGACGTCCAGCAGCTTGTCGCGCTGTTCTTCCTTCCTGACCATCCGAAGCGAGCCGACGGCGGAACGCAGCGAGGCAAGCGGGTTCTTGATCTCATGCGCGACATCGGCGGCGAACTGTTCGTTGGCCTCGATCCGCTCGTAAAGGGCGGACACCATGCCGCGCATGGCACCGGAGAGCCGCCCGATCTCGTCCGGCCGCGCGGTCAGGTCGGGGATGCGGACCCGGTTGGGGGACATCTTGCGGGCGTTCTTGTCGCGCCCCAGTTCCGCCGCAGCGGCAAGGTCCGAAAGCGGGTTGGCGATGGTGGAGGCCAGAACGAGTGACAGGCCGATGGAGACGATGATCGCGATCACGAACATCTGCAACACCTGCTCACGCTCCACCCGGACAAGCTGGTCGATCTCCCCCGCGACCGAGGTGACGGCGGCGACGCCGACGACGGTGGTCCCCTGCCGGATCGGGGTCGCGACGGTAAAGATCGCCTCACCCGTCGAATCGTGTCCGGTCCTGACCTGGGTCTGCCCGGCCAGCGCGCCAGAGACGAGGTCGCGGGCCAGATCCTCGGTCGCGTGGCGCGGATCGACGGTGCTTTCGGGGGCCAACAGGCTGGCGATGCCTTCCCAGACCTTCGCCAGCATATCGGTGATGAGGGTGGAGCGGCGGTCGCGTTGCAGGCCCAGCACCGCCTCGGGCTTTGGCCGGTCCATGCCGACGGTGGAGACCACAAGGCTTTCGGTCGGGTCGAAGATGAACAGCTCCGCCCCTTCGGGCAGTTCGATCGCCATCGCGGTGCGGATCGGGTCGATCCCGTCCGCGGTGGCAAGATTCACCGGCCCCTCGACGGGCAGCTGCGCCTCGAACACGTTGGCGATCAGCTGCGCCTCGGCCACAAGGCCGCTTTCGCGTTGCAAAACAAGGCTGTCGCGGAACGGGTTGAGGTACAGCACACCCGCGACAAGGACGATCATCGCCAGAAGGTTGAAGGTGATGATCTTCCGGGCCAGCGGCGAGCGGTTGAGCGAGATGAACCCGCGCTTCTCGCGCCCGGCCCGCAGTTCGGAATCGACAACACCTTCGGCGGCCGTCCAGTCCTCACCGAGGACGACGTCCGCACGCCGGTTTCGCGATTTCTTGCCGCGCAAGTCGATTCCAGAAACCAAGGTCATTCTTCGTTATAGCGATACCCGATACCATACAGCGTTTCGATTGCGGAGAAGTCGTCGTCAACCGTCCGCATCTTCTTGCGCAGGCGCTTGATGTGGCTGTCAATGGTGCGGTCGTCAACATAGACCTGATCGTCATAGGCCACATCCATCAGCTGATCGCGGCTTTTCACGAAGCCGGGCCGCTGGGCCAGCGCCTGAAGCAGCAGGAATTCGGTGACGGTCAGCGCCACGTCCTTGCCCTTCCAGGTCACCGAATGGCGCAGCGGGTCCATGGTCAGCGAGCCGCGCGTCATGATCTTGGTTTCCTCGGTCGTCGCGACCTCGCCGCTGGCGATGGCCTCCTGGCGGCGCAGCAGAGAGCGGATGCGCTCGACCAGAAGCCGTTGCGAGAATGGCTTTTTCACATAGTCGTCGGCGCCCATGCGCAGGCCCAGGACCTCGTCGATCTCATCGTCCTTGGAGGTCAGGAAGATGACCGGCATCGAGGTTTTCTGGCGCAGGCGCTGAAGCAGTTCCATGCCGTCCATGCGCGGCATCTTGATGTCCAGCACCGCCATGTCGGGCAGTTTCTTGTTGAAGGCGTCCAGCGCGGCCTGGCCGTCATTATAGGTCTCGACGTCGTATCCTTCGGCTTCAAGCGTCATGGAAACGGACGTAAGAATGTTCCTGTCGTCATCGACAAGCGCGATCTTTGCCATTTGATTTTCCCTATTCTGCTCTCATTGCTCAATTTTTCGGGACATTGTCCATTCATCGCGCACTCTGCGCAACGGATAAGTCAAAATCATGGCGTTCTGTCGAATCACTGCGGCGAAAAAGCCCCAAAATATGACAATCCCGCCTTACTTGGGGGCATCGTTGCTGAAATCCGCCAGTCCGGCGGGGGGTGGTTGCGCTAAACTGGGCTTGATGGCGCTAACGAAAAAATCCGTTCTATTCCAATCGACTAGCCGCGTGATATAGGGGGCCTATCTTCCCGTATCGGGGAAAGTCTGCGCCCTCCGGAGTGGGCGCATGTGCATCAACGCCAAGACAGACCGGCTGCCGGCATCAGGAGCGAGCATATGACCAATGGACGGGTGAACCCTTCGCAAACGCTTGAGAAACAGGGGATCACGGGGCTTGGGAACGTCTATTACAACGACCTTGAGCCGGGGCTGATCGAAGCGGCGCTTCAGCGCGGTGAGGGCAAGCTGGGGATCGGCGGGGCCTTCCTGGTGTCCACCGGCGCCCACACGGGGCGTTCGCCCAAGGACAAGTTCGTGGTGCGCACCCCGTCGGTCGAGGACTCGATCTGGTGGGACAACAACAACCCGATGGCGCCCGAGGCGTTCGACCGTCTCCATGCCGACATGCTGGCCCATATGCAGGGCAAGGACTATTTCGTTCAGGACCTTTACGGCGGGGCCGATCCCGAGCATCAGCTCGACGTGCGGGTGGTGACGGAACTGGCCTGGCACGGGCTGTTCATCCGGCATCTCCTCCGCCGTCCGTCGCGTGAGGATCTGAACGACTTCATCCCCGAATTCACGATCATCAACTGCCCGTCCTTCAAGGCGGACCCGGAACGGCACGGCTGCCGGTCCGAAACCGTGATCGCGCTGAACTTTGAAAAGAAGCTGATCCTGATCGGCAACACCGCCTATGCCGGCGAGAACAAGAAGGCGGTCTTCACGCTTCTCAACTACATCCTGCCCGGCAAGGGCGTGATGGCGATGCACTGTTCGGCCAACCACGCGATCGGCAACCCGGACGATGCCGCCGTGTTCTTCGGCCTTTCGGGCACCGGCAAGACCACTCTGTCGGCCGACCCGTCGCGCACGCTGATCGGTGACGACGAACACGGCTGGTCGGACAAGGGGATCTTCAACTTCGAAGGCGGCTGCTACGCCAAGACCATCAACCTGTCCGCCGAGGCGGAGCCGCAGATCTAAGCGGCCTGCTCGAAGTACTGCGGCACCGTGATCGAGAACATGGTCTTCGTCCCTGAAACGCTTGAGTTGGATTTCGAGGACAACTCGATCACCGACAACATGCGCTGCGCCTATCCGCTCGACTACATCTCCAACGCCTCGGAGACCTCGCTGGGCGGGCAGCCGAAGAATGTCATCATGCTGACCTGCGATGCCTATGGCGTCCTGCCGCCGATCGCGCGGCTGACCCCGGCGCAGGCGATGTATCACTTCCTGTCGGGCTTCACCTCGAAGACGCCGGGCACCGAGGTCGGCGTGACCGAGCCGCTGCCGACCTTCTCCACCTGCTTCGGCGCGCCCTTCATGCCGCGCCGGCCGGAGGTCTACGGCAAGCTTTTGCAAGAGAAGATCAAGGCGACCGGCGCGACCTGCTGGCTGGTCAATACCGGCTGGACCGGCGGCGCCTATGGCACCGGGAAGCGGATGCCGATCCGGGCGACCCGCGCGCTGCTGCACGCGGCGCTCGATGGCTCGCTGAACAAGGTGCAGTTCCGCAAGGACCCGAATTTCGGCTTCGAGGTGCCGGTCAGCGTGCCGGGTGTCGATGGCCAGCTTCTCGATCCGCGCCAGACCTGGGCCGACAGTGCTGCCTATGACGCGCAGGCGAAGAAACTGGTGGAGATGTTCAGCGACAACTTCGCGCAATACGTCCCCTATATCGACGCCGACGTGAAGGCCGCCGCCATCGGCTGAGGCGCGGTACACGGAAACGGAAAGGGCCGTCCTTCGGGGCGGCCTTTTTCTTTGGCGCAGGGCAGGGGAAGCGCAGCGGCGGGCCAAGGCCCGGCGACGCGCGGCGGCGTGGGGTGTGGAGCCGGGGCGGCGGACGGCCGCGGGGGGCGCTGCGAGGGTTGAGGTGCCACTTTATGGTGCCGTCACATCGAACGTGTATTCGGTACGCAACGCTCCCGAAGCGGCCGCCCGAGGGGGCGGTCGGCCGCTGGCCCGGCGGGGCTTGAGGCTCCTTGTTCCGGGCCGGCGTTTCTCATAGCCCCCCGAATACGAAAAGGCCCGCCAGAGCGGCGGGCCTTCCCTCGTTCCATCGACCTGTCGGGGCGATCAGAGTTTCTCGGTCAGTTCCGGCACCACGGCGAAGAGGTCGCCCACCAGACCGTAATCGGCGACCTGGAAGATCGGCGCCTCTTCGTCCTTGTTGATGGCGACGATGACCTTGCTGTCCTTCATCCCCGCAAGGTGCTGGATCGCGCCGGAGATGCCGACCGCGACGTAAAGATCCGGCGCCACGACCTTGCCGGTCTGGCCGACCTGCCAGTCGTTCGGGGCGAAGCCGCTGTCGACCGCCGCGCGCGACGCGCCCACCGCCGCGCCGAGCTTGTCGGCGAGCTTCTCGATCAGCGCGAAGTTCTCTTCCGACCCCACGCCACGGCCGCCCGAGACCACGATCTTGGCGCTCGTCAGTTCCGGCCGATCCGAGGCCGCGACCTTGTCCTCGACCCATTCCGACAGGCCGGGATTCGCCGCCGCCGACACCGTTTCGACCGGCGCGGAGCCACCGGCGCCCGCAGGCTCGAAGGTCGAGGTGCGGATCGACACGACCTTGACCTTGTCGCCCGACTTCACCGTCTGGATCGCGTTCCCGGCATAGATCGGGCGTTCGAACGTGTCGCCATCGACGACGCCCGAGACATCCGAGATCACCATCACGTCGAGAAGCGCTGCCACGCGCGGCAGCACGTTCTTGGCATCAGTCGTCGCGGGCGCAACGATGTGGCTGTAGTCGCCCGCGAGCGAGACGATCAGCGCCGCCGTCGGTTCGGCCAGGCGATGCCCGAGCGAGGCATCCTCGGCCACCAGCACCTTCTTTACGCCGTCAAGCTTCGCCGCCTCGGCGCCCGCGGCCGCGGCATGGGCCCCGGCGCACAGCACCGTCACGTCACCCAGCAGCTTCGCCGCCGTCAGCGCCTTTGCCGTCGCATCGACCGAAAGCTGACCGTCGGTCACTTCCCCAAGCAGAAGAACAGCCATCAGATCACCCCCGCTTCGTCTTTGAGTTTCGCGATCAGTTCATCGACCGAGCCGACCTTGATCCCGGCCTTGCGGCCCTCGGGCTCGGCCGTCTTCACGATCGTCAGCCGCGGCGTGACATCGACGCCGTAGTCGGCGGCGGTCTTTTCCTCCAGCGGCTTCTTCTTCGCCTTCATGATGTTGGGCAGCGAGGCATAGCGCGGCTCGTTCAGGCGCAGGTCCACCGTCACGATGGCGGGCATCTTCACCTTGATCGTCTGCAAGCCGCCATCGACCTCGCGCGTCACCGTGGCGCTGTCGCCGTCGATGGAAAGCTCGGAGATGAAGGTCGCCTGCGACCAGCCCAGAAGGGCGGCCAGCATCTGGCCCGTCGCGTTCATGTCATTGTCGATCGCCTGCTTGCCGCAAAGGACCAGGCCGGGCTGTTCCGCATCGACCACGGCCTTGAGAAGCTTCGCCACCGCCAAGGGCTCGATATCCGTATGCACGTCCGAGGCCGCCTCGATCAGGATCGCCCGGTCGGCACCCATGGCCAGAGCGGTCCTGAGCGTCTCCTGCGCCTGCTTGACGCCGATCGAGACCACCACGATCTCATCGGCTTGACCCTTCTCCTTCAAACGGATCGCCTCTTCCACGGCGATCTCGTCGAACGGGTTCATCGACATCTTCACATTGGCAAGATCGACACCGCTCCCGTCCGCCTTAACGCGAACCTTCACGTTGTAGTCGATCACTCGTTTGACCGGCACAAGGACCTTCATCGGTGGCATATCTCCCTTGAACAATGGCCGCCCCTTACGGAACGGCAAGACGAGCTCTCGCCCGCCGTGTTAACGGCTTCGTTCCGCGGGTGACAGCGAAAAATCGACATCGGAAGGTCGCTGGACGCCACGTTTCATACTGTTAGCGACAGACAGGAACGCAAAATTTCCTAGCGGTTCGCACCCGGCACCCAGAGGACATCGCCCTGCCCGCCGTCATTGGCGGCGCGCGCGGCGACAAAGCACCAGTCGGACAGGCGGTTGAGGTAGCGGATCGCGGTGGCGTTGACCTCATCCACAGTCGCCAGTTCCACCGCCAGACGTTCGGCGCGGCGTGCCACGGTCCGGCATTGGTGCAGATGCGCGGCAAGGGCGCTGCCGCCGGGCAGGACGAAACTGCGCAAGGGCGCAAGGCCCGCGTTCATCGCGTCGATTTCCCCCTCAAGCCGTTCGACCTGGGCCGGGACCATGCGCAGCACCGGGTGGCCCGCCTCATCGTCACGCGACATGTCGGGGCGACAGAGATCGGCGCCAAGGTCGAACAGGTCGTTCTGGATCCGCGCCAGCGCCTGATCCGTTTCCCCCGTCGCATGAAGGCGCGCAAGGCCGATGACGGCGTTGGTTTCGTCCACGGTCCCGTAGGCCTGAACCCGCAGGCTGTGCTTTGCGACCCGCGCGCCATTGCCAAGCGCGGTTTCGCCGCCGTCGCCGGTCTTCGTGTAGATCTTGTTCAGGACGACCATGGTCAGCCTCCGCGCCGGAAGAAGACAAAGAGCAGGATCAGCGCGACGGCGATGGCCTGGGCGATGATGCGGTAGCGCATGAGGCGGTTGGAGTGCTTGCGGTTGAACTCCCCCCCCTTGGCAAAGCCGCCGACGCCGATCATCAGGATGACCAGCACCGTCAGGCAGGCGACGGCGACGATTATGAATAGCGGGTCCCTTGTCATCATGGCTCTCCCGGTTCGCGCGTGGCGCCTTCTCTAGCTTGCCCGGCGCGCCAAGGCCAGTGCGGCCTGATGCCCTATCCGCGGCGGATCAGCGCGTCGAGTGCACGGGTCGGCAGGATGCGGCGGGCGATGTTCATGAGATAGGTCGGCGTTGTGACGAAATATCGCGGCGCGGGGCGGTCGGCCTCAAGCGCGCGGATCAGCTTGGCCGTGACGGCCGAGGCGGGCAGTTCGAAGCGGTCCGGCCCGCGTTCTTCGTAAAGCCGTTTGAGGAGGGTGGATTCGTATTGCGCCCGTCGCGGACTGTCGCGCCAGTTCACCCAGCGTTCGAAATGCGGGATGGAATTGACGCGGATCTTCGAGGTGATCGGCCCCGGCTCGATCAGGATGACCTTTATGGCCGTGTCGGCCATTTCCAGCCTGAGAACGTCGGTCAGCCCTTCCAGCGCGTATTTGGTCGCCACATAGGCGCCGCGCCAGTGCAGCGGGACAAGGCCGAGGACAGAGGAGCAGTTGACGATCCGCCCATGCCCCTGCGCCCGCATGACCGGGATCACCAGCCGGGTCAGTTCATGGTAGCCGAAGAGGTTGGTTTCGAAAATCTCGCGCAGGGCGTCGGTCGGCAGGTCCTCCACCGCGCCGGGGCAGCCGAAGGCGCCGTTGTTGAAAAGCGCGTCCAGCGTGCCGCCGGTGCGCGACAGGGCCTCATCCAGCGCAGAGCGGATGCTGGCGGCGTCGGTATAGTCGAGGGCGAAGCTTTCCAGCCCCTCGTCGCGCAGGCGGGCGCAGTCGCCCTCGTCCCGGCAGGTGGCGAAGACACGCCAGCCCGCGCGGACAAGCCCGTGGGCTGCGTCATGGCCGATGCCGGAGGAACAGCCGGTAATGAGGATGGAGCGCGTCATGCCGCCCGTTTGCCGTATCCGCGCCGCGCGGGCAAGGCGATTGCGGGCTGTGGCGGGTGGGGTCGGCGTCCCGGACTTGCTCCGGGACCTTCGCCCGTGGCTGCCGAGGCCCCGGATCAGGTCCGGGGCGGGGGTTGGACCCTCCGTCCGCCTGTTGCCCGGCGCTATCCGCCGAAGCGGTTGACGACGCGCATCACGGCATCGGGGATGTTCTGCGCGGTAAAGCCCATCGGGTTCATCGCCGCCCCGGCGAGGATCATTGCGCAGCCCAGGCCGCCCATGATCACCGCGCCGCTGACGGACTGGTCCGCCGCGAAGGCGGAGAGCAGACGGATCAGGCCGATCGCGACGCAGGCGAGGCCGAAGACGATAAGCAGGTCGCTGGTCACGCGGTCCTCCGTGCTTCGGGTGGCATGGGCGACAGTCTAGGGCCGTGGCGGTGTTTCGATCAACAACGCCGGGGACGATGCGCAAAGGCAACGCCCGCGCGCGATGTCCCGCCGATCGCGGGGCGGCGGGCTTGAATTCGCCACAAAGGCCGCGTATCTCGCGCCGCATCGCAGATCACAATCCGAAAGCGGGTACGTTCCCATGGCCAATCCCTTGCAATTCCTTCAGCAGGTCCGCTCCGAGACGGCGAAGGTGGTCTGGCCGACCCGGCGCGAGGTGGTTCTGACGACCGTGATGGTCTTCATCATGGCGGCGCTGACCTCGGTCTTCTTCTTCCTTGTCGACCTGGTGATCCGCAGCGGCCTTCAGGCGGTTCTGGGCTGATCCGCCGGGCGGGCGATCAGCCTTGAAATCGCGGGGAAAGCTTTGTATGCGGGGCGAAATTTCCCGACACCGGCGCGCAACGATTCGGTATGCGCGCTGTTTTTTGTTCGGGTGAGCGTGGGGAAACCCACTGAATTCACGGAATAAACGGCGGTCCGCCGCCGGACGAGCGAGGTCGAAGGCAGATGGCGAAGCGGTGGTATTCGGTGAGCGTTCTCTCGAACTTCGAGAAGAAGGTCGCCGAGCAGATCAGGGCCGCCGTGGCCGAGAAGGGCCTGGAGGAAGAGATCGACGAGGTTCTGGTCCCGACCGAGGAGGTGCTGGAAATCCGGCGCGGCAAGAAGGTTACCTCTGAACGCCGTTTCATGCCGGGTTATGTGCTGGTGCGGATGGACATGACCGACCGGGGCTATCACCTCATCACCTCGATCAACCGGGTGACCGGGTTCCTTGGTCCGCAGGGCAAGCCGATGCCGATGCGCGACGACGAGGTCAACCAGATCCTCAACCGTGTCGAAGAGGGCGAGGCCGCGCCGCGCAACCTTATCAGCTTCGAGGTGGGCGAGCAGGTGAAGGTCATCGACGGGCCGTTCGATGGTTTCTCGGGCATGGTCGAGGAAGTGGACGAACATTCGAGCCGCCTGAAGGTGACGGTGTCGATCTTCGGCCGGCCGACGCCGGTCGAGCTGGAATTCACGCAGGTGCAGAAAGTCGCCTGACGTGTGAACCGTGGGAGGTCGCGCCTGCGGGCGGGCCGGACCACTAAACTGCACCTTTCGGGGTGCCAGTGACAAAGGAGAGGCCACATGGCCAAGAAAGTCGTCGGGCAGCTGAAGCTGCAAATCAAGGCGGGGCACGCCAACCCTTCGCCCCCCGTCGGTCCCGCGCTGGGCCAGCGGGGCATCAACATCATGGAATTCTGCAAGGCCTTCAACGCGAAGACGCAGGAGATGGAGCAGGGGGCGCCGATCCCCGTCGTCATCACCTACTACGCCGACAAGTCCTTCAGCTTCGAGACCAAGACCTCGCCGGCCTCGTACTACCTGAAGAAGGCCGCGGGCCTGAAGCCGGTGGGCAAGCGCAACCGCCCGCGCGGGTCGGAAAAGCCGGGCCGCGACGTGGCCGGTTATGTGACCGTGGCGCAGGTGCGCGAGATCGCCGAAGCCAAGATGAAGGACCTGAACGCAAACGACGTCGAAGCCGCGATGCAGATCATCCTCGGCTCGGCCCGTTCGATCGGCATCGAGGTGAAGGGGTAAGCCATGGCCAAGCTCGGTAAACGTAGCACGGCGGCGCGCGCCGCCTTCGAAGGCAAGTCGAACCTGTCGGTCGAGGATGCCGTCAAACTGATCAAGAGCGCCGCGTCGGCCAAGTTCGACGAGACGCTGGAGATTGCGATGAACCTTGGTGTCGACCCGCGCCATGCCGACCAGATGGTCCGTGGTGTCGTGACGCTGCCGAACGGTACAGGCAAAACGGTGCGCGTGGCGGTGTTCGCCCGTGGCGTCAAGGCCGACGAGGCCAAGGAAGCAGGGGCCGACATCGTTGGTGCCGAGGACCTGATGGAGACCGTCCAGTCCGGCAAGATCGAATTCGATCGCTGCATCGCGACCCCGGACATGATGCCGATTGTCGGCCGTCTGGGCAAGATTCTCGGCCCGCGCAACCTGATGCCGAACCCGAAGGTCGGCACGGTGACGATGGACGTGAAGGCCGCCGTCGAGGCCGCCAAGGGCGGTGAGGTCCAGTTCAAGGTCGAGAAGGCCGGTGTGATCCATGCCGGTGTCGGCAAGATCTCGTTCGACGAGGGCAAGCTGGCCGAGAACGTCCGCGCCTTCGTGGACGCGGTGTCGCGCGCCAAGCCTGCGGGCGCCAAGGGGGCCTATCTCAAGAAGGTTTCGCTGTCCTCGACCATGGGGCCGGGCGTCAGCGTCGATCTCGTCTCGGCCTCGGGCAACGCCTGATCGGGCGAAAGCCGGATGAAACAATGGGAAGGCGGGTCCGATGGGTCCGCCTTTTTCTATTGCGCGGGGGTAACAGTCGGGGCGAATTCCCGCCGCGGCCTGCTGGCAGGGGTGGCCTTTGCGGGCAGATTGCCGCACCATGGGGCCAAACAGTCATCGAGAGCAGGCAGCCGCATAATGAAAACCTCCACCTCCACACTTGCATTTCTCGCGGGACTGATGGTCCTGTCCGTACCAGTGACCGCCGTGGCAGGTGGCATGTCCGATCCGGCGCCGACGCCGGTGATCGCCGCCGCGCGGGCCGAACCGGGCCGCGCTTTCCCGGCGATCTTCGGTGCGAACTCGGCCATTCCGGCGCCGGGCGGTACCGCCTATGGCGCGCTGACCTATACCAACCCGCGCCGGGGTGTGTCCGGTCAGGGCGGCGACGGCGATCTGGCGCTGGGCTATGTCTTCGGCAACCCGGTGACGGGGCTGAGCGTGACGGCCGGCGTCAACATAACCTCGCTTGAGGATTTCGGCGACGATGGATCGTTCGACCTGTCCGTCGCGCGCATGCTGCGGGCGGGCGGCAACTCGGCCACCTTCATCGGGGCCTCCGCAGGTAACATCCTCGCCTGGGGCGATGCCAAGCTGGATGATGAGAATTATTCGGCCTATATCTCCCATATGGTCGGGTTCCAGACGGCGGGCGGCGAGGTGCCGGTGCAGTTCACGCTGGGCTATGGCGACAACACCACCCGCAAGGATGACGGCTCTGGCCTGATGAAGGAAGGCGTTTTCGCCGGTGTCGGCGTGGGGCTCACGCAGACGCTGTCGGCCTCCATCTCGGCCACGACGACGCAGGCGAATATCGGCTTCACCATGGTCGTGCCGCAGGTGCCGGGCCTCGGCGTGTCGCTGGGCATGTATGACGTCACCGACAACACCGACCGGCGCCAGGGCGCGCTGTCCGTCGGCTTCAGCTTCTGATCCGGGGGCGGAAAGGGAAATACCATGAAAAAGATCACCACGCTTCTTTGCGGCGCCGCCATGGCGGCCGCTCTCGCCGCGCCCGTTCATGCGGGCGGAAAATCGACGACGGGGTCTGCGACGACGGTTCCGGCGAGTGTTCTGGTGGCCGTGAAAAAGTACTTGGACGACAACAATGGCTTCGGATTACAGTACATCCAAGGCCAAGGCGTGGTTTCGGTCGAGAAGGTGGACAGTAGCGCATTCAAAATCACCCTCGCGAACGGCGTCCAGTTCGAACTCTTGAGCACTTCGCTGGCTAGCCACATTCTCAGCTACTTCAGCTAGTCCCTACGCCAGCAGAGGCGTTTTTTGCCGGTCAGCCGCGACATCGGGTCTTGGCATTTGCCCGGTCACGGTCTAACACCACACGGCGCAGAAGCGTGCGATTCGTCGCACGCTTTTGCGTTTTCGTCCGAGACGGCGGGTTGGGGTGCAAATCCCGGTAATTCCTGCCCGAGGCGGGATCAGACATTCTTCCCAACGCTCGTACCGTCGAGCGCCGGGCGGTGCTGGTTCCGTAAATGCGGACCAAGAGCCGCCGGAGCGATCCGGTAACTTGAGCCGGGGGGAAACCCCCATACTTGGAGCGAAACTGTGGATAGAGCCCAGAAAGAGAAAGTGGTCGAGGAACTCGGCCAGATCTTCGAAAGCTCTGGCGTCGTGGTGGTGGCCCACTACGAAGGCATGACAGTTGCTCAGATGCAGGACCTTCGCGCTTCGATGCGTGAAGCGGGTGGGTCCGTCCGCGTCGCCAAGAACAGGCTCGCCAAGATCGCCCTTGAGGGGAAGCCTTGCGAAAGCATCGCCAAGCTCCTCACGGGCATGACCGTGCTGGCTTATTCCGAAGACCCCGTCGCTGCGGCGAAGGTCACGGAAAAGTACGCCAAGGGGAACGAGAAATTCGTGATCCTCGGCGGTGCCATGGGCAGCACGGCACTTGACGCCGCCGGTGTGAAAGCCGTCGCCGCGATGCCGTCCCGTGAGGAGCTTATCGCTTCCATCGCGGGTTGCATCGGTGCGCCTGCTTCCAACATCGCCGGTGCCATTGGCGCACCTGCTTCGAACATCGCGGGCATCCTTTCGACCTTGGAAGAGCGGCAAGCCGCGTGAGCAACCATTCGTGTCCTCGCAAAGGGTTGAAACCCGACGTTGGAACACAAATCTAGGAACGGAACAGAGAAATGGCTGATCTGAAAAAACTCGCCGAAGAGATCGTGAACCTCACGCTTCTCCAGGCCCAGGAACTGAAAACCATCCTGAAAGACGAATACGGTATCGAGCCGGCCGCTGGCGGCGCGGTCATGATGGCCGGCCCCGCTGCGGGCGCCGCTGCCGAAGCTGCGGAAGAGAAGACCGAGTTCGACGTCGTCCTGACCGACGCCGGCGCGCAGAAGATCAACGTGATCAAGGAAGTGCGCGCGATCACCGGTCTTGGCCTGAAAGAAGCCAAGGACCTCGTGGAAGCCGGTGGCAAGGTCAAGGAAGGCGCGGCCAAGGCCGAAGCCGAAGAGATCAAGAAGAAGCTCGAAGAGGCTGGCGCCAAGGTCGAGCTCAAGTAATCGTCCGGGACTTCGGTCCCGACGTGAAAATATGGCTGGGTCCGGGGGTTTCCCGGGCCCAGCCGAACCTGTCTTGGAAGGGGCGTTGCGCCCCGATGCCCCTTCCAAGGCGTGGTTTTGCGGTTCGGGAGCTTTCCGGTGGGACGGAGGGCATGAATTGAACCGCCCCCCTTCATTCGCATGCGGCGCGTGCCGGGCCCCGACGGCACGCCCCCGCGAAGAGACGAAAGGTGACGACGAGCATGGCTCAAGCGACCGTTGGCCAGAAGCGCATCCGCAAGTACTTCGGCAAAATCCGCGAAGTCCTCGAAATGCCGAACCTCATCGAGGTTCAGAAATCCTCATACGATCTGTTCCTGAAGTCCGGCGACGCCGAGAAGCCCGCCGATGGCGAAGGTATTCAGGGCGTGTTCCAGTCGGTCTTTCCGATCAAGGATTTCAATGACAACGCGATCCTCGAATTCGTGAAATACGAACTCGAGAAGCCGAAATACGATGTCGATGAATGCCAGAGCCGCGACATGACCTATGCCGCGCCGCTGAAGGTGACGCTGCGCCTGATCGTGTTCGATGTCGACGAGGATACCGGCGCGAAATCGGTGAAGGACATCAAGGAACAGGACGTCTACATGGGCGACATGCCGCTCATGACGCCGAACGGGACCTTCATCGTGAACGGCACCGAGCGGGTCATCGTTTCCCAGATGCACCGTTCGCCGGGCGTCTTCTTCGACCATGACAAGGGCAAGACCCATTCCTCGGGCAAGCTTCTCTTCGCCTGCCGCATCATCCCCTATCGCGGGTCCTGGCTCGACTTCGAATTCGATGCCAAGGACATCGTCTTCGCGCGCATCGACCGCCGCCGCAAGCTGCCGGTGACGACGCTGCTTTACGCGCTTGGCCTCGACCAGGAAGGCATCATGGATGCCTATTACAACACGGTCGATTTCCGGCTTGAGAAGAACAAGGGCTGGGTGACCAAGTTCTTCCCCGAGCGGGTGCGCGGGACACGGCCGGTCTATGACCTCGTCGATGCGGCGACGGGTGAGGTGATCTGCAAGGCGGGTGACAAGGTCACGCCGCGCATGGTCAAGAAGTGGCAGGAAGACGGCAAGATCACCGAGCTTCTGGTGCCGTTCGACCACATCCTCGGCCGCTTCGTCGCCAAGGACATCATCAACGAAGACACCGGCGCGATCTATGTCGAGGCCGGGGACGAACTGACCCAGACCGTCGACAAGGACGGCGAGGTGTCGGGCGGCACACTGAAGGTGCTGCTGGACAACGGCATCACCACGATTCCGGTTCTCGACATCGACAACGTCAATGTCGGCCCCTACATCCGCAACACGATGGCGGCGGACAAGAACTGGAATCGCGACACGGCGCTGATGGATATCTACCGCGTCATGCGTCCGGGTGAACCGCCCACCGTCGAAGCGGCCTCGGCGCTGTTCGACACGCTGTTCTTCGACCGCGAGCGCTATGACCTTTCCGCCGTGGGCCGCGTGAAGATGAACATGCGCCTCGACCTCGGCAAGCCCGACACCCAGCGCACGCTCGACCGCGAGGACATCGTGGCCTGCGTCAAGGCTCTGGTGGAACTGCGTGACGGCAAGGGGGAAATCGACGATATCGACCACCTCGGCAACCGCCGGGTGCGCTCCGTCGGCGAGCTGATGGAAAACCAGTACCGCGTCGGCCTTCTGCGCATGGAGCGCGCGATCAAGGAGCGCATGTCTTCGGTCGAGATCGACACGGTGATGCCGCAGGATCTGATCAACGCCAAGCCGGCGGCGGCGGCGGTGCGCGAGTTCTTCGGCTCCTCGCAGCTTTCGCAGTTCATGGACCAGACCAACCCGCTGTCGGAAGTCACGCACAAGCGGCGCCTGTCGGCCCTTGGCCCGGGCGGTCTGACGCGCGAGCGCGCGGGTTTCGAGGTGCGCGACGTGCACCCGACCCATTATGGCCGGATGTGCCCGATCGAGACGCCGGAAGGTCCGAACATCGGTCTTATCAACAGCCTTGCGACCTTCGCACGGGTGAACAAGTACGGCTTCATCGAAACCCCCTACCGTCGCGTGAAGGACGGTCAGGTGACCGATGACGTGCAGTACATGTCCGCCACCGAGGAGATGCGCCACACCGTCGCGCAGGCCAACGCCAACCTCGACGACGACGGCCGGTTCAAGAACGATCTGGTTTCGACCCGCCAGTCGGGCGAATTCATGCTGAACCCGCCCGAGGCGGTGGACCTGATTGACGTGTCGCCGAAGCAGCTCGTTTCCGTCGCGGCCTCGCTGATCCCGTTCCTTGAGAACGACGACGCGAACCGCGCCCTGATGGGGTCGAAAATGCAGCGTCAGGCGGTGCCGCTTCTGCAAGCGGACGCGCCCTTCGTCGGCACCGGGATCGAGGCCAAGGTGGCCGAGGATTCGGGCGCCGCGATCATGGCGCGCCGGGGCGGGGTCATCGACCAGGTGGACGCTATGCGGATCGTTGTCCGCGCGACCGAAGACCTTGAGCCGGGCGATCCGGGCGTTGACATCTACCGTCTACGCAAGTTCCAGCGCTCGAACCAGAACACCTGCATCAACCAGCGACCGCTCATCAAGGTGGGCGACAAGGTTGCCAAGGGTGAGGTGATCGCGGACGGCCCGTCCACCGACATGGGGGAGTTGGCGCTCGGCAAGAACGTCATCGTCGCCTTCATGCCGTGGAACGGCTACAACTACGAGGACTCGATCCTGATCTCCGAGCGTATCGTGCGCGACGACGTCTTCACCTCGATCCATATCGAGGAATACGAAGTTGCCGCCCGCGACACGAAGCTTGGGCCGGAAGAGATCACCCGCGACATCCCGAACGTCGGCGAGGAGGCGCTGCGCAACCTCGACGAGGCGGGCATCGTCTATATCGGTGCCGAAGTCGGGCCGGGCGACATCCTGGTGGGCAAGATCACGCCGAAGGGCGAAAGCCCGATGACGCCGGAGGAAAAGCTTCTCCGCGCGATCTTCGGTGAAAAGGCGTCTGACGTGCGCGACACCTCGCTCCGGCTGCCGCCGGGCGATTTCGGCACGGTCGTCGAGGTTCGCGTCTTCAACCGCCACGGCGTCGACAAGGACGAACGCGCGCTGCAGATCGAGCGTGAGGAAGTCGAACGTCTGGCGCGTGACCGCGACGACGAACAGGCGATCCTCGAGCGCAACATCTACGCGCGGCTGAAGTCCATGATCCTCGGGAAAATCGCGGTGAAGGGCCCTAAGGGCATCAAGCCGAACGCGGTGATCGACGAGGAGCTTCTGGAAAGCCTGAGCCGCGGCCAGTGGTGGCAACTGGCGCTGGCCGAAGAGAAGGACGCGCAGGAGGTCGAGGCGCTGAACGCCCAGTTCGAGGCGCAGAAGCGCGCGCTCGAACACCGCTTCGAGGACAAGGTCGAGAAGGTGCGCCGCGGCGACGACCTGCCGCCGGGCGTGATGAAGATGG
>DAIOXI010000022.1:0-1236 GCA_036758045.1 Albidovulum sp.
TTCTGCGGATGCGCTTCGGCATCGGCATGAACACCGACCACACGCTGGAAGAGGTTGGCCAGCAGTTCAGCGTGACGCGCGAACGCATCCGCCAGATCGAGGCCAAGGCGCTGAGGAAGCTGAAGCATCCAAGCCGGTCACGGAAGCTCAGGAGTTTCCTCGACCAGTAGGATGGGCAATATTGCCCATCCTACGTTCCGGGCCACCAGGCCCCCTCTCGTCGCGCCCGACCGGCGGCGGCCTCGCACAATCTTGATCCCGGGCCCCGAGACTTCCCGGCGAAAACCGGCCATCATGCCGCGTCACCCGCAGGAAGCCCCATGCTCCGCCCGTTCCTCATCCTCGCCCTGACGGCCCTTGCCGCCCCTGTCCAGGCCTTCACCGCCCAGAACGGGATGAGGGTCGAGGCGACCGGCCCGCAGGGCTTCACCGTCCGTTTCCCCAGCCCCGATGCCGAGACGCAGTACCTTTGCGCGGCGGGGGATTTCGTCATGCGGGGGCTGGGTCTGCCGGGGGGGACGCGGATCTATCGTGCCTCACCTGCGCCCCGCAAACAGGGGCAGGGGATCGCCTTCACGCTGGATGAGGCGCAGAAGGTGAAGATGGGGCTTTTCACCTCGCTCAGCGCGGCGAAGGATGACGGGGGCATTTCCGCCGCCGCCGCGCGGGGCAGCTATTGCACCGTCCTGCGGATCTGGCCGGAGTGATCAGACCCCGGCCAGCACCGCCTCATCCAGCGCGATGTCATAGGGCTGCGGATAGATCGTCGGGATGCGCTGAAAGGCAAAGCCGACGCCGATGACCCTGGGGCGTAGCCCCCTTGCCCGCAGCCCGGCCAGCGTCCGGTCATAGAAACCGCCGCCATAGCCCAGCCGGTAGTTGCCGTCATCGAAGCCGACGACGGGGGAGATGACGATCTCCGGCACGACCTCGGGCGCCGTCTCGGGCGGGATCGGGATGTTCCAGACGCCGCGTTCCAGCCTCTCCGCCCCAGTCCAGTCGCGGAAGATCAGGGGGGCGGCCTTCTGCACGACGACCGGCAGGCAGGTCCGCCCGCCGCCCGCGCGCCAGGCAGCCGCCCAGCCGCGCAGGTCGGGTTCGCCCTTGAAGGGCCAGTAAAGCGCGGCCATCCGGCCCTTCGCGTCGCCGATCCGCCGCGTCAGTTCCGCCGCGATGGCCGCATCCGCCGCGGCCCGCGCCGCGACCGGGACCGCCTGCCGCGCCCCGATCAGCCGC
>DAIOXI010000022.1:1246-12813 GCA_036758045.1 Albidovulum sp.
GTTCGGCCTTGCGCCAGCGGGCGACGTCGCGTTCGGTTTCCTCATCCGGGATGCCGCTGATGGCGGGATCGAGTTCGTGCAGGAAGCAGGGCGGGGTGCCGCCGCTGTCCTCGTCACCGGGATTGGTCATGGCGCGTCCTCCTGCCCCCATGTCAGCACGGGGCGCGGGCGTGCGCATGTGGAAAAGCGTCTCACCGGGGGCGGGAAACGTCAGGCGGTGCTGGCTTGTCGGGGGGCGTATCTGCGTTTCCGGCCCGTGGAAACCGCACGTTATCAAGGCGTTGCCTGTCGCGCCGCGCCTGAAATCCCGCTTTCCAATCGCCGCGCCGCCTTTATACTCCGCGCCATGACCCTCGTCCTTTATTCCGCCCATTACGGCCAGGCCGACCCGATCAATCCCGACGTCTTCGGCGGCTATGACACCTGCCGCCGGGTGCTGTTCACCGACCGGCCCGATGTCACCCTGCCGGGGGTGGAGGTCAGTCACGATCCGCTTGACGGGCTTGACCCCGCCCGCGCTTCGCGCCGCGCGAAACTGCGCCCGCATCTCTATTTCCCCGATGCCGACTGGTCGATCTGGATCGACAACAAATCCCGGCTGAAGCGCGATCCGGTCGAAATCCTGTCTGCGCTCCGCCAACAGTCCGATGCCGGGTTTTTCGCCTTTCCCCATTTCCGCCGCGACTGCGTCTATCAGGAAGGGCAAACGGTGCGCGAGCTTGGCCTCGACGACCACCGGATCATCCTTGAGCGGATGCGGGCCTACAGGGCCGAGGGGATGCCAGAACATGCCGGCCTGATCGAGGGGCATTTCATCGCCCGCCGCCATCACGACCCCGACCTGATCCGCTTTGGCGAGCGCTGGTTCGAACATGTGCTGCGCCATTCGCGGCGCGACCAGATCTCCTTTCCCTATCTCGCCTGGAAGCTTGACCTGCGCTACGAGCAGATCCGCGCGCTCGACTGGAAAGAGACGGTCGACTTCACCGTCCACGACCGCAAGACGCGGGCGCCCGACTTCCCGCGCCACAACCTGCTTTACCAGAAGGCCCGCGCCCTCTATCACCGGCTGCGGGGGCGATGATGGCGGTCGATATCCTGACCATCGCAACCGGGGGGCCGGGCCTTTACGAATTCACCGAAAAGGTGCGGGCCTTCTCTGCGGGGCGGGGCGACGGTCTGCTGACGCTGTTTGTCCGCCACACCTCCTGCTCTCTCGTGATCCAGGAAAACGCCGATCCCGAGGTGCGCCGCGACCTGACGGAGTTCTTCCACCGGCTCGTGCCACCCTCCGACCACCCGGCGATGTCCTACCTGACCCATACCTATGAGGGGCCGGACGACATGCCCGCCCATATCAAGGCAGCACTATTGCCCGTCAGCCTGACGATCCCTGTGGCGGCGGGGCGCCCGCTGCTGGGGACCTGGCAGGGCGTCTACCTGTTCGAGCATCGGATCGCGCGGCACGAAAGACAGGTCGCGGTGCAGTTCATCGCTTAGGCCCTTTCGGCATCTGGTGGCGTCATTTGACCCCTACCCAAACCCTAGCGGTGCGCCTATAGTGCCTGTGGAAAATCGGAACTGAAGGCCGAGGGGAAGGGAATGCGCTGTCCGTTTTGCGGCAATGTCGATACGCAGGTGAAGGATTCGCGGCCGGCGGAGGACCATGTCGCGATCCGGCGGCGGCGGTTCTGCCCGGCCTGCGGCGGACGGTTCACCACCTATGAGCGCGTGCAACTGCGCGACCTCGTCGTCATCAAGACGAGCGGCAAGCGCGAGGATTTCGACCGCGACAAGCTTGAACGATCCATCCGCATCGCGATGCAGAAACGCCCGATCGAGCCGGAGCGCATCGACCAGATGATTTCCGGCATCGTGCGACGGCTGGAAAGCATGGGCGAGACGGACATCCCCTCCAAGACCATCGGGGAGATCGTGATGGAGACGCTGGCCCGGATCGACACCGTCGCCTTCGTGCGTTTCGCCAGCGTTTACAAGAACTTTCAGGAGGCGGACGACTTCGACAAGTTCGTTTCCGAACTGCGGCCGAGCGTCCAGGCGGACGAGTGACCGCCGAGGCCGACCGGCTTTTCATGCGCCATGCCCTTGGCCTGGCCCGTCGCGGGCTGGGCCGTGTCTGGCCGAACCCCGCCGTCGGCTGCGTGATCGTGAAGGACGGTCGTGTCGTCGGGCGCGGTTGGACGCAGGCTGGCGGGCGGCCCCATGCGGAAACGGTCGCCCTTGCGCAGGCCAGGTCGGCGGCGCGGGGCGCGACCGTCTATGTCACGCTGGAACCCTGCGCCCATCATGGAAAGACGCCCCCCTGCGCCGAGGCGCTGATCGCCGCCGGTGTGGCGCGCGTGGTCACCGCGCTTGAGGACCCAGACGCCCGTGTTGCCGGGCGCGGCCATGCGATGTTGCGGGCGGCGGGCGTTACGGTTGAAACCGGTGTCATGGCGGCCGAGGCGGCGGCGCTGCAACGGGGGTTCCTGACCCGCATCCAGCAGGGGCGGCCGATGGTGACGCTGAAGCTTGCCACCAGTTTCGACGGCCGTATCGCCACCGGGTCGGGCGACAGCCAGTGGATCACCGGGGAGGGTGCGCGCCGCCGCGTCCATGCCATGCGCGCGGCCCATGACGCGGTGCTGGTCGGCGCCGGGACCGCGCGGGCCGATGACCCCTCGCTGACCGTGCGCGGGCTGGGCGTGGCGCATCAGCCGGTCCGCATCGTCGCGGCGCGCTGGCTTGACCTGCCGCTGACCGGGACGTTGGCGCGGACCGCCGCCGAGGTGCCGGTCTGGCTGCTGCATGGCCCCGCCGCGGCGGAAGAACGGCAGGAGGCCTGGGCCGCGCTTGGCGCGCGCCTCATCGAGCTTTCGGAAACGGAGGGCGGGCTGGACCCGGCGGCGATGCTGGCGGCGCTGGGATCGGCCGGGCTGACACGGGTCTTCTGCGAAGGCGGCGGGCGACTGGCCGCCGCGCTGGTCCGCGCCGGGCTGGTGGATGATCTTGCGGTCTTTTCCGCCGGGATCGCCATCGGCGGCGACGGTCGGGCGGCGCTGGGGGCCTTTGGCCTTCAAGCCCTTGCCGAGGCGCCGCGCTTTGCGCTGACCGGCGTCGAACGGATCGGCCCCGACGTGCTGACCCTCTGGTCGCGCGGCTGACCTACCGCCAAAGCCAGGGCTGGCTCGCCAGCAGCCCCTGCACCTTCGACAGAAGCCGGTTCGCGCGTCCCGGCACCGGCACCTCATGCCGGGTCAGCCGGGCGACGGCGACCTCGGGCGGGCAGGGCAGGCCGGAGACGGGGTCAAGATAGCGCGGATAGGCGATCAGCGCGGCATGGGCCAGCGCGGCAAGGCTGGGCCGTGCGATGCGACGCGGCGGCGCGGTAAAAAGATCGCGGGTCAGGCCCCAGCCGGCGTAGAAGGGCATCCCGAGACAGGTCACCGGCTTGCCCCGCAAGAGCGCCTCGAACCCCAGAAGCGAGGTGATGGTCCAGACCTCATCCACCGCCTCGATCAGGTCGGCGGGGCTGACATCGGTCAGGATCATATCGGCGTGGCGCATCGCTTCGGGCTTCGGGACCGCGCCGGGGCGCAGGCCGGCCTCGACGTCCGGGTGGGGTTTGTAGATCACGACCGCGTCGGGGTTTTCCGTCCGCACGCGGGCCAGAAGCGCAAGGTTGGTATGTTCCACCCCGGCGCCGAGGCGGATCGAGGCGTCATCCTCCACCTGTCCGGGAACCAGAATGCGGCGGCCCGGAGGCAGGTCGGGCAGCGGAGCGTGGTCGAGGTTGTATTTGCTCAAGCCCGCCCGCGCGATGCGCGCGATCAGCCGTTCGGCCCGGCGTTCGCCCCCCGGCGGCGGACCGGCGGCGATCAGGCGTTCCAGATCGCTTTCGCGGGCGGGATCGTAGTAGATGCCGCTTGTATCCGTCACCAGCGACAGGGGCGGCACCAGCGCCGCGCCAAGGCCGCGCGAGCGCAGGAACCCGTCCTCGACCCGCGCCACCGCAGTTTCCCCGGCCAGTTGCGAAAGACCCTCGTCCTCTTTCCCGGCCCAGACCAGAAGGCTGCGCCCCTCGGCCTTCGCGCGGAGTATGGCGCGGGCGGGGTCATCCGCGAAGCGCAGCCGCTTTTCCGCGCCGAAGAAGCGTTGCAGATGCGGCCGCTTCCACAGGCGCATCCCCATCGCGACATGGCCCGCCCGGTCGGCGCGATGGGCGCGGAGCGTCGCCTCCAGGTGGTCCACCGCCTCTTCGAAGCTGCACAGCCGGTCGCGGCAGGGGTCGTACCATGTCGGCGCCAGAATCATCGCGGCGGCGAAAAGCTGTGGCCGGGTCAGGTGCCGTTCACGCCGGGGGACGGGGTGTTCATCCGCCGTCAGGCCCCAGCCGGAATAGAAGGGCTGGCCGAAGACGCGCGGCTTGTGACCCGCCATGATCGCCTCGAAGCCCATGAGAGAGGAAACGGTATAGACCGCCGTCGCGCCCTCCAGCAGCGCCCAGGGGGAGACGGGATCGCGCAGGACGGAGATCAGGCCATGCGCATGGCCTTCGTTGTAGTGACCGGGGCGCTGGCCCGCGATGGTCTCGGGGTGGCTTTTGATGACGATCCGGGTGCCGGGATTTTCCTCCTGCGCGAAGACCAGCATCTCGCGGAAGGTCGAGGGCGTGGCCTTGCCGTAAAGGATCGAGGCATCGCCCTGCGTCTGGTCGAGGACGAGGACATAGCCCGGTTCCGGCACAGCCGCATTCGGATCGAAATCGTTGTATTTTGACAGGTGCAGGTGCTTCAGCCGCTCGATACCGTCCCGCGCACGTTGCAGAACCGCAAAATCGTCCAGCGGGTCATGCATCAGCATGTCTTCGATGGCCGAGGGTGCGGAACTGTCGAAATGCACCCCGCCCCTGCGGTCGATCATCAGCCCGATGGGTGGCTCACCCCCGTCGCGGCCGGGGCGGATGGAGCGCAGCAGCGCGTCCTCCACCCGGACGATAGCGGTCTCCGTCCGCTCTGCCACCGCCTCGCCGCGCGGCGCGGTGGGGCTGCGGCCCCAGACGCCGATGCGATCCTCCGGCGCGCCGGGCTTGCCCAGCCGGATGTCATAGCCCGCAAGGTCGAGGATACGCCTGAGGCGCGGCTGGGTCAGGAAGCCGCCGCTATAGACATAGAGCGGGTCTTTCGCCGCGCCTTTCCCCCGCGGACGGCCATGATCGCCTCCCGGAGGATCGGCAGCCATCAGTTCCCGGCGGCGTTCGAAATGGCGTTAGCCGAACTTGCGGTCCCGGTCAGAACCGAAAGCGTCTTTTGCCACTGAACATACGGCGCCTCGGTCACATAGACAGTGTCGCCGTCGCGAATCATGAAGTCGCGCGCGTTGAACAGCCCGTCCGCCTCGGTCAGGCTGATGACATATGCGACGCGCTGCGGCCCGCTGAGGTCGGGACGGTTCAGCACCTGGCGCGCAATGTCCTGATCTTCGTCGCGCAGGATGAACACGCCGGTCGGGTCGGCGAAGTTCGTGGACAGACCGCCGACCTGGGCGATGGCCTCGACCGCCGAAAGCTCCTGCGTTTCGAAGGGCACGCGGGTCTGCGCGCCGGTCGCGCCAAGCGCGGTGAAGGTCCGCTGATCCTTCTCGACCAGGATCACGTCGCCCGGACGCAGCGCGATGTCCATCTTCGGGTTGCTGTACAGCTCTTTCAACCAGACCTTGCCGGAATGGCCGCCGCGCTTGACGGTGATCTGCGCGATCTCCGGCTCGATCGCGACGCCGCCGGCCTTGGCCAGCATCGCCGAAAGGGTCCGCGTCGGCTGGGTGATCGGGTATACGCCCTGACCGCCGACGCCCCCCATGACCGAGACGGTGGCCCCGTCGCCCGCGACCCGTGCCACCGTGACCTGCGGGTCCGGCGTCTGGGCGCTAAGCTTGTCGGTGATCACCTGGCGCAGCCCCTCGGGCGTGTTGCCGGCGGCCTTGATGCGCCCCGCATAGGGCACGAAGATATTGCCGGAGCCGTCCACCTGCACCTCGTTCAGCACCGTCGCGTTGGTCCCGGCATTGGCCAGAAGCCCGTTATCGACGTTTTCCCAGATCGTCAGGCTGAGGATGTCGCCGGAATGAATCACGTCCGAGCCGACAAGGCTTGCCGACATGAAGCCGTTGGTGAAGCCAAGCTTGGGGGTGACATTGGTCAGCTTGGTGATGCGCTGATCGACAGGCACGATGCAGGCATTGCCGCTCTGTTCGACGGACCCCGCGAACAGCTCGCGCTTATTGGGGCCCGAGCGCGGGAGGCCGCAGCCCGCAACACTGCCGACGAGCAGGGCGCAGACCAGAAGCCTTGCGCCGCGACTGTTCACGATCATCACTCTTGCCCGCCCCCGGTCGAAGCTGCCTCATATTCCAGGCTGGACCATACTCCAGGCCCCGGCCGTTTTTCCAGTTGGATCACCCGGTTCCGGTCAACTGTTGCCGTGGTGCCGCTTTGCCGGCGGTCAGCGCGTCATAGGGGTCCTCGGGCGACAGCATCATCTCCACGACCTGCCCCAACAGCCGCCGACGCCCGCGCGCGGCATAGAAGCCGCCGGGAATCTGTGAGGTTTCAAGCAGAAAGAGGCGATAATCGCGATAGGCGGCGCCGTCTGGCCGGGCCGGGGCGGCGAAGAAGTCCGCAAGCGTCTGGTCCGACACGAATTCCGGCAGGCAATAGACCGCGCGCCCCAGCGCCTTGAGCGGCAGCCCGCGCCAGAGAACCTGCTGCCCGGCGGTCGAATTGACCGTGACCGCGCTGCGGGCCGCATCAAGAAGCCGCGCCAGCTTGCCGCCGCGCACGAAATGCACCCGCCCGCTCAGGCCAAGCCGCGCCGCCGTGGCCCGAATCGTCGGCGCGACGGCGCTGCGTTCATCTTCAAGCGGATGGGCCTTGAAGACGATGTGATGGCCTGCCGGTGCGCCCTGGGCGAAAGCCTCAAGGCAGGTCTCGACAAAGCCGGTGGTCGAGGTGAACTCGGAATGCGCCCGAAAGCTTGCGTCATGGTCGAGTTGCAGCAGGACGAGGTGATAGGCAAACCCGCCCGCGCGGATACGCAAGGTCGCCGCCCAGCGTTCCAGCCGGTGCCACGGCAGCAGATGAAGGCGGCGCTGGTGCAGGCGTAACTCCTGCGCGACGGTGATGCCGCGATGCGGGCGAAAGCCCTTGTAGCGGCGGTTCAGCACCAGCACGCAGAAATGATAAAGCGCGCCGTAGAAGATATGTTCGCGCATGTCGCCCCAGGTTGCCGGGGCGGGCGGCATGTCGATGCCCGAGCGCGCAAGCGCCGCGCGCATATCGTCAAGCGTCATCGACATCAGCCGGGAATTGCCGTTTGACCCGCCACGTTCATAGGTCGCCCAGTAGGGGCGCAGATAGCCTTCCTCGAAGACGTGAACCGTGATGCCGCGCGCTTTGGCCAGTCGGATCGCCTCGGCATGGACGGGGCGCGAATCGCCGTAAAGGACAAGGTCGGTCACGCCCAGATCGTCGAAGAGCGCCGCGCAATGGCGGGGCCAGTCCTGAACCGTGCCGGTATGGGCGATATAGTTGCCGCCGCCCCAGAAAACCTCATCCCCCCGGTTGAAGCCCACGCGCCACACCTCGGCCCCGGCCCGCCTGAGATGGCGGGCCAGTTGCCGGAAGAATGGTCCGTGCGGCCCCTGAAGCTTCAGGACCCTGCGCGGGGTCTGGGTCTGTCCCTGCGGTATCATGCCGCCTGCCGGTGCGATCCCCTTCATCTGACGCGCCGCTGCGCCCTTGTCATCATCTAACTGTCGTTTTCGGGGCGCCGGGGTTCATCGGCGCTGCCAGGATGCGTCATCTTGCAAGCCGCGGGGCGCCGCGCTAGGCAGGGTCCAAACGGAGGGCGCGACACATGTTCACCGGCATCGTGACGGATATGGGCGAGGTTCTGGCGGTAGAGCAGCAGGGCGACCTGCGCGCCCGCATCGCGACGTCCTACCCGGTCGAGCGCATCGACATCGGCGCCTCCATCGCCTGCGACGGGGTCTGCCTGACCGTCATCGCCACCGGCACCACGCCGCAGGGCTGGTTCGACGTCGATATTTCGGCCGAGACGGTATCGAAAACCAATATCGGCCGGAACGGCTGGGTGCCGGGCAAGCGGATCAATCTGGAACGCGCGCTGAAGGTAGGGGATGAACTGGGCGGCCATATCGTTTCCGGCCATGTCGATGGCGTGGCGACGATCATCGAGATGCATGATGAAGGCGACAGCACCCGCTTCACCTTCCGCGCGCCGAAGGAACTGGCCGGGTTCATCGCGCCCAAGGGCTCGGTCGCGCTGAACGGCACCTCGCTGACGGTGAATGAGGTGAACGGCACCGATTTCGGCGTCAACATCATCCCGCATACCAAGGAGGTCACCACCTGGGGCGGGGCGGCGGTAGGCGATGCCGTCAATCTTGAGATCGACACGCTGGCGCGCTACGTCGCGCGGCTGCGCGACTGGGCGGCCAAATGACCGCGCCGGGGCCGGGCCATAACGGCGGGCCGGGCCTTGAGCGCGGGCAGAGCTGGCGCGCGCAATGCTGGCGGGCGGCGCGGGCGGAACTGTTGCCGAAGCTTCCCATCGAGGTGGTGCGCCTGCGCGTCCGGCGCGCGGCCGAGATCGGGCTGGACTACCGCACCTATGCCGGTGTCCGCGCGGCGACGGGGCATGACCTGATCGCCTTTCTCTTTTCCAACAACGCCTTGCGGCTCTTGCGTGACGGCGACCGGATGCAGGCGGCAGAGGCGGCGAAGCTTGCCGGCCTGACCGGGATCGCGCGGACGGTCGCGGTTCACCCGCCGCTTGACCCCGCGCGGATGGCCGCGGCGCTGGCCGGGCAGGGCGTCGCGCTTGACGCCGCCGCCCGCGCGCCGGGGCTGGCCGACGGCTGGCGCGCGACGCGGGTGAAGTTGCGCGAAATCGCCGCCGCCGTGAAGGCCCCGACCGACCGCATCCTTGTTATCGGCGATACGATGATGGAGGCCGAATGGCCCGGCATTGCGCGGATGGCGGGATACCTGCCCGCCGACCGCTTCTTTGCCGCCCGGACGGCGCCCGCGCCCTCTGCGGGCTGGCATATCGGCGGGGCTTAGGCTATCGCGGCGCAAAGGAACAAAGGACGCCCGCCATGACCAGCGAATTCTCCGGCGCCATCGCCCCGGCCGAAGAGATCATCGAAGAAGCCCGTCAGGGACGCATGTTCATCCTTGTGGATGAAGAGGACCGCGAGAATGAGGGTGACCTCTGTATCCCGGCCGAACATGCCACCGCCGAGGCGGTCAACTTCATGGCAACCTATGGCCGTGGTCTGATCTGCCTGACGCTGACGGGCGAGCGGATCGACGCGCTGGGCCTGCCGATGATGGCGATGACCAATTCCTCGCGCCACGAAACCGCCTTTACCGTCTCCATCGAGGCGCGCGAGGGCGTGTCGACCGGCATTTCCGCGCAGGACCGGGCGCTGACAATCGCCGTTGCCATCGACCCGAAAAGCGGGCCGCAGAACATCGCGACGCCGGGCCATATCTTCCCGCTGCGCGCGCGCGACGGCGGCGTTCTGGTCCGCGCCGGCCATACCGAGGCCGCGACCGATGTCAGCCGCCTTGCGGGCCTGAACCCGGCAGGCGTGATCTGCGAGATCATGAATGACGACGGCACCATGGCGCGGCTGCCCGAGCTGGTGGAGTTCGCGCGCAAGCACGGGCTCAAGATCGGCACCATTTCAGACCTCATCGCCTATCGCCGCCGTCACGACAACCTCGTGCGCGAAAGCCGCAGCGCAGAGGTCACCTCGGCCTATGGCGGCGCCTGGACCATGCGCGTCTTCACCGATGTGACCGAAGGGATCGAACATGTCGTGCTGACCAAGGGCGACATAACCACGCCCGAGCCGGTTCTGGTGCGCACCCATGCGCTGCATGAGCTTGAGGATGTTCTGGGCCTTGGCCCGGCGCCGGTGGGCGAATTGTCCCGCGCGATGGAGATCATCGCCGAGAAGGGCCGGGGGGCGGTGTGCCTCTTCCGCAACCCGCGCGCCAAGTTGATGATGGAGGAAGAGGACGGCCCGCGCACGGTCAAGAACACCGGCCTTGGCGCACAGATCCTGTCCTCCATGGGCTTGCGCAAGCTGATCCTGCTGACCAACTCTCCCCAGACCCGCTACCTTGGCCTTGACGCCTATGATCTGGAAATCGTCGGCACCCATCCGATCACGAAAGGCTAGGCCATGGCCGGGAACGAAACCCATTACACGCTCGACCTGCCGAAATTCGACCGGGCGGTGCGGCTGCTGATCGTCGTGGCGCCTTACTACAAGGACATTGCCGACGGGCTGATCGCGGGCGCCAAGGCCGTGGCCGAAAAGGCCGGTGCCACGGTCGAGGTGATCGAGGTCCCCGGCGCGCTTGAGATTCCCAGCGCCATCGGCATGGCCGCGCGAATGGCGGATTACGACGGTTTCGTCGCGCTGGGCTGCGTGATCCGGGGCGAGACGACGCATTACGACACGGTCTGCAACGACAGCTCGCGCGGGCTGACGCTTCTGGGCCTTCAGGGGGTCTGCATCGGCAACGGCATCCTGACCGTGGAAAACCGCGACCAAGCCCTCGTGCGCGCCGATCCCGAAGGCCAGGACAAGGGCGGCGGCGCGGCGGCGGCGGCCTTGCATCTGGTCGCGCTTTCCCGCAAATGGGCGCGCCAGACCAAGGGGATCGGGTTCAAGCCGCAGGGCGAGGAATTCCGCATCGCCGGGGAAACCGAAGGACCCGCCCGCGCATGAGCGACGCCAAGCCGAAACCCACCGCCGCCGACAAGCGCCAGAAGAAGGCTGCGGCCCGTCTTTACGCGGTGCAGGCGCTTTTCCAGATGGAGGCCTCGGGCCAGCCCGCCGACCGCGTCGCGCGCGAGTTCGAGACCTATCGCTTCGGCGCCGTCTATGATGAGGACGAGATGGCCGAGGGCGATCCCGACCTCTTCCGGCGGATCGTGGATGAGGCGGTGAACTGGCAGGCGAAGGTGGACCAGATGACCGACCGCGCGCTGGTCGCGAAATGGCCCATCGCCCGCATCGACCCGGTGCTGCGCGCGCTCTTCCGCGCGGCGGGGGCGGAACTTGTCGCCACGACCACGCCGCCCAGGGTCGTCATCACCGAATTCGTCGACATCGCGCGGGCCTTCTTCCCGGACGGGAAGGAGCCGAAATTCGTCAACGCGGTCCTTGACCACATGGCGCGCGAGGCGCGGCCCGAGGCGTTCTGACGCGCCTTATCGTGATCGCGGACCTATAGGCAGACGGCCCGCGCCGCGCTAGAGTGGAGGGATAAGGGAGATATGCCATGCCCGCGCTTGTCCGCCTCTATATCAAGAACGTCATCATCGGTTTCGCCCTGTCGGCGGCCTTTGTCGCGATCCTTCTGGCGCTGAATGTCGGGAACCTCTGGCACCTCGTCTCTGCCACGCAAGGCGGCTGGATCGCCGTCGTGATGCTTTTCGTCTTCAACGGTGTCGTCTTTGCGGGCG
>DAIOXI010000022.1:12823-22768 GCA_036758045.1 Albidovulum sp.
CGTGCAATTCGCCATCGTCATCATGCGGATGGCCGACAAGGGCGGTCAGGGCGGCACGCGCCGCCCCGTCGGCCGCGTGGGCGCGCTGGTCCCGGTTCCGGCCAGGGCGAAGCTGCGGGCGCAGGACATCGAACACCGCTAGACCCACCCGGCGCGTGAACGGTGTCGTGTTAGCTGCGGTCGGACGTCGATGGACCTTGCCCTTCTGAAAACCTTCCTGTCCGTGGCTGAATCCGGCTCTTTCGCGGCGGCGTCAGAGCGGCTGTTCGTGACCCAGTCGGCGGTCAGCCTGCGCATCCAGCGGCTTGAGGATCAGCTTGGCAAGCCGCTGTTCCTGCGCTCGAAAGCGGGGGCGGAGCTGACGCCCTCGGGCCGCGAATTCGAAGGTTTCGCGCTGTCGCTGGTGCGCAACTGGGAAAAGGCCCGCCAGCAGGTCGCCGTGCCGGAAGGGTTCAAACGTTCGCTCACCATCGGGGCGCAAATCTCGCTCTGGCCCCGGCTTGGCTTTCGCTGGATCGACGCGCTGCGGGCGGCGGAGCCTTTGCTGGGCCTGCGCTGCGAGGTGGGCATGCCCGACCAGTTGACCCGCGCCATGTCCGAAGGCGTGATGCAGATCGCGCTGACCTATGCGCCGACGCTGCGCCCCGGAACGGCCGTGGACAAGGTGCTTGAGGAAGAGATCGTGCTGGCCGCAAGCTGGGCGGACCCGGCGCTTGACGATCTCGTCGGGCGCTATGTCTATGTCGACTGGGGACCGGACTTCTTCCAGTTCCACAACCAGACCTTGCCGGGCCTGTCCAATCCCGGTCTGACCCTGTCGATGGGGGCGCTGGCGGCGCGATATCTGGTGGATCGGGAGTTCGCGGCCTACCTTCCGGCGCGACTCGTGAAGCGGTATGTGGAGCGTGGAACGCTCTGGGTGGTGCCGGGCGCGCCAGTCTATACCCAGACCGTCTGGTCCGTCTGGCGCGACGACCTTGACGATGACCTCGCCGATGTTGCCAATGCGACACTGGCGGAGGCGGTTTCTGCCGCCGAAACCGACATCGAAGAGATCCGTGACTTTATCTGAGCGGCCTTCACCCCTCCGCTGGATCGCCTGCCACACCCCCGCGCGTATCCGCGCAAGAGGCTGTTTCAAAACATAAAACCGCCCGCCTGGCCCGCCGCCGCGCGGGCGGTTTCCGTCTTCGGCCCACTCCGCCCGATTTCAAGGGTTCCAAGCCCGAGTAATACTCGTCTCAACCTCGATTATTCTAAATTTCAGTTGTGGAAGGCGGGTCTCTACATCGGCGTCAAGGCAGACGACTGCCTGCTGACGGCCCCCTCACGGGGCCTTTCCGATGAAAGGAAGAAACATGAAAACCATATTCAAACCCGCCGCCTCGGTCCTCGTGCTGTCGCTTGGCGTTGGTGCCGCGCCCGCCTTCGCGCAGACGACCCTGACCGGGATGCGCGCGATCAACGATCAGGTCCGCGACATAGAGCGCGACGTGCAGGACGATTTCGCCCGCTCCGAAGATGACGCCCGTTTCGGCAATCCCGACACCAAGCTTGGCCTTTCGGGCAGTGTCGCGCTGACCTATTCGGGCGTCACCGGCAACCAGGACACGCAGGACCTGAGAATCGGCGCCCGCGTGCGTCACAGCAACGGCACCTTCGTGCAGACCGTTGGCCTGGCCATCGAGTTTTCCGAAGCCGCCGGCACCACGACCGAGAAAAGCGCCTTTGGCGTCTATGACGCGAACTACTACTTCAGCGACAAGGTCTATGGCTTCGTGCTGGGCCGCCTGAACACCGATGGGCTTGCCGTCACCGCGACGGAATACAAGAACGACGGCTTCCTCGGCTTCGGTCCCGGCGTGCGGATCGTGAACACGCCCGACACGACCTGGCGCCTTCAGGCCGGTGTCGGAGCGAGCTATCTTGAGGACGGGCTTGGTGCGGAAACGACCGAGGTCGGCTATATCGCCTCCTCGCGCTTCTATCACCGTTTCACCGACACGATGTTCGCGACCATGGACACCGATATCCTGACCTCTGACACTGCGACGCGGGTCAACAATGAGCTGGGGATGAACTTCAAGATGACCGACGCGCTTTCGACGCGGGTCAGCTACATCACCGACTACAACGATGCCCGCGCGATCAAGACCGACAACAAGCTGGGCGTGTCTCTGGTGATCGGGTTCTAAGCCTGCCCGCGCTTGAAGGAGCTTGACCTGGGGGCGGATCATCCGCCCCCCTTTTTCATGGGCCGCGGGAAAGTGGCGGGAACCGCGGCAACCGTAGAGGCGTGTATTTCCCGAGAGCCTGGCTTAACCAGGTGGGCGCCAGATACCGGGACCACGGTCCCGGCAGAGCCAGCTCCCTCGGAAGAGATTATCGGCCACTGGAAAAGGGCCACATACGAGAGGGGCAGAACCCGCCACCGGACAATCTAGGCGCGTGCTGGCGTCGCAGCAAGGGGCCTTTCGCGCGGGCGGTGCGGATTTCCTGACCTTTCGGGACAGGATTGTGCGATGCTACCGGGCGCCACCGGCGACGATAGGGTGGCCGGCGGAAGCTACAGGAAACGCGAAACATGAAAGGTATCGGACTTCTCTTTTTCGCCTCGGGCGCGGTCTATGTGACGATCGGGATGCTCTGGGGCATACATATGGGCGCCTCGCAGGACTTTACCCTTGCCCCCGCCCATGCCCATCTCAACCTCGTCGGGTTCGTGACGATGGCGCTGATGGGCCTGTTCTACCACCTGACGCCGCGCGCCGCGGCGTCGGTTCTGTCACGGGTGCATTTCGGCCTTGCCACGCTTGGCGTCTGGACGATGGTACCCGGCATCGCCATGGCCGAAACCGGCCGGGGCGAGGGGCTTGCGATCGTCGGTTCGCTGCTGACCGCAGGCGCCATGGCCGTTTTCCTGGTGAACCTTGTGGTGAATGTTCTGTTGGTAAAGGGCCGTCCGGTCGCCGAAGCGGCCTGACCCATCCTTGAGTGCGTGACAAGGGCCGGGCGCGGGGGCGCGAGGCTGGACATGTGTTCCCTTTCTGTTCATAGTTCCGTCCATGCTTCCCGACCTCATGCCCGGCCAGCTTCTTGCACGCGGCGTCTGCCGCCATCTTCTTGACCATGGCTTCGTCACGGTCGAGGAACTGGTCCCCTGCGCGGGGCTGCGCGTCGATGTGATGGCGCTGGGGCCGAAGGGCGAAATCTGGATTGTCGAGTGCAAGTCAAGCCGGACCGACTATGTCTCGGACCGCAAGTGGCAGGGCTATCTGGAATGGGCGGACCGCTTCTTCTGGGCGGTCGATACCGAATTCCCGGTCGATCTGCTGCCGCCGGAAACCGGCCTCATCATGGCCGACGGGTACGGCGCGGCCTTTCGGGGTTTTCCCGTTGCGGCATGCCGGCGCCATGCCGCGCTGCGGCTTCAGGGCTTGCGCGATCCCGGCGTCACTTCCGGCCTTTAGACCCCTTGCCGCCGCCCACGTTGCGCGCGGCGTCGGCGGCGGCGCGCAGCTCTTCGGCGATTTCCTCGGCCTCTTCGGGGTCGAAGTCGAGCGGCAGTTCAAACCCCTCGGCCTCGACATAGATCCGCACCATGCCAAGCGAGGTGGGGCCGATCTGGAGATTGGCCGCGATGTCGCTTTCCTTGTCGATGCTCATCCTTCGGACCCCTTCGAAATCCCGGTTCCCGTCCAATAGGCTGGGCGCGGGCGAAGCGCAACGCCTTGCTCAGCGCGCGGCCTTTTCCGCGATGCCCGAGGTGCCTTCGCGCCGCGCCAGTTCCGCCTCCACCTCCGCCAGCGTCACGTCGCGGGCGGCAAGCATCACGAGGAGGTGGTAGAGGACGTCCGCCGCCTCGGCCGTCAGCCGCGCCCGGTCGCCCTTCACCGCCTCGATGATCGCCTCGACCGCTTCCTCCCCGAACTTCTCGGCGCATTTCTCGGGACCCTTGGCAAGAAGCTTGGCGGTCCAGGACCTGTCCGGGTCGGCCCCCTTGCGGGCGGCAATGGTGGCGGCGAGGGTGTGGAGGGTGGTCATGTCAACCTCATCGGAATACCGGCGGCGGCCATGTGTTCCTTGGCCTCGCGGATGGTGAAATCGCCGAAATGAAAGATCGAGGCGGCGAGGACGGCGGAGGCGTGGCCTTGCGTGATCCCCTCGACGAGGTGGTCGAGCGTCCCGACGCCCCCCGAAGCGATCACCGGAATATCGACCGCATCGGCGATGGCGCGGGTCAGGGGCAGGTTGAAGCCCGCCCGAGTGCCGTCGCGGTCCATCGAGGTCAGAAGGATCTCTCCCGCGCCCTTGGCGGCGACGGTGCGGGCGAAGTCCACCGCGTCGATGCCGGTGGATTTGCGCCCGCCATGGGTGAAGATTTCCCACCGGCCGGGTTCCACGGTCTTGGCGTCGATGGCCACCACGATGCACTGGCTGCCGAAACGGTCGGCGGCCCCGGCCACGACATCGGGATCGGCGACGGCGGCGGAGTTGAAGCTGACCTTGTCGGCCCCGGCCAGCAGAAGGGCGCGCACATCCTCATGGCTGCGCACCCCGCCGCCGACGGTCAGCGGGATATAGCACTGTTCGGCGGTGCGGGTGACGAGGTCATACATCGTGCCGCGGTTTTCATGCGTGGCGTGGATGTCGAGAAAGCAAAGCTCATCCGCGCCCGCCGCGGCAGTCAGCGACGTCGAGACAGGGGATGATGCGGGTTTTCAGCATGGACGCCACCTTTCCTTGCGCGTTCCTAGCGCGGGACGTGCGGGCGGGGAAGGGGTTTCGGCCTTGCGAAACCGGGAGGGCGCTGCCCTCCCGGACCCTCCCGGAGTATTTCGAAACAGAAGAAGATCAGGCGGCGAGGGCCTTGAGCGCCTGGGTCAGGTCAATCGCCCCGTCGTAAAGCGCCCGGCCCGAGATCGCGCCCGCAATGACGCCGGTGTCGCGAAGCGCGGTGAGGTCGGCAAGCGAGGCGACGCCTCCGCTGGCGATGACGGGGATCGAGACGGCACGCGCCAGCGCCTCGGTCGCCTTGATGTTCGGCCCCTGCATCGCGCCGTCGCGCAGTATGTCGGTATAGATGATCGCGGCGACGCCCGCATCCTCGAAGCTTCGCGCGAGGTCGGTGACGAGGATGTCGGTTTCCTCGGCCCAGCCTTTCGTGGCCACCTTGCCGTTCCGTGCGTCGATGCCGACGGCGACCTTGCCGGGGAAGGCGGCGGCGGCCTCGCGCACCAAGGCGGGGTTTTCCACCGCGACGGTGCCGAGGATCACGCGCGAGAGGCCCTTGGACAGCCACGCCTCGATCGTCGCCATGTCGCGGATACCGCCGCCAAGTTGGCAGGGGACGGTGACGCGCGACAGGATCGCCTCGACCGCGGCGGCGTTGACCGGGGCGCCCGCGAAGGCGCCGTTCAGATCGACGAGGTGAAGCCAGTCGCAGCCCGCCGCCTCGAACTTTCCCGCCTGCGCCGCCGGGTCGTCGCCGAAGACCGTGGCCTTGTCCATCTCGCCGTGCAGAAGCCGGACGCACTGGCCGTCCTTGAGGTCGATGGCGGGGTAGAGGATCATGGGCGGGTCTCCGTTTGCGGGCCTCATGCCACAGGCGGGGGCGGAATGCAAAGGCGCGGTCAACGTCACGTCACGCTGGACGAAGGGGGGCCTTCTCGCAGATGATCCGGGCGAGATGTCAGGGAGGACATGACCAATGAAGACGATGCTTTTCGCTGCCGCCTTGGTGTTTGGCGCGACCGCTGCCATGGCCGATCCGATCGAAGGGCTCTGGAAGACGGAACCTGACGATGGCTCCTATGCGCTGGTGAAGATGTCGCCCTGCGGCCCGAACTACTGCGGGGTCATCTCGAAGACCTTCAACGCGAGCGGGGAATACAAGTCCCCGAATCTCGGCAAGACGCTGGTGATCGACATGGCGCCGAAGGGCGACGGGGCTTATGCGGGCAAGGTCTGGCGGCCGTCGAACGACAAGATCTATATCGGGAAGATCCAGTTGAACGGCAACTCCATGAAACTGGCGGGCTGTGTGGCGGGCGGGCTTATCTGTTCGAAGCAGACCTGGCAGCGGGCGCAGTAATCACGGCGTCCACGCCAGAAAATTGGCGATGAGCTTCAGGCCCGTCGCCTGGCTTTTTTCCGGGTGGAACTGGGTGCCGACGATCGTGTCGCGCCCGACGATGGCGGTGATGTCGCCGCCATAGTCGCAATGGGCCAGCCGCTCTGCCGGGTCGGTCACGCGGAAATGGTAGGAATGCACGAAATAGGCATGCGCGCCGGTTTCGATACCCGCAAGGACCGGATGGGCATGGTCGATCACAAGCTCGTTCCATCCCATATGCGGGACTTTCAGCGCCGGATCGGCAGGGTCGATATGCACCACGTCGCCGCCAATCCAGCCGAAGCCGTCGGTGTCGCGGTATTCATGCCCGCGCGTGGCCAGCATCTGCATGCCGATACAGATGCCAAGGAAGGGCACCGCGCGGCGTGTCACCGCCTCGGCAATCGCCTCGGTCATGCCGGGCACGGCGTCAAGGGCGGCGCGGCAGGCGGGGAAGGCGCCGTCGCCCGGCAGGACGATCCGGTCGGCGCGCGCCACGTCCTCGGCCCGCGCGGTCACGATGACCTTGCCCGCGCCGGTTTCCGCCGCCATCCGCTGAAACGCCTTTTCGGCGGAATGCAGGTTGCCGCTGTCGTAGTCGATCAGGACCGTCAGCATCGGATCAGAGCGCGCCCTTGGTCGAGGGCAGCGCATCGCTGCGGGGGTCGGGCTCGACCGCCATGCGCAGCGCCTTGGCCAGCGCCTTGAAGGCGGCCTCGGCGATGTGGTGGCTGTTGATGCCGTGGTTCAGGTCCAGATGCAGCGTGATGCCGCCATGGGTGGACACCGCCTGAAAGAACTCCCGCACCAGTTCGGTATCGAATGTGCCGATCCTGGCGGTCGGGAAAGCGAGGTTCCAGACAAGGTAGGGCCGCCCGGACAGGTCGAGGGCGCAGGCCACCTGCGCATCGTCCATCGCCAGCGTGAAATGGCCGTAACGGCGGATGCCCTTCTTGTCGCCAAGCGCCTTCACCAAGGCCTGACCGAGCGCGATGCCGGTATCCTCGACCGTGTGGTGGTCGTCGATATGCAGGTCGCCTGTGGCGCGCACGGTCAGGTCGATCAGCGAATGGCGCGACAGCTGGTCAAGCATGTGGTCGAAGAAGCCGACGCCGGTTTCGTTCGAATAGCTGCCTGTCCCGTCGAGGTTGACCTCGACCGAGATGCTGGTTTCCGCGGTCTTTCGCTCGATCTTCGCCTTGCGCATGGGGCCATCCTTTCCGGCTCGCGACGCCTTATAGGGCGCGGCGGGCGGCGGGCCAATATGGCGCGCGCCGAATTTCCGGGGCTGTCGCAGAAATGCGAGGGGGCAGGCGGGGCTGCGCCCCGGTCACAGATCCTCGATGATGTGGTCTTCCCAGTCCTCTTCCGGGATCTCGTATTCCGGCAGGGTCCAGCCGCGAATGGATTGCCCCGCCTCATGTACGCTTTCCGCGCGGCCGGAGATCAGCGGATGCCAGTCGTAAAGCGGCTTGCCCTCATGGCGCAGCCGGTAGGCGCAGGTGGAGGGCATCCAGTAGGCGACCTTGGCGATGGTCTTCGGCGTCAGCACGACGCATTCGGGGACGAAACGCTTGCGTTCCTCATACTGGCCGCAGCTGCAGGTTTCGTCGTCAAGCAAACGGCAGGCGATGCGGGTGAAGAAGACCTGCCCGGTATCGGCATCCTCAAGCTTGTTCAGGCAGCATTTGCCGCAGCCGTCGCAAAGCGCCTCCCACTCACGCGGGGTCAGCGTGTTCAGCGGGCGCTTCCAGAAGCCGGGCCTGAGGCCGTCGCGGGGAATGGGGTCTTTCATCGGCGGCGACATTGCCCCTGTGAGGGTGGAAAGGGAAGGGGGGTCAAAGACCGGCGAGGATCGCCCGCGCCCGGTCGCAATCGGCGTTCATCTGGGCGACCAGCGCATCCAGCCCGTCGAACTTCATCTCCGGCCGCAGATAGTCCACCAGCGCGACCGACAGGTGCTGGCCGTAAAGGTCGCCGTCGAAATCGAAGATAAAGGTTTCGAGGTTGGGCTGGTTTTCCCCGAACATCGGCCTGACTCCAAGGCTGGCCGCGCCACTATGCGTCCCCTTCTGCGGGCCGGTCAGGATATCGACCTTGACCGCGTAGACGCCCAGCCGGGGCAGGTGCAGCCCGCCGACGCCCATATTGGCGGTCGGAAAGCCAAGCCCCTTGCCACGCTTGTCGCCATGCTGCACCGCGCCCTCGATCCGGTGCCAGTGGCCAAGCATATGGGCCGCGTCGCGCGGGCGGCCCTCGGCCAGCGCGGTGCGTATCGCGGTTGACGAAATCTCCGTCCCGTCAAGGGCGACGAGGTCCGCGATGGTGACGCCAAAGCCCAGATCGGCCCCCATCCGGCGCAGCGTTTCCACCGTGCCCTTGCGGCCCTTGCCAAAGCAGAAATCGGCGCCGACGGTGACATGGGCGATGCCAAGGCCGCCGACCAGAACCTCGGCCACGAAATCCTCGGCCTCCATCCCGGCCAGCGCGGCGGTGAAGGGAAGCTCGTAAAGCCGCGCGACGCCCAGCTTCTCAAGCCGGTGGGTGCGGGCCTCGGCATTCATCAGGCGGAAGGGCGGCGCGTCGGGGGCGAAGAATTCGCGCGGATGGGGCTCGAAGGTGAGGATGCCAAGCGGCGCGTCCGGCCTGCGGGCAAGGTCGATCACCGCCTGATGGCCAAGATGGACGCCGTCGAAATTGCCCATCGCGACAGATGCGCCGCGATCCGCGGCCGTCAATCCCCGCCAGTCCCTGAAAATGCGCATCTGCCCCCGTCTGGCGGATGCCCCCGCCCAAGATCAGTCGAACTTGCGGCTGGGCGCCAGAACCAGCGCTTCGCCTTTCAGAACGACCGTATCGCCCACGGCGCAATGGGTTTCAAGGGTCACCCGGCGGCGGGCATGGTCGATGGCGGTGACCTTGACCTCGGCATAGACGGTGTCGCCGGGGCGGACGGGGGCCATGAACTTCAGGCTTTGGCCAAGATAGACGGTGCCGTGGCCCGGAAGCTGTTCGCCGATCACGGCAGAGATCAGCCCGGCGGTCAGCATCCCGTGGGCGATGCGGCCCTCGAAGATCGTGTCGCGGGCATAGTCGTCGTCCAGATGGACCGGATTGCGGTCGGTCGAGACCTCGGCGAACATTTCGATGTCGCGGTCGGTGACGGTCTTCTGGAGATAGCGGGTCATGCCCACTTCCAGATCCTCGATACAGATCGTTCCACGCGGCAGGTTGTCGAGCATCATCGCGAATCCATGGCAGTCATGTTGCAGTGCAGCATAACCCTTGAATTCGCTGCATGCAATCGGGCGCGCAACTTATTTGCGGAATGACTTCCGTTGCGGCAACAATATTGCCGGGACGTTTCGGTTATCTCAACCGGCCAATGGCATAGGTCGGCGTGATCTGCCGTTCGTCCAGCCAGCCCCGCAGAAGCCCCGCCTCGGGCGCCTCCACATCCGGGCCGAAGGCTTCGGCCGCCAGCCCGCCGGTCACGAACAGCGTGTCGATCCCTTCGCCCAGCCCGCCCTGAATATCGGTGCCGATCCCGTCGCCCACCGCCAGCGTGCGGGCCGGGTCGAAATCGAGCCCTGCCGCGATCACGCGCCGCCGGGCAAGGTCGTAGATCGGCGGGTGCGGCTTGCCGAAATACAGCGACTGGCCGCCCAGATCGGTATAAAGCTCGGCCAGCGCGCCGGCGCAATAGAGGCGCGTTTCGCCCAGATCCACGACCACGTCCGGATTGGCGCAAAGCAGCGGCAGGCCGCGGTCGCGCGCGATCGTCAGCCGGGCGCGGTAATCGTCGGGAACCTCGGTCATGTCGTCGAACA
>DAIOXI010000023.1:0-4747 GCA_036758045.1 Albidovulum sp.
CGTCAACCGCGCCCGCGCGGCGATGGCCGCCCCGGCCGCGCCCGCCGCCGCCGCGTCTTTGGACAGCGATGTGGCACCACGCTTCCTTCGCGGCCGCCGCCTGGCCCAGCCCGAGGTGATCGAGGCGGAGCCGGTCGAGGACTATGACGATTTCGACGACGTCACCGACTTTGACGACAGCGCCGCCCTCACCGCCCAGCCGCTGTTCGAGACCGATGCCGCCGCCACGCCCCAGCGCCCGCTTGTCCAGCACGCGGTGAAGAAATCCGCCCCATCGCGCCAGGCGATCAGCGAGGCCCAGCCGTGCCTCAGGTTCGACGAAAAGGCCGCGGAGTATGAGATTCCGCCGCTGAACCTCCTCGCCAACCCGGCCTCCATCCAGCGCCGTCCGCTGTCCGACGAGGCGTTGGAGGAAAACGCGCGGATGCTGGAAAGCGTTCTCGACGATTACGGCGTGAAGGGGGAGATTACCTCCGTCCGCCCCGGCCCGGACGTCACCATGTATGAACTCGAACCCGCGCCGGGCCTCAAGGCCAGCCGCGTCATCGGCCTTGCCGACGACATCGCGCGGTCCATGTCGGCGCTTTCGGCCCGCGTCTCCACCGTTCCCGGCCGCACCGTGATCGGCATCGAACTGCCGAACGCCTACCGCGAGAAGGTGGTCCTGCGCGAGATCCTGTCGGCCCGCGAATATGGTGACAGCAACCTCAAGCTGCCGCTCGCGCTTGGCAAGGACATCGCCGGGGAACCCGTTGTGGCGAACCTCGCCAAGATGCCCCACCTTCTGATCGCGGGGACCACCGGCTCGGGCAAGTCCGTCGCCATCAACACGATGATCCTGTCGCTCCTCTACAAGCTGACGCCCGAGGAATGCCGCCTGATCATGATCGACCCCAAGATGCTGGAGCTTTCCGTCTATGACGGCATCCCGCACCTTCTTTCCCCCGTCGTCACCGACCCCAAGAAGGCGGTGGTCGCCCTGAAATGGGTGGTGGGCGAGTTGGAGGAGCGCTATCGCAAGATGTCCAAGATGGGCGTGCGCTACATCGAGGGCTATAACGGTCGCGTCAGGGAGGCGCTCGCCAAGGGCGAGATGTTCAAGCGCACCGTTCAGACCGGCTTTGACGAGGAAACCGGCGAACCTGTCTTCGAGACGGAGGAGTTCGAGCCCAAATCCCTGCCCTATATCGTCGTTATCGTCGACGAGATGGCCGACCTGATGATGGTGGCAGGCAAGGAGATTGAGGCCTGCATCCAGCGCCTCGCCCAGATGGCGCGGGCGAGCGGCATTCACCTTATCATGGCGACCCAGCGCCCCTCGGTCGATGTCATCACCGGCACGATCAAGGCCAACTTCCCGACCCGGATTTCCTTCCAGGTCACGTCGAAGATCGACAGCCGGACCATCCTTGGCGAAATGGGCGCCGAACAGCTTCTGGGCATGGGCGACATGCTCTACATGGCCGGCGGTTCCCGCATCACCCGTATCCACGGCCCCTTCGTCAGCGATGAGGAGGTGGAGGAGATCGTGACCCACCTCAAGTCCTTCGGCCCGCCCGAATACATGTCCGGCGTCGTGGAAGGCCCCGATGAGGAGAAGGAGGCCGACATCGACATGGTCCTCGGCCTCGGCGGCAATACCGACGGCGAGGACGCGCTTTACGATCAGGCCGTCCAGGTGGTGCTGCGCGACCGCAAGGGCTCCACCTCCTATATCCAGCGCAAGCGTGGGATCGGCTACAACAAGGCCGCACGGCTGGTGGAGCAGATGGAGGAAGAGGGGCTCGTCTCGCCCGCGAACCATGTGGGGAAGCGGGAGATTCTGGTGCCGGAGCAGTAACCTGCCCGCACCGTCCCGGCCTTGAGCCGGGACCTCATCGCAAACACCACCCGAGGGCCCGGATCAGGTCCGGGGCGCGCGCGCGCCTGTCCCCCCGTAGGGCGGGGTTCACCCCGCCACCCCTTCTCCCCAACGCCCCCACCCCCCACAAAGGGCAGCGCCCTCCCCGGGGGGGAGGGTCGGGCGCTGCCCGGCGTTGCCGCCGGGCGGTACACATGTTGTGAAGCGCCGACTTAGATGTAAGCCTTGATGGCTTCCTCAATCTGGCTGCTGAACCCGTAAATCTGAGCCAGCGAGTCTATTTGCCGCTTCCACATCAAATGGTATGCTTGGGTCGTCCACCCCCCTCACTTGTTCCACGTCCTCAACACCAGCGCCCGGTCGCGTTGCTCCACCCTCCGCCGGTCGCGCAACTGTTTCAGCGTGGCGATGCGGGCCTTGCGGACGGCTGCGTTCTTCATGGCGAGTTGCTGGACCTCGCGTTCGGTCAACTCCTTATCGACGGTGTCGAAGATCTCGCGCCGCAGGTGTTTCAACTCCTCCTCGAAGGTCGGGCCATAGTGGGCGGACATCGGCTCGGCGCTGACATCGGCCACCCGGGGGAGCATGATGGTCCGCAGCATGGCGCTGATGCGGGGCAGGGTGAAAAGGCGGTTTCCCGCCCGCGCGCCGTGTCGTTACTCCAACCCTACGCGGTCGTGACGGATGTGTTATGGCATAACCACGGGGCCTGCCCTAGATAAGGGGCATGAGATACACCGCGCTTTTCGCCCCCGTCCTCGCCGCCGTGCTGGCTTTCCCGGCCCATGCCGAACAGCTGTCGCTTGACGCAATTTCCAACTATTTCAACGGCATAACGACGGCCGAGGCGCCGTTCACGCAGGTGAATGCCGATGGCTCCACCTCCAAGGGTACGCTCTGGATCAGCCGCCCGCACCGGATGCGCTTCGAATACGCGCCGCCGGACCGGACGCTGGTTCTCGCCGCCGCCGGGCAGGTGGCGATTTTCGACGGTAAATCAAATACTTCTGCCGAGCAGTATCCGCTGTCGAAGACGCCTCTCAGCCTGATCCTGACGCCGCGGGTGAACCTGAACCAGGCGAAGATGGTCGTCGCCCAAGGCATGCAGGGCGACCTGACCTACGTCACCGCGCAGGACCCGAAGCATCCCGAATACGGCCAGATCACGTTGTTTTTCTCCAGCGATCCCATAGCGTTACGCCAATGGATCGTGACTGACGGGACGGGTTCCCAGACGCAGGTGCGGTTCGGCCAACTGACGCTGGGCAAGAAATATCCGCTGTCTTTCTTTTCCATCGACGATCTTCTGCGAAAATCCAACGACCGTTAAAGCTTTCCGCAACTCGCCAGTTGGAACTGATACATCTCCGCCCGCTGTCCGACTTCCGCCGCGACCCGCATGAGCCAGGCCTTCGACTGATGGCTACCCCGCATATAGCCGGTGTGGCCCTCATGATAAGCTAGATATTGCGATGTCGCGTCGTATTTCGAAAGGCCGAGCTTCTTTTCCGACTGGTCCATGTACCAGCCCATGAAATCGGCCGCGTCATCCATCTTGTTGCGCCGCGCGCCATAGCGGCGGGTCGCCCTGACATAGTCGTCCCAAGTCCCGTCGAGCGCCTGCGAATAACCGTAGGCCGAGCTTTGTCGGCCCATTGGAATGATCCCCAACGCATACTTGTGCGGGGTCCTGGCGTTGCCGATGAACTTGCTCTCCTGGTAGATCGTCGCCATCTGGACGTGGATCGGAACACCCCAGCGCCGCTCCGCCCGTTTCATCGCGTCCTCATATCGCGGGCGTTCCTGAAGAATGGCGCATGCATTCTCCAGGTTGCGCGGCGCCGTGTTGCTGCCGCCGCCACAAGACACCAACAGCAGCAGAATACCCAGCCGCAGAACCTTGCCCATACTGCCTCTCGCGTTTGTTTTTCCGGCATTTTACGGAAAATCGGTGGCAGAGGAAATCACAAAGCGATGGTCCCGCCCCGAAGCCCGTCCTGCAATCATCGGGAGAGGCCGGAGCGCGGCGGGCCGAGGCGACCGGGCGGGCACTGTCGGGAGGTGATTCACAGACTGTTTCCGTAGCGCCCATGGACAGGACCCCGCCCAAGGGTTTATGAATGAAAACAGGGACTAAGGCTCAGATGCTGAAGACGCAGGCAAAATATCATCTTGGACAGGTGGTGCGCCATCGCAAGCACCCGTTCCGTGGTGTCGTGTTCGACGTGGATGCGATCTTCTCGAACACGGACGAATGGTATGCCGCGATCCCGGAAGACAGCCGTCCGTCCAAGGACCAGCCCTTCTATCACCTTCTGGCCGAGAATGACGAAAGCTACTATGTCGCCTATGTCTCGGAACAGAACCTCATAGCCGACCCGACGGGGGAGCCTGTGGACCACCCAGCCCTGCCAGCCCTTTTCGGCGATTTCGAGGACGGGTTTTACCCGCTTCACTATCAGATGAACTGATCCTTCCGCGCCTCAATACCCCAGAGCGCAGCCATCCTTGCGCGGGTCCGAGGCGCCGATCAAGATGCCGCGCCTGTCGTCGATGCGGATCGCCTGCGCACCGCCCAATGGGCCGTCCGGCACCTCGATCCGGTGGCCCATTTCCGCAAGCGCTGCGGTGACGGCCGGGTCATAGCCGCGCTCCACCCGCACCACGAAATCGCGCATGGTGGATTCGATCTGCCCGGCCGGAAGCTCGACATTTTCGCGGCGCAGGGCGGCCTCGACATCCTCGACGGTCAGATTCCGTGCAGCGAGTGCCGTGCGGTCGAGCCAGATGCGCATGGCATAGCGCTGCCGGCCGCCGATCCGGACATTTGCGACACCATCGACGACGGACAGGCGATCGACGATATTGCGGTCGGCATAGTCGGTG
>DAIOXI010000023.1:4757-5415 GCA_036758045.1 Albidovulum sp.
CCACCCGCAACACGCCGTCCCCGGCAAAGCAGCGCGGGGCGTCGATGGCGGCCTGCGGCGACAGGCCGAAATCGAGCACGTTGGTGATCAGCCGCGTGTGGCCGGTCGGCTGATAGGCGCCGCCCATGACGCCGAAGGGCATCACAAGGCGCCCCTCGCGCGCCAACATTCCGGGGATGATCGTGTGCATCGGGCGCTTGCCGGGTCCGGCCTCATTCGGGTGGCCGGGCGTCAGGCTGAACCCCGCGCCGCGGTTCTGCATCAGGATCGCGTAGCGGCCGGAGGCGAGGCCGGAGCCAAAGCTCCAATAGGTCGAATAGATCAGCGACACGGCCATGCGGTCGCGGTCGACGACGGTGACATAGACGGTATCGCGGTGGACCGCCCCGCTGGCGGCCTGCGCCGAGGGCATGGCGCGGGCCGGGTCGATCAGTGCGGCGAGACGGTCGGCGGTGTCGTCGGACAGCATGTGATCCAGCCGCGTCGTGTGGTCCGGGTCGGCGATGAAGCGGTCGCGGGCGTCATAGGCAAGCTTGGCCGCCTCGGCCTCAAGATGCGCGCGTTCGGCGCCGAAGGGGGCCAGCCGTGCAAGGTCGAATCGCGACAGGATCTTCAGCATCAGCAGCGCGGTCGCGCCCTGACCGTTCGGGGCGTGTTC
>DAIOXI010000023.1:5425-17554 GCA_036758045.1 Albidovulum sp.
AGCACCTCGTGCCCCGCGTAGCCGCCCCGGATCGGGTGGCCATAGTCGGCGCGTGTCGCGGCGAAATCGTCAAGCGTGTGGCACCCCCCCGCGGCGCGGAGGGTGGCCACCATATCCTCGGCCACAGGGCCTTCGTAAAAGCCCGCCCGCCCGTCGCGGGCGATGGCGCGCAGCGCCTCGGCATGGGCGGGGCTGCGGAACAGATCGCCCACGGCCGGAGCCTTGCCGGAGGTCAGGTAGTGCCGCTGGCCGGGGCCCTGAAGGCGGCCGGCGGCTTCGGCCCAGTCGAAGGCGACGCGCGGCGCGACGGGCACGCCTTCTTCCGCATAGCGGATCGCTGGGGCGAGCGCGTCGGCCAGGCCGAGGCACCCGTGATCCTGCGACAGGCGGCAGAGCGCGTCGATGGCGCCGGGGATGGTCACCGCCTCGATGTCTTCTGTGCCGATGGCGGTCTTCCCGCGGGCGCGCAGCGCGTCGGCGGACAGGCCCGCGGGCGCGCGGCCCGATCCGTTCAGCGCGATCACCTCTTCGGTCCCGGCGGGTTTCAGCAGCACGAAGCAGTCGCCGCCGCTCCCGCAGGATTGCGGCTCTGCCAGACCCAGAAGGACGGCACCGGCGATCGCGGCGTCCACCGCGTTGCCGCCCTGTTGCAGGATGTCGATGCAGGTCTTTGCGGCCAGCGGGTGCGATGTCGCCGCCATGCCGTTCGCTGCAAGGACCTCGGACCGTCCGGGGCGCAGGAAAACGCGCATCATACCCTCCGCTGTTCGCGGTGAGGCTAGGTTCGTCATGGGGGAAAGGAAAGACCTCGACGCCGCGCAATGGGTGGGGGCTGTTGAACGCGGCGCCGAGGGAAGCCTTTTGCAGCTACAGGCCGTTTATTCCCACCCATTCGGGCCGAGTTGCGGAGCCTTTGCGGCATCTTTGCGGCAGGCTGCACGGCTCAGAACACCGCGACAACCTCATACATGACGGGTTCGAAGCGCGAGCAGAGGCCATGGATATGCTTGTTGCGCTCGCGCATTTCCGGGGTGCGCAGCATGGCCTGGAAATCCTTGCGGTCGCGCCATTGCGAGTAGTTGGCGATCCGGGTCTGGGCGTCGTTCATGTGCAGGCCGGCAGAGATGAAGCCGGGCTGGCGGCTGATGAAGTTTTCATAGGCGTCGGTCAGCGCGTCCATCAATTCCTGCGCCGTGCCGGGCGTCATCTCGAAGGTGGTAAGCACCGTCTGGCCGTCGAAATCCCTGCTGATCTTCGTCATTCGCCCTCTCCTTTCGTTCCGCCCGCGCGATAGCCCGACTATCGCGCGGGCGGGGTGGGGATGTCAAAGCCTCGCTGTGAAGGGTGTGCGGCCCGGTTCAGCCCTCCAGCAGGTGCAGGACCTCATCCGTGAGGGCCGCGACCCCCGCCCGCACGCGCCTCGGCCCGGCCTCCTCGGCGGCCATGCCCTGTCCCATCGGTTCGCGATTAACGACGCGGTTGGCGAGGCGGGCGGTGGCCAGTTCGGCGGTCATCTCCGCCGCCGCGTGCGCGACATCCTCGGCCAGACGGGTGCCGGACCGGACGCGGTTCAGGACCAGCCAGGCGGATTTGCGTTCCCGCGCGGCAAGGTCAAGGACTCCCTCGGTGGCCCAGAGGTCAACATGGCTGGAGGCCACGGGGACGAGGATCAGATCGGCCTCACGCAGAGCGGGACGCAGGTCGGCATCGACCTTGGGCGGGGTGTCAACGATGACGATGTCGGCACTGCGCTTCAGTTTCTCGCATTCATAGGACACCCCCCAGGCCGAGGAGGTGGAGAACTCCATCCCCGCCTCGCCCAGACGATCGCGTCGCGCCATGAACCAGCGCCCGAGGGAGCCTTGCGGGTCGGTGTCGAGCAGTGCGACCGACAGGCCCCGCCGCAAACAGGACACAGCCAGATTGACGGCAAGCGTGGTCTTGCCCGATCCGCCTTTCTGCTGAACGACCGCGATCACCTTTCCCGGCATGGCCCATACCCCCGGCATGGTTTTGCTGCGACGCAGCATAGCGCAGCCGCGGAGGGATTGCACGATGCTTGCGCGCGTGGATCAGGACTCGGGCGGAATCCGGTCTTCCAGCGGCGGGATCTTGTGGGTGGCGTCCACGCCGGGCTTATGGGGGCGGTCGGGGCCGTTGGCACAGATCCAGTCCCGCGCTGCCGCACGTTCGGTCAGGTGGAAGAGGTGGACGGGGCAGGGGATCAGAGGCGCGAACATCTTGACGCCGATCCGCACCCATTCATGGTCCGTCACCACCGCGATGCGGGCGAAATCGGCCAGATGCAGCAGACCAAGCTTGGCGTCGTCCCAGGCCGCACCGGCAGAAACGCCAGCAAAATCAGCGCCGAGATCGTAGAGAAGCTTGACCTTCCCTTCGGCGCGCACCCTTTCTTCCACAAGTGGGATCAGTTCGCTTTCGTAATCCGCGCGGCTGATGTGACCATGCGCGGTGACGGCGATCACGTCTGGTGGCAGACCTTCGTCAAAGGCGAAGCCGCCGCGATTTTCCTTGGTCATGGCTCTCTCCTTGGCTGTCGGGCGCGGCCGGACGGGCCATATGCCCGTAACGGGATGTGGTCCTTTCCCGGCGCCGGGGCCATGCCGCGGGTCGATTTGCCGCAGGTGGGTCAGCCGCCGACCTTCAGCACGATCTTGCCGATATGGCCGGAACTTTCGATCCGCCGATGCGCCTCGGCGGCCTGATCCAGCGGAAACTCCGAATCGATGATCGGACGCAGCTTGCCGCCCGCGATCATTGGCCAGACATGCGCGCGCAGCTCCGCCGCGATCCGCGCCTTGGCGAGATCGCTCTGGGGCCGCAGCGTCGATCCGGTGATTGTCTGTCGTTTCATCATCATCGGCGCGAAGTTGATCTCGGCCTTCGGGCCTTGCAGGAACGCGATCTGCACCAGCCTCCCGTCCTCGGCCAGTGCCTTCAGGTTCCGCGCGATATAGTCACCGCCGACCATGTCGAGGATCACGTCAGCCCCGCCCTCCGCAGTCAGCGCGGCGACGAAATCCTCCTCGCGGTAATTGATCGCGCGTTCGGCACCAAGAGCGGTGCAGGCGGCACATTTCTCCGCCGAGCCTGCGGTGGTGAAGACCCGCGCGCCAAGCGCATGGGCGATCTGGATCGCCGTCGTGCCGATCCCGGAGGACCCGCCATGGACAAGGAAGCGTTCCCCGGCCTTCAGCCCGCCGCGCATGACCACGTTGGACCAGACGGTGAAGCAGGTTTCGGGAAGGCAGGCGGCCTCTTTCAGGCTCAGCCCGTCGGGGACGGGCAGGGCATGGGCGGCGGGTGTCACGACATAATCGGCATAACCACCACCGGGCAGAAGCGCGCAGACGGCGTCGCCCAGCTTCCAGCCTGAGGTGCCGGGGCCAAGGGCTGCGACGGTGCCCGCCGCCTCAAGCCCCGGCAGCGGCGAGGCGGAGGGCGGCGGGGCGTAGGCGCCCGCGCGTTGCAGCGCGTCGGGCCGGTTGACGCCCGCCCAGTCCACGCGGATCAGGATCTGCCCCGGACCCGGTTCGGGGACCGGAACGGCGGCGATCTGCAATACCTCGGGGGCGCCGTGCCTGGTGATCTCGACGGCGCGCATGGTCCTGGGCAGGGTCATGTCGTGGGGTCTTCCTTGATCTGTCCAGGCATTCCGGATTGTCTTTGCGGCGCGCGGATGCGCGTGAGGACGTCCAGCGGCCCGGCAAGCAGCTTCGACAGCACCGGGTTGTCGCGCAACTGCGCCTTGGTCTTTTCGAACCTCATCACGCCCTCGATCCGGCGATCGAGGAAGTCCCACGTCGCCTGATGTCCTTCGCTTTCATCGCCGAGCCAGTACAGGACGGTGGCCGAATAGACGGCCGAGAGCGTGGCGCGCTTGGAGTACCAGTTGATGTCGCGCGAGGTGTCACCAAGCACGGTCCAGATCGCGTCGGCGGTTCCCCAGATCAGCTGCGCCCCGGTCGCCGCGTGTTGCGGCAGCGCGAAAAGCGCCGCGCCGCGCCGCACCAGTTCGCGGTCCGCCCCGTCAAGGCGAAGCCGCACCGCAAGGGCGATCCGGTCGCGAAAGCGCAGGTTCGAGAGCGCCGCGTCGCTTAGCGCGGCGACCATCTGCCGGTCGCCCCGGCGGTGGTAATCGGCGGCCAGATCGACCGCGCCGCGCGGCGCATGGGCGCGCGCAAGCGCGGGGTCGATGCCGCAGTCCTCCGCCGCGGCGCGAAAGGCCGCCTCGCTCCACCCGTCGAAAACGGCATGGCCGAGGATCGCGTCGAGAAGCCGTTCGCGGGGGGTGTCCATCGTCCTCTCCATCAATTGCGGCGCCCGTAGACAAAGGTCGGGGCCTTTGCTATAGGGGCGCTTCCTGCAAGAATATGCAACTCTAACTTAGGAAGGTGGTGACAACCACATGCAGGTCAGCGTTCGCGACAACAATGTCGAACAGGCGCTTCGTGCTCTGAAGAAGAAACTTCAGCGCGAGGGGGTTTTCCGCGAAATGAAGCTCAAGCAGCATTTCGAGAAGCCGTCCGTGAAAAAAGCGCGCGAGAAGGCCGAGGCCATCCGCCGTGCCCGCAAACTGGCGCGCAAGAAGGCCCAGCGCGAAGGCGCGCTTTGAAGCGTGTGTGACGCTGGCGGGGGCCTTGGTCCCCGCGAAGACGCGAACCCCCGCGGCCCGGCCCGGGGGTTTTCGTTTGTCCGGGGCCTCGCCCGCCGACGCGGGCGACCCGCGCGGGGGTCCCACCCCCGCACCCCCGGAGTATTTTCGCAACGAAGAAGTGGATGGGTGTTCCCGTTCGTTGTGGGCGGCTATGAGGGGGTACGCGCCCCCTAACTGTGCGAGGTGAACCGATGAACGAGCTGTCGCGCCGTGCCGCCCTTGGGCTGTTGCTGGCCGGGCTTGCGGCCTGTGGGCGGCCGAAGCCGCGCCGATCTGCGGGCGGGCCGGAGGAGATCAACCGCCTGATCGCGCACTATGCGCGCGCCTATGATGTGCCCGAGGATCTGGTCCACCGCGTCGTGCAGCGCGAAAGCAGCTATGATCCGGGCGCCCGCAACGGGCCCTATTACGGGCTGATGCAGATCCTGCCTGAAACCGCGCGGACCATGGGCTATCGCGGCGGGCCCGAAGGGTTGCTCGATGCCGACACCAATCTGCGCTATGGCGTCAAGTACCTGCGCGGCGCCTGGATGGTCGCGCGGGGCGACCGGGACCGGGCGGTGATGTGGTATGCGCGCGGCTACTACTATGAGGCCAAGCGGATGGGTCTGTTGCGCGAAACGGGGTTGCGGAGCTGACGGTCAGACCGGGATCGCGGTGGTCTGGCGCACGGTCCTGAGCGCGAAGGAGGAATGCATCTGCGCCACGCCCGGCAGGCGGGCGAGGTGGCGGCGGTGGATGCGGGCGAAATCCTCGGTATCCTCGGCGATGACCTTGAGGAGATAGTCGGCCGAGCCTGCCATCAGGTGACATTCAAGGATGTCGGGTACCGTGGTGACGGCGCGCTCGAATGCCTCAAGCAGTTCGTCGGCCTGGCCCGACAGCGTGATCTCGACAAAGACGGTGGTCGGGCGGCCCAGGCGGCGGGCGTTCAGAAGCGCGACGAAGCCCGAGATATAGCCTTCGGATTCCAGCCGCTGCACACGCCGATGGCAGGCGGAGGGGGAGAGGTTCACCCTGTCCGCAAGCTCGGCATTGGTGATGCGGCCTTCTTTCTGCAATGCAGCAAGAATGCGACGGTCTATCGCGTCAAGGTCCATGGTCGTGGAATATTCTGCGGTCATTATGGCTCACTGTCGAATATATCACCAATCCGGGATGCTTTCACCCCCGAAATCTCAAAGTAATTTCGTGTCCGATCGGGCAGATTCGGCGCAATGAAATTCAGCGAGGTGCGCGAATGAAACTCGGTTGCCCGAAAGAGATCAAACCGCAGGAGTTCCGCGTCGGCATGACGCCGGCTGCGGCGCAGGAGGCCATCAGCCATGGCCATGAAGTTGTCATCGAGACCAACGCCGGCATGGGCGCGGGTTTCACCGATGCGGATTACACCGCCGTCGGGGCAAAGATCCTTGGCACCGCGAAGGAGGTCTTCGACAGCGCCGACATGATCGTGAAGGTGAAGGAGCCGCAGGCGGTCGAGCGCAAGATGCTGCGCGAGGGGCAGATCCTGTTCACCTACCTTCACCTGGCGCCGGACCCGGAGCAGACGAAGGACCTGCTGGCCTCTGGCGCCACCTGCATCGCCTATGAGACGGTGACCGACCGTATGGGCGGGCTGCCGCTGCTGGCGCCGATGTCCGAGGTCGCGGGACGGCTGGCGCCGCAGGTCGGGGCCTGGACGCTTCAGAAGGCCAATGGCGGGCGCGGCGTTCTGCTGGGCGGTGTGCCGGGCGTCGGCCCCGCGAAGGTGGTGGTGATCGGCGGCGGTGTCGTCGGCACCCATGCGGCGAAGATCGCCGCCGGGATGGGCGCGGATGTGACCGTGCTGGACCGCTCGATCCCGCGCTTGCGCTACCTTGACGATGTCTTTGGCGGTATGTTCAAGACCTCCTACGCCTCGGCGGGGAATACGGCCGAACTGGCGCGTCAGGCCGACATGATCATCGGCGCGGTGCTCATTCCCGGTGCCGCGGCGCCCAAGCTGATCTCGAAGGCGCAGCTCAAGGAGCTGAAGCCGGGCGCGGCGCTGGTGGACGTCGCCATCGACCAGGGCGGCTGTTTCGAGACCTCGCGCGCCACAACCCACCAGGACCCGATCTACGAGGTTGACGGCATCATGCATTACTGCGTGGCGAACATGCCCGGCGCGGTTGCCCGCACCTCGACCATCGCGCTGGGCAATGCGACGATGCCCTTCATGATCGCGCTGGCCGACAAGGGCTGGAAACAGGCCTGCGCCGACGATCCGCATCTTCTGAACGGGCTGAACGTCCATGCCGGAAAGCTGACCTATGCCGCCGTGGGCGAGGCGCTGGGCCTGCCCTCGATCAGTGGCTCGGAGGCGCTGAAGCTTTGAGGGCGTCGCCCCTGTAACGTAATAGGCCCGCCACCCGGCGGGCCTTTTTCTGACTGGGCGGGCGCTTATTTTTTCAGCGCGTCGCGAATCTCGGTCAGAAGCTCCACCTCGGTCGGGCCGGCCGGCGCGGGGGCTTCCTCTTCCTTCTTCGTGGCGGCGTCCTTCACCCGGTTGACCATCTTCACCAGCAAGAAGACGACGAAGGCGATGATCAGGAAGTTGATGACGGCCGTTAAGAACGAGCCGTAGGCAAAGACCGGCGCGCCGGCCTCTTGCGCGGCGGCGAGCGTGGCGTATTCGCCATCGCCGAGGTTCACGAACAGATTCGAGAAATCGACGCCGCCGGTGATCAGACCGATGATCGGGTTGATGAGGTCACTGACCAGCGATGTCACGATCGCCGTGAAGGCGGCGCCGATGATGATACCAACGGCCATGTCCATGACATTGCCCTTGGCGATGAAGTCCTTGAACTCTTTGAGCATTCGCGTGTCCCCACACTTTTTTCCACGGTTGGTGGCGCGTGTGTCCGCGCGCCGCGTCATTGCAACATATCACCAATTATCATCACGGATGAGACTTTCATCCGCGCGTCATAAGGTTACCTATCCAACGTGTTCTTTGCGCTGCATAGGGGGAAAAATCCATGAAACTCGGCAATTTTCCGATCACGAAAAGATGGCCGCCACAGGACCCCGGCGTGCTTCAGCTTTATTCCCTGCCGACGCCGAACGGCGTCAAGGTGTCCATCATGCTTGAGGAACTGGGCCTGCCCTATGAGGCGCATCTGGTCGATTTCGGCAAGAACGACCAGATGACAGAGGAATTCCTGTCGCTCAGCCCCAACAACAAGATCCCGGCGATCATCGACCCGGACGGGCCGGGGGGCGAGCCGCTGCCCCTGTTCGAAAGCGGGGCGATCCTGCTTTACCTGGCGGAGAAGACCGGGCGGTTCCTGCCGGACGGCGCCGGGCGGTGGCAGGTGATCCAGTGGCTGATGTTCCAGATGGGGGGCGTCGGGCCGATGTTCGGGCAGGTGGGTTTCTTCCACCATTTCGCCGGGAAAGAGATCGAGGACCCGCGCCCGCGCGAACGCTATTACACCGAGGCGAAGCGGCTTCTGGGCGTGATGGACCGGCAGTTGGCGGGGCGCGACTGGATCGCGGGCGATTATTCCATCGCCGACATCGCGCTTTGCCCATGGCTGCGTACGCTGCGCGACTTTTACGGCGCGCGCGAAGAGGTGGGGTTTGACGGATTCACCAATGTCTCCGCCTGGCTCGACCGTTTTCTTGCGCGCCCGGCGGTGCAGCGCGGGCTAAAGATCCCGGCGCGGGTTTGAGCGGAAGGGGCGGTTGCCCCCGAAGATCCGGTCGGCGTCCGGTTCGACCGGCGAAAGTGGGGGTGGCCTCGGCAGAGTGGTGTCGCGGCGGCGGCAGGTGGTCTGATCGGCTGCCCTGTCATGCCGCGGCCTCCTCTGCCGCCCGATCCCCGGCCACCAGAAGCCCGCCGCCGACGTCGAGCAGGTCAAGGCGCCGGGGGCCGCTGCCGACGGGATGGATCGGGCTTGGCACCTCGCCGGACAGGCGGGGGGCGGGGGCGCGGACATGGGCGGGGTCCGGGACCGGCACCGCCTCGATCAGGCGGCGGGTGTAAGGGTGTTGCGGATTGCCGAAGATCTGGGCGCGGCTGCCCATCTCGACGATCTGGCCAAGATACATGACGGCCAGGCGGTCGGCGATGTTTTCCACCACCGCCATGTCGTGACTGATGAAGAGATAGGCAATGCCGAACTCGCGCTTGAGCGCTTCGAGCAGGTCGAGGACACGCGCCTGCACCGACACATCCAGCGCCGAGGTGCTTTCGTCGCAGATGATAAGCTTGGGGTTCAGCGCCAGCGCGCGGGCGATGCAGATCCGTTGCCGCTGGCCGCCGGAAAACTCGTGCGGGTAGCGCTCCACCGCTTCCGGCGGCAGGCCGACGCGCGCGAACAGATCGGCGGCGCGGGCGCGGCGCTCTGCCTCGGAGCCGATGCCGTGGATCACCAGCGGTTCGGCCACCGCCGCGCCAACCCGCATCCGTGGGTCAAGCGCTGCCATCGGGTCCTGAAACACCATCTGGACATCGCGCCGGATCGCCTTGCGCCCTGCGGCATCCAGCCCTTTCAGCAGCCGGCCCGCGACCTCCAGATGCCCCTCATGCGGCACAAGCCCCGCGATGGCACGGGCGATGGTGGACTTGCCGCAACCGGATTCGCCGACCAGCGCAAAGGTTTCGCCCGCTCGGATCTCGAAGCTGACATGTTCGACGGCATGGACGCGGTGGGTGACGCGGCCCAGAAGACCGCCCCTGATGTCAAAGCGCACATCGACCCGGTCCAGCCGCGCGACCGGGGGCGGGGCGGTGTCGGCGGCGGGTTGGGCGGGGCGCGGCGCGCCATCGCCCATGCGCGGCACGGCGGCCAGAAGTTCCTGCGTATAGGTCTCTTGCGGGGCGGCGAAGATCTGGCTGACCCCGCCCTGTTCGACCATGCGCCCGTTTCGCATCACGATGACCCTTTGGGCCATTTCCGCCACGACGCCCATGTCATGCGTGATGAGAATGATCGCCGTCCCCATGTCGCGTTGCAGATCGGGCAGAAGGCCCAGCACCTCGCGCTGCACGGTCACGTCAAGCGCGGTCGTGGGTTCGTCGGCGATCAGCACGTCGGGTTTCAGCGCCAGCGCCATGGCGATCATCACCCGCTGGCGCATGCCGCCGGAAAGCTCGTGCGGGTACTGGTCAAGTCGCCGTTCCGGCTGGGCGATGCGGACCGATTTGAGCGCGGCGAGCGCCTGCGCTCGTGCCCCGACCCTGGAAATCGCCTCATGCGCGCGCAGCGCCTCGACCAGTTGCGCGCCGATGGTCATCACCGGGTTCAGCGAGGTCATCGGCTCCTGAAAGATCATCGCGATGCGGTCGCCCCGGATGCTGCGCATCCCGGCCTCGCCAAGGGCCAGCAGGACGCTGGTCCCGACGAACAACCGCCCGGCCGAGGCGCGCACGGCCGGCGGTGGCAGCAGGCCCATGATGGCCAGCGAGGTGATCGACTTGCCCGATCCGCTTTCCCCCGCGATGGCCAGTGTCTCGCCGCGCCGAAGGGTGAAGGACAGATCCTCGACCAATGGTCGTTCTGCGCCGTTCGCACGGACCGAGACGGTCAGCCCCTCGACTGACAGGACCGGGGTGTCGGGGGCGGGCGCCGCCCCCGGCGTCATGTCCTCCGAAGCGCTCATTCGAAGACGGCGCGCGGGAAATAGAAGCTGACCACCCAGTTCGGCATATCGACGATTTCAGAGATGCGAAGATCGCCGCAGGTCGAGACGAGCATATAGGCATCGACCGCCGTCATGCCGCGCATGGCGCAAAGGTGATCGACCATATAGGCCACCGCATCGCGCGCCGCCGACATCAGGTCCGGCCCGATGCCCGTCGTCACCTCATAACCCTTGGCATCAAGGTGCGTGGTGACCGGACCGGGGGTTTCGAACCGGGGCCGGGGCAGGTTCGCGCCCTTCACAAGGTCAAGCGTCAGCACCACGTCCATCGGGCTTTCGATGGCCGTTCCGCAGACCTCGCCATCGCCCTGTGCCGCATGGGTGTCGCCGACGGAGAAGAGCGCGCCCGCCACCTCGACCGGCAGCCAGAGCGTCGTGCCGGCCGCAAGGTCGCGAATATCCATGTTGCCGCCGACACGGCGTGGCGGCACGATGGAATGCGCGCCCGGCTCGGCCAGCGCAGTGCCGATCGTCCCGGTGAAGGGCTTCAGCGGCACGCGCCCCTCCTTCGACCACATGGCGGGCGCCATCGCGGCGGGATCGAAGGACCAGGTGATCAGCGCGGGATCGGTGAACTGGTCGGCAAGCAGGCCGAAGCCCGGAATATTCGCCGTCCAGCCCCAGCCGCGCCCGTCCCGCGCCTGGGGCGCGAAGCTTTCGAAGGTGACCTTCACCGCGTCGCCGGGCTCGGCCCCTTCGATCCAGATCGGGCCGGAGACCGGATTGATCTTGCCGAAGTCGAGCGTGGTGACATCGGCGACGGTGGACTGCGGGCCAAGCTGGCCCGCAGAGCTGTCATGACAGTTAAAAAGGATCGTCGATCCCGGTGCGACCCTTTCGACCGGGGCGATGCTATTGTCCCAGCCGAAATGGTGTTGCGCCGCGTGGATCGTGTAGTTGCAGGTCTTGCACATGGTCTTACTCGGTGACGTAGACGTAATCGTAGTTGACGGGGATGGAGACGGGATCGACGTAGAGATTGTCCGCGCCGCCCATGCGTTCGGATTTCATCGTGTACCGCTCCTCGTTGAAGACCGGGACCCAGGGGGCATCGGCCATCACCTTCTGGTAGACGTCGGACCACAGCGCCAGGCGTGCTGGATCGGCCGGATCGCTGAAGCTGTCGGCCTTGACCGCGTCGGCATCGACCGCCTCATTGCAGTATTTCGACCAGTTCCAGCCGCCCTCGACCGCTCCGGCACAGCCAAGGATCGGGCCGTAGAAGTTCGACGGATCGGGGAAGTCCGCGATCCAGGCCATGCCGCCCGACCAGATCATCGGCGCGGTTCCGGCGCCGCCGGCCTCGATCACGTTGGCCTGGGCCAGCGACTTGATCGCGGCCTTGATGCCGATCTCCGACAGGTCCTGCTGGATCGCCTGCGCGATACGCGGATTCGGGTCGGTGTTCATGACGTAAAGCTCGGTCTCGAACCCCTCGGCGAGGCCTGCATCCGCCAGCAGTTTCTTGGCGCCCGCGACATCATAGGCATAGCCCTTGTAATCGGTCGAATAGCCCGGCATCGACGGCGGCAGCGGCTGGTTCGCGGGCTTGGCGCGGCCGTTGATGATCTGGACGATGCGGTCCTTGTTGATCGCCATGTTGATCGCCTGACGCACCTCAAGCTTGTCGAGCGGCGGGATCGTCACGTTCAGCGTGATATAGCCGGTGTGAAGCTGCCCGCCTTCCACGACCCGCGCGGCCTGCGCCGGATCGCCCATCACCTCGGTGAACTTCGCGGGCGGAATGCCGTCGCCGGGGACGTCCACCTCCCCCT
>DAIOXI010000023.1:17724-20905 GCA_036758045.1 Albidovulum sp.
GCCGCGTCGGGGCGCGACAGCGTGATCTGCACCGTCGCCGGGTCGATGACCTTCACGCCCTCAAGCCCCTTGGCGGTGCCGTCGGCAGCCGCGTCATAGCCGAGGATGGAGCCGAAGAACCCCGCGCCCGGCGATTGCGTCGCGGGATCGGTCACCCGGTCGAGCGAGTATTTCACGTCCTCCGCCGTCATCTCGCGCCCGTTGTGGAATTTGACGTCCTGGCGCAGGTGGAAGGTATAGGTCAGCCCGTCCTCGGAAAGGTCATAGCTTTCGGCAAGGCCGGGGCGCAGTTCGGTCGTGCCGGGGGCATAGTCCATCAGCCCGTCGAAAAGCGACTTGATCATCGACCAGTTCTGCCAGTCGTAGCCGATGGCGGGGTCAAGCGTGGCGACATCGTCCTTGTAGGTGATGATGATCCCGCCGCCCGGTCTGGCGTTCGGGTCAAGGGCGTCGTCCTGCGCGACGGCGGGAAGCGCGAGCGTCAGGGCAATCGCGGTGCCGGCAAGCCATTTCTTCATCTTTTCTCTCCTGTTGGTTCGGTTCTTGTTGGTCAGTCGTGGCGGGGGTCATCGCAGGCGGATGCGCGGGTCGATAAGGGGCGTGATGATGTCGGCCAGAAGGTTGCACAGCACGATGGCGGTGGCGGAGACGAGGGTCACGCCCATGATGATCGGGATGTCGACGCGCTGGATCGCCTGCCAGGCCAGCTGGCCGATGCCGGGCCAGCCAAAGACGCTTTCGACCACGACGATACCGCCCATGAAGATGCCGATGTCGATCCCGATCATCGCCACGATGGGCAGGATCGCGTTCGGCAGGGCATGGCGCAGCACGACGCGGGCGCGGCCAAGGCCCTTGGCGCGGGCGGTGCGGATATAATCGGCACGCAGCACGTCGATCATCGACGAACGCATCATCCTGCTGTACCAGCCCGACCCGAGAATGCCGAGCGTGACCGACGGCAGGACGAGGTTGGAAAAGCTGCCATAGCCCGAGATCGGGAACCAGTCGAGCTTGACCGCGAAGATATAGAGCAACAGCAGCCCGACGACGAATTGCGGGGCAGAGACGGCGACGAAACTGCCCACCATCAGACCCTGATCAAGCGCCGATCCCCGGCGCAGGGCCGCGATCACGCCCAGCGTCAGCCCGATCATCAGCTCGCAGAAGATGCCGCCCGCCATCAGGAGAAGCGAGGCGGGCAGCCGCGCCCCGATCAGCGTAGCGACATCGGTTTTTTGCAGATAGGAATGACCAAGATCGCCCTGCGTCAGGCCCGCCAGATAGCGGCCGAACTGCACCGGGAACGGCTGGTCGAGGCCAAGCTGATGGCGGATGTTCTCGACCGTCTGGGCGGTGGCCGACCGCCCCGCGATCTGACGCACCGGATCGGCGGGCAGGACGTAGAGCAGGAAGAAGGTGATCGCGGCGACGCCGAGAAGGATCAGAACGGCGGCGACGAGACGGCGGATCAGGTAGGCGGCCATCACTCTGCCCCCCGCTGCGTCGGGTCCAGCACGTCGCGCAGCGCGTCGCCGACAAGGTTGAAGGCCAGCGCCAGCAGCAGGACCGCCGCGCCGGGGATGAAGACCAGCCAGGGCGCGGCCTGAAAATAGGTCTGGTTCTCGAAGATGATGTTGCCCCAGGACGGCGTCGGCGGTTGCACGCCCACGCCGAGGTAGCTGAGCGTCGCCTCCAGCAGCACGGTGGTCGAAATCCCGAGCGTCCCCCAGACGATGATCGTCGGCACCAGATGCGGCAGGATATGGCGGAAGAGGATGCGCGGCGTCGAGGCGCCAAGGCTGCGTTCGGCGGCGATGAATTCACGCTCGGACAGCGCCGTGGTCTCGGTAAAGATCACCCGCGCGGTCTGGACCCAGTTCACCAGCGCGATCACCATGGCCACGATCCAGAGCGAGGGCGTGAAGATTGCGGCAAGGCAGATCGCCAGCAGAAGCGCCGGGAAGGCCATCATCAGGTCGGTAAAGCGCATCAGGATGGCGCCGATCCAGCCCCGGAAGAAGCCGGCCGTGACCCCGATCAGCGTGCCGATGATCAGCGCGGCACCATTGGCCACCACCCCGATGATAAGCGAGGTGCGCGCGCCGAACAGGATTCGGCTGAGAAGATCACGGCCCAGAAGGTCGGTCCCGAAAAGGAAAGTGGCATTCGGGGCAAGGGGGGCGCCTTCGATGGTCAGCCCGTCGAAAAGCTGCTCATCCGGCGAATAGGGGGCCAGCCAGGGCGCGAATACCGCGCCGAGCGTGACCGTGAGGATGATCGCCAGGCCGATAAGCGCCAGCTTGCGCCGCATCAGCCGCGCCAGCGCCGTCGCGGGGCGCGCGATGGGGACAGCCGCGTCAGTCATCCGCCGCATCCACCGCGCGCGGGCCGCCCTGCGCCGCGACCAGCCGTTCCGCTGCCGCTTCGAAGCCGATCTGCCAGGCCATCGCCACCTGGCGCAACTGGCAATATGCCTCATCCTCGGTCTTGCCGAGGCTCATCATCATCGCGACGGCGCGCACGACGGTCTGGCGCTGATCGAGCCTTCGGCGCAGCGCCTCGATCTCATCGGCAAGCGCCTGACGCGCCTCGAAGGCCGCCCGCGCGGTCAGAAGGGCCGAGAAGGCGCCGCCATCGCCCACGGGCTTGAGAAGTTGCGCATCCGCCCCCGCGTTGAGCGCCCATTCGATCCGGCCGGGTGCCTCGGACCCGATCAGCGCGATCATCGGCATCGGTGGATTGCCGTCCTCCCAAGGGAATTGCCGGTCATGGCCGAGATCGGCGTCGAAGAAGATGATATCCGCCGCGATGGCCGAGGGCGGCAGGTCCGGCCAATGTTGTTCCACCACCAGGCCGATGGCGCCCAGTTGACGTTCCAGAGCCTGAACCGTGGGGTGGGGCCGGTGCAGCATGATCGCGCGCGCCCCGTCAAGGTTCTGGCTGCGGATGCGGCGCTTCATGTCGCCACCCGCAGTTTCGGCGCCGCCATGGCGTGTTCGCGGCCGCGCGTCAGGTAGGGATCGCCCGCCACCCGGCCGAAATCCTTCCTGACCTCGAAGCGGCCGTCATGCACCTGCCCGATCAGGACCGGCAGAACCGTGTGATGCGTGCGCGGGTCGATGCCGGTGTCGGCGTTGCCGTGGGTCGCCAGAAGCCCGGAGACGGGCAGCGTTTCCGC
>DAIOXI010000023.1:20915-21584 GCA_036758045.1 Albidovulum sp.
GATCCGAAGCGCCCCGGTTGCGCGCCGTCCATGCCGCCGCGGAAATACGGACCCGCCGCGATCAGCCCCTCGGCCGCGGGGCCGATGGCGGGCAGTTCGCATTCGGTAAGGTTGCAGGACAGGATGGGGCAGGTCGCGGGGCCGAAATGCGCGTCCTCGCGCCCAAGGTCCGCATAGGCCTGAAGGAATAGGTACTGTGTCTGGCCGATGAGGTTGTTGAGGATGAAATCGGGCCGCGCGGCGCGAATTTCCTCGATCATCCGGCGGATGTCGGTCGATCCGATGGGCAGGTAGCGTTCGCCCATGACTTCGCCGCCAGCCTCGGTGATGACCTCGCGGGCAAGGCGGTTCATCTCCCAGCCCCAGATGTAGTTCGACCCGGTCAGATAGCCGCGCTTGCCATATTGGCCGAAGGTCCAGCCCAGAAGAGGCAAGAGGTGCTGGTTCGGGCAGGCATGGGTGTAGACGACATGGTCCGAGGCTTCGAACCCCTCATAGGGGACGACATACCAAAGCGTCGCGCGCGCCCGCTCCAGTGTCGGAATGACCTCTTTCCGGCTCCAGGAGGTGACGCAGCCAAGGACGTGCCGGGCACCGCTTTCGTTCAGGATCTCGTCGCAAAGGGGGGCGTAGCGGTCGATATTGCCGCCGGGATCGCGCTCGACCGGG
>DAIOXI010000023.1:21679-22047 GCA_036758045.1 Albidovulum sp.
CAAAGCGGATGTCCATCGCCGGATCGCCGTTCACCTCGGCCACGGCGGTCAGCACACCGATCCGGCACGCTTCGGAGATCAGCGTCTAGCTGCCGTAGCGCGAATAGAGAAGCCCAAGGTCAATGCGCCGTTTCATGCCACCCCAAAAGCAAGAAAGCCCCGCATTCCCATTGCCACGCCATTGCGTGCATCGGGAATCGGGGCCTGACTGCCAGATACGTACCGCCTATCAGAAGGCCTCATGGCCAACGGGTCAAGCCCCGCCATCCGCAAACCGCATATCCCCCGAATGTCGGGGCGTCGGGGCGGCGTTTGCGAGGGACGTCGGCAGCGCTGCCCGGTATCCCGGCAGGCGGCGAAGGGCGGGG
>DAIOXI010000024.1:0-3592 GCA_036758045.1 Albidovulum sp.
GCTTGAAAATTCGACAATGCGTCGCGGCGCGTCGAAAGGCAACGTATGCTGATGGGATACACCCCTCCCCCGTTACTCGCACATGGCACAGCGCCACGACGCGCAGCCTCCTGCGACATCCCGCCGCATGTCAAGTCACGCGGGCCCCGCCTGCCCCTACGTCAGCGCGGCGCCGGTCAGCCGCGCTCCGCCTCTTGCGCCAGGCGCAGGCGGGCCAGCTTTTCGTTCGACCTAGCGCGGCGATCCTCGCTCAGCGCGGTCCGGACAAAGCCCATATGCGCCGCGACGGCGGCCCGCGCCGCTTCGGGATCGCGCTGCTGAAGCGCTGCGTTGATCGCCCGGTGCTGGTCGAGGAGAAGGTCGCGGGTGTTCTTTTGCCGGAACATGATCTGCCGATTGTAGAAGACGCCTTCGCGCAGAAGATCGTACATCGACCGCATCATATGCAGCATGATGACGTTGTGGCTGGCCTCGATGATCGCCATGTGAAACTGCGCGTCCAGCGCCGCCTCATCCTCGGGGTTCCGCTTCTGATGTGCGGCCTCCATCTTGGCGAAGATCGCGGCGATGACGGCCAGGTCGGTATCGCTGCCCAGACGCGCGGCGCGTTCGGCGGCAAGCCCCTCCATGTCGCTGCGGAAATCGAGATAGTCAAAGACCGCCTCGTCATGGCTGCCGAAAAGCCGGATCAGCGCGGGGGCGAAGGCAGAGCCCAGAACCTCGGCCACATAGATCCCGGCGCCGGGGCGCGCGGTCAGAAGCCCCGCCGCCTGCAATTCAGACACCGCCTCGCGCAGCGAGGGGCGCGAGACGCCCAGCCGCTCGGACAGTTCGCGTTCGGCCGGAAGGCGTTCGCCCGGCCGCAGGATGCCTTGCAGGATCAGCCGCTCGATCTGGCGGACGACGGCATGGGACAGCTTCTCGGGCGCGATTTCCTGATAGGGCATGGTTCACCTTGGATTGGTCAAGTCTTATGACCGCATCGGGGTTGGTACAACCGAAAAGCCGTATCAGCGCGGCCCAAGGCTGAAGAGATCGAGAAAGCGCTGGCCAAGGGACGGGTCGCCGGTGAAGGCGATCGCGCCGCTGTCGATCCAGTGGCAGAGCGGGGCGGGGCCGTAGATCACCGGCGCCAGCGCATTGGCGCTGCCGACGAAGGCGATGTCGCCCTCCGCCGCCCCGCGCCGTGCCCGCCAGCGCCCCGCCTCGATGCCCCCGCTGAAGGTTTCGCGTCCAAGGTCAAAGCCAGCGCGGACGGTCATCCCCGCCGCCTTCGCCGCATCCGTCATCGCGCCCATGGAGATCATCAGGGCGGAGGGGCTGATGAATTTCGTCGGATCGTGGCCCGGCACCTGAACCGCCCACTGACACATCGCCTCAAGCAGCGGCAGCGCCGCCTGACCGGCTTCTGTCAGTTCATAGACCTGCACTTCCGCCGGGTCGGGCAGCATCCGCCGCCGCACGATCCCGGCCGCCTGAAGCCCCTCAAGCCGCTGCGTCAGGACCGAGGCGCTGATCCCCGGCAACCCCGCGCGCAACAGGCCGAACCGCTTCGGCCCGAAGATCAGCTCACGGATCACGAGGAACGACCACCGCTCCCCCAGGAGGTCGAGCGCATGGGCGGCAAGGCATCCTTCATTATAGACGCTGCGCGGGGTCTCCGGCCTGATCTCGCTCATTTGATCGTTTTTTCCAACTACTAGTTGCTTTTTACAACTTATCGTCTCACCCTGCCCCGTGCAACAGGAGGAGTCGCCATGAGTTACATCGACGGATTTGTGATCCCCGTCCCCACCGCCCGGCGCGAGGATTACCGCGCGCATGAGGCGAAGTGGTGGCCGAGCTTCCGCGCGATGGGCGCGCAGACGCTCGTCGTCGGCTGGGGGGAGGAGGTTCCGCCCGGAAAGCAGACCGATTTCCTGCGCGCCGTCGCCGCGACGCCGGAGGAAACGGTCGTCTTCGCCTGGATGACCTGGCCCGACAAGGCCACCCGCGACGCCGCCTACAAGAAAATGATGGCGGACCCGAACATGGAGGGGATGGAGATGCCCTTCGACGGCAAGCGCATGATCTATGGCGGGTTTGAGCCGATCCTGATGGAAGGAGAGACGGCATGACCGCCCCCCTGAAGACCGCCGCCGCGCAGCACGGCGGCCCCTGCTGGTACGAACTGTCGACCGCCCCCGGCGCGCTTCCCGCCGCCGAGGCGTTCTATGGCAAGGTCCTCGGCTGGTCCGTCGCCGATTCCGGGATGCCCGGCTTCGACTACCGGCTTGCGAAACGCGGCGATGACATGGTCGCGGGCATGATGGTCATGCCGGATGAGGCGAAGGGGATGCCACCGATGTGGATGGTCTATTTCGCCGTCGAAGATGCCGACAAGGCGGTGGCGCGGATGAAGACGGCGGGCGCGCGGGTGCAGGTCCCGGTGACGCCGATCCCCAATACCGGACGCTTTGCCATCCTCGGCGATCCGATGGGCACCGGCTTTGGCATCCTCGAACCGCTTGAGGGGCAGAGCGGCACCGCCTTCGACCGCACAAAGGCAGGGCACGGCCATTGGCATGAACTGAACAGCCCCGATCCGAAGGCGGCGATGAAGTTCTACGGCGATCAGTTCGGCTGGACCCCCTCGGCCAGCATGGATATGGGCGATCTCGGCTCCTATGATCTCTTCGCGCGCGACGGCACCGACATCGGCGGGATGCAGCGGTTGCGCCCCGAGACGGGTCAGGGCAGCGGCTTCTGGCTGCCCTATTTCGGCGTCGACGGGACCGAGGCGGCGATGGAGCGGATCATTGCGGCGGGCGGGACGGTCAGGCATGGCCCTTCCGAGGTGCCGGGCGGCGCCTGGATCGCCGTCGCCGCCGATCCGCAGGGCGCCAGCTTCGCCGTCGTCGGTCCGAAATAGGGGCGCGCCATGAAACGGGATCGTATCGTCACCTGTCTCTGGTTCGACGGCAACGCGCGGGAGGCGGCGGAGTTCTATGCCGCCACCTTCCCCGACAGCCATGTCGGGCGCGCGCTGGCCTCCCCCGCCGACAATCCCTCGACGCCCGAAGGGCAGGAGATCACGGTCGAGTTCACCGTCCTCGGCCAGCCCTTCGTCGGCCTGAACGGCGGGCCGCAGTTCAAGTTCGATCAGGCCGTGTCGTTTCAGGTGATGACCGACACGCAGGAGGAAACCGACCGCTACTGGAACGCACTTGTTTCCAATGGCGGGGCGGAAAGCGATTGCAGTTGGTGCCGCGACCGGTTCGGCCTTTTCTGGCAGATCGTCCCCCGCGCCCTGATTGCCGCAATGAACGACCCTGACCGGGTGGCGGCAAAACGGGCGATGGAGGCGATGATGACGATGAAGAAGATCGACATCGCCGCGATCGAGGCCGCGCGGCGCGGCTGACCCGCCCGCCAACGAAAAAGGCCGGACCCCCAGGGGTCCGGCCTTCCTGTCATCCGGCGGCGAGGGATCAGCCGGTCGGAATGATGAGGATTTCCACGCGGCGGTTCTGCGCCTGCCCGTCCGCGTGTTCGATGGTCCCCGGTCTGAGCCGGATCGAATCCATCCAACACAGAAGCCGGTCGCGCTTAT
>DAIOXI010000024.1:3602-14841 GCA_036758045.1 Albidovulum sp.
GCCATGACGCAGCTCCGCGCCCGCGCACCAAGCGCCGGGTCCGTCCGCCCGTCCGGCGTCAGGTTCGATGCGACCGGCATGCTTTCGCCACGCCCGTAGGACGCGATCCTCCCGCCCGAGACACCGGCGCCGCGCAGGATCGCCGCAACCGCCGCGGCGCGACGTTCGGACAGGTCCTGGTTATAGGCGGCAGAGCCGGTGTTGTCGGTATGACCCACGACCTCCACCCGCGTGTTCGGGTAGCGGTTCAGGTTGTCGGCAACGGTGTAAAGATCGTTCTGGATCGACCCCTGGACCGAGGCGCTGTCGGTGGCGAAAAGGATACCGTTCGGCATCACGACGCGCAGCTGGTTGCCCTCGTTCACCACACGGATGCGGCTGTCGTTCAGTTCCGCCTGAAGCTCGGCCGCCTGCCGGTCAAGGTTACGGCCGATGAGACCGCCCGCCGCCGCGCCAATGACACCGCCGACGACGGCCCGGTCAAGCTTGTCCTTGCCGCCCTGCCCGGTCAGAATGCCAAGCCCGGCGCCGATGGCCGCGCCCGTCAGGGCGCCTTCCTTGGTCCGCTGGTTCGGGTTGGCCGAATACTGATCGACCGGGGTACAGGCTGTCAGGGCAATCGCCGAAACCGAGCCGGCGATGAGAAGGGCTTTGATGCGCATGTGTAGCTGCTCCGCATGATTTTCTTTCGCCGATATCTCGGATTTTAGACGCTGTTAAGCAATAACGCCGTGAACGCCGCCCGGTTCCGGCGGGTTTCCGCGCATCGGCAAATATTTCTTCGTCGCCGCAATGCCCCGGCGCGCAAAAGGAAAACCCGGCCGCGCAGGCCGGGTTTTCGGGGTCCGTTCGGAGGGCCGCGATCAGTGCAGCTTGGTCTCCACCTCGCCGATGGCGGCGTCGATCAGGCCGTTCTTGTCGGCCTTCGACATCTTCTCGGCGATCAGCTCACCCGCGGCGGCGACGGCGATATTCACCGCGCGGTCGCGCACTTCGCGAACGGCGGCGGCCTCGGCGGAGGCAATCTGGTCCTCGGCCGCGGCCAGGCGCCGGGTGATGGAGGCTTTCAGATCGGCCTTCGCCTGATCGGCGGCGGCCATCGCCTCGCGCTTGGCTGTCTCGACGATCTTGGCGGCCTGCTCCTGCACTTCCTTCTGCTTGCGCTCATAGGAAGACAGGATGGAGCGTGCCTCATCGTGCAGCGCGCGGGCGTCGTCGAGATCCTTCTTGATCCCGGCGGCGCGCTTGTCGAGTTGCGCGCCGATCAGGCCCGGCACCTTGAAATAGATCAGGACGCCGATGAACAGGAGGAACGCGATGGTGACGACGAATTCCGTGCTGCGGAGCGAAAAGAACGGCTCCCCCTCGGCCGCGAAGGCGGGGGTGGCCAGCATCAGGGCGGCGGTTGCGGTCAGGATACGGTTCATGGCCTCACCCCTTCAGCCGTGCGGTGACGGCCCCTGCGACGGTCTTGGCATCCGCCTTGACGCCCATCTTGTCGACGATCGCCGCCGCGGCATCGCGCGCGACCTCTTCGACATTCTTCGCGGCCCCGGCCCGGATCTCCTCGATCCGCTTGGCGGATTCGGCGGTCTTCGCGGCGATCTCGGCATCGGCCTTGGCCGTCGCCTTGTCGAGGTCCTTCTGGATCTCGGCCCGCGCTTCGGCGACGATCTTGTTCGCCTCCTCGCGCGCGTCGATCAGCGCCTGATTATAGGCCTTCTCTGCCTCCTGGGCCTTGGCCTTGAGCTCTTCGGCGGCGGCGATGTCATTGGTGATCGCGCCCTGACGGTCGGCAAGGATGCCGCCGATACGGGGCAGCGCGACCTTGCTCAGGATCAGATAGATCAGGACAAGCGCCACCACGAGCCAGAAAATCTGGTTCGGGAAGGTTTCCCAGTTAAGCTGGGGCATGCCGGCGCTTTGCGCCGCTTGTCCGCCCGCCTCGGCGGCGCGGCCTGCGGCCTCGGCCACGGCCCCGGCGGCTTCTGTCGTTGTGTTTGCCATCTAGGCCCCCTCGAAACCTTGATTACAACCCGGATGGGCGCGCCTGCACCCATCCGGCCGTAAGGATGGTCAGTCGAGGCTCAGACGGCGAACATCAGCAGGAGCGCGACGAGGAACGAGAAGATCCCGAGCGCTTCTGCGAAGGCGATGCCGATGAAGAGCGTGGCGGTCTGGCCGGCAGCCGCCGACGGGTTGCGAAGCGCACCGGCGAGGAAGTTGCCGGCGACGTTGCCCACCCCCATGGCCGAGCCGCCCATGCCGATGCAGGCGAGGCCCGCGCCGATGAACTTGCCGAGAGCTGCTGCTGCTGCGATTTCCATGTTGATCTCCTTACGGTTGGAAGAGTTGCAGAGGTTTCTGACGTCCCTCAGTGCGAGGGATGCAGCGCGTCCTTCAGATAGACGCAGGTCAGGATGGTGAAGACATAGGCCTGGATGAAGGCCACGAGGATTTCCAGCGCGTACATCGCGACGATCGCCAGGATCGACAGCGGCGTCACCGCGATGCCGATGCCCGACATCAGGATCAGCGGCGCGAAGGCGGCAAAGACCTTGATGACCGCGTGACCGGCCATCATGTTGCCCGCAAGTCGGATGGAATGGCTGACCGGTCGCACGAAATAGGAAATCACCTCGATCAGCGCCAGCACCGGGCGCAGCGGCAGCGGCGCCGACTTGACCCAGAACAGCTCAAGGAAATGCACGCCGTTCTTGATGAAGCCGAAGATCGTCACGGTCAGAAAGCCCGCCATGGCAAGGATGCCGGTGACGGCGATATGGCTCGTCGTGGTCAGCGCGCCGGGGATCAGGCCCAGGAAGTTCGAGAAGACGATGAAACAGAAGAGCGTGAAGACATAAGGGAAGAACTTCAGCCCTTCCTTGCCGGTCACGGCCTCGACCATCTTGTGAACGAAGCCATAGCCAAGCTCGGCGATCGACTGGATGCGGCTCGGGATGGTGGCGCGGCCACGGGTGCCGAGCACGAAAAGGCCGATGATGCAGAGGATCGCGATACCCATCCACAGCGTCGCGTTGGTCGGCGTGTACCAATGGATCGGCCCGTCGCCGAACAGCGGCTGGATCTCGAACTGATTCATCGGGTGAAAGACCAGACCTTCGCTTTGCCCTTCAGTCGCCACGGCTATTCCCCTTCGTCTCTGGCGGGCGCGCCCGCCGCATTTTTCGCCTGGATCTCGGTCGCGGTGCGAAGCATCGTCTTCACCCCGGCCGCGAAGCCCAGAAGTATGAACAGCACCAGGAAGATCGGCATGGTCCCGAAAAGGGAATCCAGCCCGTACCCGATGCCGAAACCGATGGCGAGGCCCGCCACCAGCTCAATCACCATCCGCCAGCCCTGGCTCGCGGCCGAGTAATGATCCTCCACCGTCGGCTTCGGAGCGCGGACCTTCCTAGCCGCCGCCAGCCGCTCCTCGAGCGCCTTGAGGCGGTCGGGATCGGGCGCGTCGGACATGGCGAAAGGCCCCCTCGGACAGTCGCGCGATAGCTAGCCGCCGCGGCGGCCTGAGTCAATGCGGCTGCTGCGTGGGCGAAGGCCGTGCAACATGCTGAAATGCCGTTATTTTCCGAATCCCGCCCGATCCCCGATACAGCGCGGCCTCACGCCGGATCACGAAATCCGGCGTTTTCGCATATTCAACCTTCCGGTTGACGAATTTCCCGGCCCATAGCAGAGAAGGGCCATGATCCCGGTCCGGCCGCCCTCACTCGACGCGATCTTCGCCGCCCTCGCCGACCCCACGCGGCGGGCGATCCTGACCATGCTTCTGGAAGACGACATGGCCGTGACCGACGTCGCCGAACCGTTCGAGATGTCGCTGGCCGCGATCTCCAAACACCTTGCCGCGCTGGCCGAGGCAGGCCTTATCAGCCAGGAAAAGCGCGGCCGGGTGAAATGGTGCAAGCTCGAACCCGACGCGATGCGCGCGGCGACGGTCTGGATACAGGGCTTCGGCCAGTTCGACCCGGTCGATTTCGACGCCTTCGAACGCTTTCTCGATCAGGAACTCGGCGACCCGACCTGACGTTCATCTTGCCCGAAATACCTCCGCCGGAGGCATCCCGCCCCCTCAGCCCTCGTAAAGCTCGATGGGCAGCCCGTCGGGGTCGGGCAGGAAGGTGAACTTTCGCCCGGTATATTCATCCACCCGCACCGGCTCCACCACCTGCCCTTTGGCCTCAAGCGCCGCCTTCGCCGCCTCGACATCATCGACGGCAAAGCACAGGTGCCGCGCGCCGCAGGCCTCGGGCCGCGACGGGCGCGAAGGCGGGGCGGGAAAGGAAAACAGCTCTATCTGCCCGCCATCGGGCAGCCCAAGGTCCAGCTTCCAGCTGTCCCGCCCGGCGCGGTAATTCTCGGCCAGCACCGGCAGGCCCAGCACTTCGGTATAGAACCGTTTCGACGCCGCATAGTCGGAACAGATCACCGCGACATGGTGAATACGTTTCAGCATCCGTGTTCATCCTTCAACAAAAGCCAGAGCGCGATCATCACCGCGACGACGCCCAGCACCACCCGCCCCGCCGGTGCGCCATGGCCCAGCGCGATCTGCCACAGGATCACCCAGGCGGGCGTCAGATAGGTATAGGCCATGACCTTGGCCGAAGGCAGGCGGAGTGCGGCGTATTGGGTCAGCACGAAGGACCCCGCCGTGGCGAAGACCACCGTATAGGCCAGCGTCACCCAGACGATGCCCGGCAGCGCCGCCCAGTCCGTCGCCCGGATCGCGCCCCAGCCAAGCGCGCCCAGGACCAGCGTCCCCGCCACGACCATGCCGAAGGTGAAAACCAGCGGCCGCTCGCCCCGGTTCATCAGGCGGACGAAGGGCACATAGGCGGCATGGACCATGCAGCCGACGAAATAGATCGCCTCCCCCCGGCCGATGTCGAACCGCAGAAGCGCGCCAAGATCGGCGCGGAAAATGACCCACAGCGCCCCCGCCGCCCCTACACTCAGCGCCAGCGCCATCCGCGCCGTCGTCACCTGCCGCAGCAGAAGCCAGCCGAAAAGCGCCGACAGGATCGGGGTCAGGGTAAAGACCGCCGCCGCGGAAACCGGCGGCGCGGTCTTCAGCCCCTCGAACATCAGCACGAAATAGCTGCTGAACAACCCGCCCAGCAGGACATAGCGCCAGGGCGCGGCCATGTCGCGCGGGGCGACCCCGCCGGTGGCCATCGCTGCGATGCCAAGCAGCACCGCCGCCAGGGCGAAGCGCAGCGCCGTGAAGGCTATCGGCGCCACCTCATTGGCCATCATCGCGCCCAGCGCGAAGGACCCCGCGACCAGCGCCGAAAAGACCAGCATCGCCAGGTGGCCCTTCGCCGCCTCGCCCATCTCAGTCCAGCGTGCATCCGGCCCGCGCATCCTCGCGCAGCGCCTTGACGAAGGTCTGAACGCGCGGCGTGCGGTGCAGGTCGACATGGGTGACCAGCCAAAGCGTCGAATCCCAGTCCGGCCGGTGCGCCAGCGCCTCGACCAGATCCGGGTCGCGTTTTGCCGACAGGACCGAGACGAAGCCAAGCCCCACCCCCGCCCCGATCGCGTCGCGCAGGGCCACGGCTTCGTTGCTGCGGAAGGTGACGGCCTCCTCATCGACCCGCGACCTGAGCCAGACCATATAGGGCGCGCGGCTGTCCAGATCGACCGGCCCGACGAAACGGTGGGCCTTCAGATCCTCCTCACCCTTCGGCAGGCCATGACGGTCGACATAGGAGGTCGAGGCATAAAGCCCGACATGATAGGTGCAAAGCGGCTGAACCACGTTGTCCGGTTCCTGCGGCCGCCCGCCGGCCCGGATCGCCACATGCGCCTCGCCATATTCCAGCCGGAAGAGCCGCGCATCCGAGACGTAGCGCACCCTCAGCCCCGGATACTCCACCTGAAGCCGCGCCAGCGTCGGCAGGACCACATCGGTCAGGCCGGGCAGCGAGGTGACGACAAGTTCGCCCGACACTTCGGTCGTCGCCCCGGTGATCCGCGCGGCGAGATGGGCGAACTGGTCCTCGGTCGTCTGCGCGACCTTCAAAAGCTCCTGCCCTGCCTCGGTGGGCGTGTAGCCGCGCGGGTGACGCTGAAACAGCTTCGCGCCCAGCCGCTGCTCCAGCGCATCGATATGGCGGATGACGGTCGCATGATGAACGCCCAGCACCTCGGCCGCGCCGCTGACCGTCCCGATCCGCGCCACCTGATAGGCGGTGCGCACCTCGTCCCAGTTCTCGAAAGCCATTCTTATGTGCACCCATTCACAGTTCGGGTGCATCAAATCGCGTTGTGTTTGCCGGCACAAGGCTCATCTTCTGCGCAACGCAACCACCCGCTCAAGGACCCCTGACATGACCAACATCCTCCGCGTCGAAAGCTCCATCAAGGGCGAGGCTTCGGTCTCGCGCAAGCTGACCGACCGTATCGTCGCCCGCCTCACCGCCGCCGACCCCGACGCCACCGTCACGCTGCGCGACCTTTCCACCGGCGTGCCGCATATCGACGGCGACTGGATCGGCGCAGTCTATACCCCGGCCGAGGCGCGCAGCCCCGACCAGGCCGACCGCGCCGCCTATTCCGACACGCTTCTGGCCGAGGTCCGCGCCGCCGACATCCTCGTCATCGCCCTGCCGGTCTACAATTTCGGCGTCCCCGCGCCGCTTAAGGGCTGGATCGACCACCTCGCCCGCAAGGGGGAGACGTTCCAGTATACCGAAGCCGGGCCGGAGGGCCTGCTGAAAGGCAAACGCGCCATCGTCGCGCTGTCCTCCGACGGCACGAAGATCGGGTCCGAGATCGACTTCGCCTCGGGCTATATCCGCCACATGCTCGGCTTCTTCGGCATCACGGACGTGGATTTCATCGCCGCCGACCAGATGGTCTTCGGCCCCGAGGAGACGCTGAAAAAGGCCGAGGCGCAGATCGACGCGCTGGCCGCCTGACCGCCCGGCGCGGCCCCGCCCACCGGGGCCGCCCCTTCCCCGCGCGCTTGACTCGCGCGGTCCTCTCCCCTAAACGACCCCGGATTCCCGGAGGTGTCACAGCTTCCGGTCCCGGCCCCCGCGCCGGGATCGCCATCCGTCAGCGCGTTGCGCCCACGGGTGCGTTTGTCGTTTGGACGTCCGCTGACTATCTTGCGGGCGACGGTAACCGGCCAAGGAGGGCCTGCGATGTTCGAAACCCTGTCAGAACGCCTTGGCGGCGTCTTCGACCGGCTGACGAAGCAGGGCGCCCTGTCCGAAGACGATGTGCGCGTCGCGCTGCGCGAGGTGCGCGTGGCGCTTCTTGAGGCCGACGTCTCCCTCCCCGTCGCGCGCGACTTCGTGAAGGCGGTCGAATCCAAGGCCACCGGCCAGTCCGTCACGCGCTCTGTCACGCCCGGCCAGCAGGTCGTGAAGATCGTCCATGACGAACTGGTCAAGGTCCTGTCCGGCGACACCGACCCCGGCGCGCTGAAGATCGACAACCCGCCCGCCCCGATCCTGATGGTCGGCCTTCAGGGCTCGGGCAAGACGACGACCACCGCCAAGCTCGCGCGCCGCCTGAAGGAGCGCGAGAAAAAGCGCGTCCTCATGGCCTCGCTCGATACAAACCGCCCGGCGGCGATGGAACAGCTTGCCATCCTCGGCACCCAGATCGGCGTCGATACCCTGCCCATCGTCAAGGGTGAGACGGCCGTCCAGATCGCGAAACGTGCGAAACAGCAGGCGACGCTCGGCGGTTACGACGTCTACATGCTCGACACCGCCGGACGACTCCATATCGACGAAGTCCTGATGGATGAGGTGCAGGCGGTCCGCGATGTCGCCAATCCGCGCGAAAAGCTTCTGGTCGTCGATGGCCTGACGGGGCAGGACGCCGTGAACGTCGCCACCGAATTCGACGGCAAGGTCGGCATCACCGGCGTCGTGCTGACCCGGATGGACGGCGACGGGCGCGGCGGTGCTGCCCTTTCCATGCGCGCCGTCACCGGCAAGCCGATCCGCTTCGTCGGCCTGGGCGAAAAGATGGATGCGCTCGAGACGTTCGAGGCCTCCCGCGTCGCGGGCCGCATCCTCGGCATGGGCGACATCGTGGCGCTGGTCGAGAAGGCCCAGGAAACGCTCGAGATGGAGCAGGCCGAGCGCATGATGAAGCGGTTCCAGAAGGGCCTCTTCAACATGAACGACCTGAAATCCCAGCTTGAGCAGATGCTGAAGATGGGCGGCATGCAGGGGCTGATGGGCATGATGCCCGGCATGGGCAAGATGCAGAAACAGGCCGAGGAGGCCGGCTTCGACGACGGCGTCCTGCGCCGCCAGATCGCCCTCATCAACTCGATGACAAAGAAGGAACGCGCCAACCCGGACCTGCTGCAAGCCAGCCGCAAGAAGCGCATCGCGGCGGGCGCGGGGCTTGAGGTGTCCGACCTGAACAAGCTTCTGAAGATGCACCGCCAGATGGCGGACATGATGAAGAAGATGGGCAAGATGGGCAAGGGCGGAATGCTGAAACAGGCCATGAAGGGCATGTTCGGCAAAGGGGGCATGCCCGACCCGTCGAAGATGTCGCCCGCCGAACTGGAGGCCATGTCCAAGGGCATGCAGGAAAGCCTTGGCGCGGGCGGCAAGCTGCCGGGCCTTGGCGGCCTTGGCGGCATGACCCTTCCCGGCGGGCTTTCGGGCCTCGGCGGCTTCGGGAAGAAGAAGTAACCGCATGCGCGCACCGTGGTCCAAGATCGCCCGCAAAAGCTCCGATCCCGCAAAGGCGGATCGTGCGGCCGAGGGCATGGGCCGCGCCCCCGATCTGCTGACCGACCGGCTGCGTCTGCGCATGCCGCGGCTTGAGGATTTCGAACACCGCGCCGCCTTCTACGCCAGCCCCCGCGCCATCCACGAGGACGGGCCGGTCAACCGCGCGATGGCCTGGCGGATCTGGGCCTCCGAGGTCGGGCAATGGCCGCTTCTGGGCTACGGCCCCTTCTCGGTCGAGGATCGCAAGACCGCCGCCTATCTGGGCGAGGTCGGGATCTACAACCCCGTGGGCTTCCCCGAACCCGAACTCGGCTGGTTCGTGACGCCCGAGGCCGAAGGCAAGGGTTATGCGGCCGAGGCCGCGCTGGCCGTCATGCGCTGGGCGCGGTCGCGGTTCGGCTGGGACCACATCATCAACATCATCGCCCCCGCCAACACGCGCTCCATCGCGCTGGCCCGCCGCCTCGGCGGCGTCCATTCCAACCGCCCCGGCCTTGACGAAGGCGACGTGGTGATCCTGCATGACCTGAGGGCGCTCACATGACCATCCCGGCTTCTTCGTTGCCCAAATACTCAAACTGCGCCACCCCTGCCGCAGCCCGCCGGTCGGTGGCGTGTCGCTACAGATACCCGACGCGAACCCGACGCATCCCCTACGGTTCAATGAGGTTCGAATGACTGACGCAACGACCCGCGCCGCGGCCCTTCTCAAGGGCCACCGGGAGTCGATCGACCGCCTCGACGCCATCCTCGTCTTCACGCTTGCCGAACGGTTCAAGCACACCCAGGCGGTCGGCCGGCTCAAGGCCGAACACGACCTTCCGCCCTCGGACCCGGCGCGTGAGGCCAGCCAGATCAAGCGTCTGGAAAAGCTTTCGGATGAGGCCGACCTCGACCCCGAATTCGCCAGGAAATTCCTGAACTTCGTCATCAGCGAGGTCATCAGGCATCACGAGAAACTGCAAAAGTGAAACGCCGCAGTATGGGCAATATTGCCCATCCTGCGCAGCCATAAATAGGAGAAACTGACATGGCTATGAAGATCCGGCTCGCCCGCGGGGGTTCCAAGAAGCGCCCGCATTATTCGATCGTCGCCTCCGACTCGCGCATGCCGCGCGACGGCCGCTTCATCGAAAAGCTCGGCACCTACAACCCCCTGCTGCCGAAGGACAGCGAGGACCGCGTCAAGATGAACATGGAGCGCGTGCAATACTGGCTTTCCCAGGGCGCCCAGCCGACCGACCGTATCGCCCGTATGCTTGAGGCCGCCGGCGTCCGCGACAAGGCCAAGCGCGCCAACATGAAGAAGGGCGAGCCGGGCGACAAGGCCAAGAAGCGGGCCGAGGAGAAGGCCGCGAAATCCGCCCAGGCCAGCGAAGCTGCTGCCGCCCCGGCCGAGGATGCGCCCGCTGCCGAAGAAGCGGCATCCGAATAAGGCCTTGAAAACACATGCTGATCGGCTTTTTCCTGCGCCGGATCGTCACCGTCACGCTCTGTGCGGGATCGTTCTGGCTGGGGATCAAGACCGACCGGCTGTTCACGGCAAACCCGGCCGCCGCCCCGGTGGCGGCCGACTGCGGGGGGGGCATCGATGGCCACTGACCGGATCTGCGTCGGCGCCATTGGCGGCGCTTTCGGCGTGCGCGGCGAGGTGCGGCTGAAAAGCTTCTGCGCCCAGCCCGAGGCGATCGCGGCCTATGCGCCACTTTACACTGAGGACGGCAGCCGCAGCTTCACCGTCCGTATCACCCGCACCATCCCGAACGGCTTCGCCGCGCGGCTCTCCGGCATCGCGACCAAGGAAGAGGCCGACGCGCTGCGCAACGTCAACCTTTACGCCGACCGGGCGATGCTGCCGAACCTGCCGGACGACGAATTCTACCACGCCGACCTGATCGGGCTTGAGGTGTTCGACACCGGCGGTGCGCGGCTTGGCACCGTCCGGGCGATCTTCAATCACGGCGCGGGCGACATTCTTGAGATTTACGCGCCGGGCCGCAGGACCGCGCTTCTGCTGCCCTTCACCCGCGCCATCGTTCCGACCGTGGACCTGACCGCAGGCCGCATCGTCGCCGACCCGCCGGAGGAGTCCGAGGCGTGAGCGGGGAGGGAAAACCCAAGTCCCACGGACGCTTGCGGGTTTCCGTCTCGGCCCAGCCGCGTGACCTGATGGCACCGCAGAGGGTTGCAGGGGCATGGGCTGCACGGATCATAACGCTTTTCCCCGAGGCCTTTCCCGGCACACTCGGTCTCTCGCTCACCGGCAAGGCGCTGGACCAGGGGCTCTGGTCGCTGGAAACCATCGACCTGCGGCCCTTCGGCATCGGCAAGCATCGCAACGTCGATGACACGCCTGCCGGTGGCGGCGCGGGCATGGTGCTGCGCGCCGATGTCGTGGCCGCAGCCCTCAATCAGGCCGCCATCGGCACGCCCGCGCACCGCGCCGCCTGGCCGGTCGTCTACCTTTCCCCGCGCGGGCGCCCTTTCGATCAGGCGACCGC
>DAIOXI010000024.1:14851-17315 GCA_036758045.1 Albidovulum sp.
CCCCCGCCCGGCGCGGGGGGGCGGTTCTTCTCCCTCCCCCGGCGGTGGCCCTTTTTCTTTCCGGCCCCCCCCCGCCGCTGGGCCGCGGCCGCGGGCATCACGATGCTTTGCGGAAGGTTCGAGGGTGTCGACCAGCGCGTGCTCGATCACCACGCGGTCGAGGAAGTCAGCCTTGGCGACTTCGTCCTCACCGGCGGCGAGATCGCCGCACAGGCGATGATCGACGCGGTCGTGCGGCTTTTGCCCGGCGTCCTTGGCAATGCCTCCTCCACCGAGGAAGAAAGCCATTCCCACGGCCTTCTGGAGCATCCGCAATACACGCGGCCTGCGGTCTGGGAGGGACGAGAGATTCCGCCCGTCCTGATGTCCGGCCACCACGGCGAGATCGCGAAATGGCGGCGGGCCGAGGCGGAAAGGCTGACGAAGGAGAGGCGGCCGGATTTGTGGAGAGAACCTTCATCTTCGGATCACTAGACGACTGCCCGATCACATGTGCCAACCGGGGCGACCTTGTGGTCATCTCTTTGAATACATGTGAAAGTGCTGAGAATGAGAATTCGCGACAACATCCCCGAAACCCTCCTGTACTCGGCGTTCGCGTTCCTTTTTGTTGCAGGGCTCACGACCGGGCTGAGCGCGAGTGCTTGCCGCAAGGAAATCTATCACGGCGAACGTAAGCTGAGATACTGCAACATCTCGCTCACCGTTGGATCAGTTCTGCCGCACGAAGCAGCGAAGCGGTCCATTATCTACGTCGAACGTGGCATCGCCTTGAGTGAACTTGGGCGTGCACAGGAGGCGATTTCCGATTTCCGCCGCGCCCTTGATAATGTCGCCACCGCTCCGGGCTCTTATCGGCAGCGGATCGTTCAACGGCTGGAGGACGAAAAGCCGGGTTCAATGGCGCGCGAAAACTTCGCCGCCGCAATGGCCGACTGAAATTGGCCACGAGCCCGCGCCCGGATTCGGAAATCGCTTGATCGCCTTGACCCTTGCCCCTATACCCCGCCCGTCCGGGGCTCTCTTGAGTCGGCCGGGCTGTCGTCTGTTGGCCCATGCGCGCGTCTTCTTCGGCCTCGCGCGGCCTCAAGGCGGCAGGAACAAGGAACGATGACCTGACCTCCGGCGGGCGCGGATGCGGACCCGATGAAGACACGGAGCTCTGAGGCGCGAACACCATCGCGGGACCACCGCGAGCAATTGGAAAGGATCACGCGATGAACCTGATCGCAGAGCTGGAGGCCGAGCAGATCGCCGCGCTCGGCAAGTCCATCCCGGACTTCAAGGCGGGCGACACCGTGCGTGTCGGCTACAAGGTGACGGAAGGCACGCGCTCGCGCGTCCAGATGTACGAAGGCGTCTGCATTTCCCGCAAGGGCGGCGGCATCGCGGCCTCGTTCACCGTCCGCAAGATTTCCTTCGGTGAGGGCGTGGAACGCGTCTTCCCGCTTTACGCGACCAACATCGACTCGATCGAGGTCGTGCGCCGCGGCCGTGTGCGCCGCGCCAAGCTCTACTACCTGCGCGACCGCCGCGGCAAATCCGCCCGCATCGCCGAAGTCACCAACTACAAAGAAAAAGCCGTGTGAGGAGCCGGGCCATGAAAAAAGACATCCATCCCGAATACCACACGATCTCGGTCAAGATGACCGACGGGACGGTCTATCAGACCCGTTCGACCTGGGGCAAGGAAGGCGACACCATGTCGCTCGACATCGACCCGCTGGCGCATCCGGCCTGGACCGGCGGGAACGCCAAGCTGATGGATACCGGCGGTCGCGTGTCGAAGTTCAAGAACAAGTACGCGGGCCTCGGATTCTGAGCCTGTCGCGCTTTGCAAGTCGAAGCGCACAACATATAGTAGGGGCGCGCTGGAAACAGCGCGCCGTTTGATTCCGGCGGGCCGGAAAAAGTCGGGGACAGTCGCGTGGCACATATCATCGTCGTGGGGAACGAAAAGGGCGGTTCGGGGAAATCCACCACCTGCATGCATGTGGCGACGGCCCTTGCGCGCATGGGCCACAAGGTCGGCGCGCTGGACCTCGACCTGCGCCAGCGCAGTTTCGGGCGCTATGTGGAGAATCGCCGCGCCTTCATCCGCAAGGAAGGCATCGACCTGCCGCTGGTCGATTACCGCGACCTGCCGGAGGTGGACCAGTCCACGCTGGCCGAGGGCGAAAACGCCTTTGACCATCGCCTGTCGGCCGCCGTCGCCACGCTTGAGCATGAGGCGGATTTCATTCTCATCGACTGCCCTGGCTCGCACACACGGCTAAGCCAGGTGGCGCATTCGCTGGCCGATACGCTTATCACGCCGCTGAATGACAGTTTCATCGACTTCGACCTGCTGGCGCGGGTCGATCCCGATACCAGCCGCGTCATCGGCCCGTCGATCTATTCGGAAATGGTCTGGCATGCGCGGCAGTTGCGCGCGCGGGCCGGGCTGAAGCCCATCGACTGGATC
>DAIOXI010000024.1:17325-18015 GCA_036758045.1 Albidovulum sp.
ACCGCCTTGGCGCGCAGCAGATGCACAACAAGCGGAAGGTCGGCGCGGCGCTTGAGCAGCTTTCGAAGCGGATCGGGTTCCGCGTCGCGCCCGGTTTTTCAGAGCGGGTGATCTTCCGCGAACTGTTCCCCCGCGGGCTGACGCTTCTGGACCTGAAGGATGTCGGGGTCGAAAACCTCAACATCTCGAACGTCGCCGCGCGTCAGGAGGTCCGGGACCTGGTGAAGGAGCTTCACCTGCCCGGCGTCACCGTCAACTTCTGAGGCCTGCGCGGCCTCAGACGGCCTGCGCGTGACGCACGAAGAGGGAGGGGGCAGCCATGCGCTTGCGGCGCAGCGCTTCCTTGCCAAGGTTGGACAGGCGCTGCTCGAAGGCGTCGGGCTTGTCCGACTTGGCGCGAGAGAACTGGCTGATGATCTTTTCTGCGAGTTTCATGTCTTCCGTCCCGTGGTGATCGTTGTCGTTGGCTCAAAGATGCCGATACGGGGTGGCGAAAACGTGGCGCGGACGCGGAAATACACGGGATTTATCGCGGCGGTTGAGGGGGTTATTGTTCCGTCTTGCCGCAACAATGGGGACAAAGCGCGTCGATTCCCGCAAAACCGCCCACAACGACACAGGCCGAACACAATCGGTACGTGAAACCCGGCCGCATTTGGGCGGCGCGCGCCCGCGGCCGAGCGACGGCAT
>DAIOXI010000024.1:18025-19645 GCA_036758045.1 Albidovulum sp.
GGGGTCGATCGGGCGCCGCCACCACGGCAATCTGGAGACGCTGGGGGCGAAGGCGGTCCTGATCCCCTATCGGGAGTTCCAACCCGACGGCGGCCAGCTTGAGGGTTGCGACGGGATCGTCATCGCGACCGCCACACAGATCCGCCGCCCTCTGATCGAACTCGCCGCGGCGCGCGGCCTGCCCTTCTACGTCGAAAAGCCGCTCTGCCATGACCGTGCCGAACTGGCCGCGATCGAGGCCGCCGCCGCCCCGGTCGGCGAACGGTCGATGATCGGCTACATGATGCGCTATCACCCGGCCTTCCGCCACCTCGCCCGGATGGACCTGTCCGACATCTACCGTGCGCGGTTCGAGATCGGACACGACGTGCGGCAATGGCGCGAGAACTGGAGCTTCGCCGACAGCTATGCGGCGCGGTCGGGTGGCGGCGGTGTTCTTCTGGACCTGTGTCATGAGCTTGACATGGCCGTCACGCTGTTCCCGGCCCTTGCGCCCGACAGCGTGACGAGCCTTGGGCATGACCGCTACCCCGGCGTCGATTTTTCCGATGAGATCGCACTTTCCGGGGGCAATGCCGCCGCGACCGTGTCGATGGACTATCTCTCCCCCGCCTTCCTGCGCCGGCTGAACCTGCGCGGCACAACGCATACGGTGGAATTCGACCTGCATGCCGAAAACTACCTGATCGCGACGCATGGCGCCTGGGAACAGCTCTCCCTCCCCTTCGAACGCAATGCGATGTTTCTGGCGGCGATGGCCGATTTCCTTGCGCTGATCGCCGGGGAAAGCGTTTCGGAGGTCGAACACCTGCCGCGTTTCGATCTGGCCTTGCCGTCGGCCCGCAGGATCGTGGAAGCCTATGAGGCCCGGCATTTCACCGGCACCATCGCGGGGGATTACTGATGATCATCGGCCATATCGGTGTGCGCAAGGGATCGAAGGGCGTTCCGGGCAAGAACTTCCGCCCGCTCTGTGGCCGCCCGCTGATCGACTGGTCGCTCGATCAGCTTCTGGACCACGCTGAGGTCGATACCGTCGTCGTTTCCACCGACAGCGAGGAAATCCTGGCCCATGCCATCCGGCGCGGCTGTCTCGACATCGGGTTGCGCCCGGCCCATCTGGCGACCGACAGCGCCGGGAAATGGGGCGTCTGGCAGCACGCGCTGGGGGCGGCCGAGGCGCTGGCGGGCAAGGCCGGGGCCTTCCTCGACCTCGACGCGACATCGCCGCTGCGCGACCCGGAAGACATCACCAGGGCGCTGGCGCTTTTCCGCGATCAGCGCCCCGACATGGTCATGTCCTGCTGCGAGGCGCGCAAGAACCCCTATTTCAATCTGGTGGAGCCGGATGAAACCGGCGCGCTTCATGTCTCCAAACCCCTGCCCGGCGGCGTCGTCGCGCGGCAGCAGGCGCCGGTGGTCTATGAACATGCGGCATCGACCTATGTCGTGGCGCCCGACTACCTGCGCCGCGCCAAGGGTCTTTATGAAGGCCGCGTCATCCCCTACCTGATGGAGCCCGAACGCTGCGTCGATATCGACAGCGAGTTCGACTTCCGTCTGGTGGAATTCCTCATGTCCGAAAAGCTGAAAGGTCAGGCCCATGTCTGAGCAATTGAA
>DAIOXI010000024.1:19655-21083 GCA_036758045.1 Albidovulum sp.
CATCACCGGCTCGGGCGGCGTGCTGGGGTCCACCTATGTGCGCCGGATGCTCGCGGCAGGCGCGCGGGTCGTGTCCTCGGACCTGCCGGGGCATCGGGCGGACGCTCTGAAGGCCGCACATGAGGGCAACGGGAACTTTCGTTTCTACGACCTCGACGTCGGGGATGAGGCGCAGGTAGAGGGCATCTTCAAGCGCATCATGGCCGACGGGTGGGAACCGAACGTGGTCCTGAACAATGCCGCCATCACGGGTGAGCTTTTGATGGGCGCGGGCAAGAGTTTTCCCGATTTCGCCAATACCTCGGTCGCCGACTGGGAAAAGACGCTGCGCACAAACCTGACCGGCGCTTTCATGATCGCCCGCCAGATGGACCGAGACATCGTCGGGCGCTACCCGGCGGCGCTGATCAACGTCGCGTCGATGTATGCGCTGAACGGGCCCCATCACCAGATCTACGAAGGCATGCCGTTCAAGAGCTTTTCCGCCTATTCGACCACCAAGGCGGGCATTCACGGGCTGACGCTATGGCTCGCCGGGTATTGGGCGAAGCGGCAGGCGACGGTCAACACCATCGCGCCGGGGGCCGTCTTCAACGGCCATTCGGACGAATTCCAGCGCCGGGTGGGAGAGTTGATTATGGCCGGCCGCATGGCGCAGCCCGATGAGATCGCGGATGTGATGCTGTTCCTTTGTTCCAGGGAAGCGGGCTACATGACCGGCCAGCTTGTGAATGTCGACGGCGGGTTCAGCGGCTGGTAGCCGCCAGAAGCTTCGGAATCGCCGCCAGCGTTCGTTCCGTCGCCCCGGCATGCGCCGCGAAGAAGGAGGCGATCTGCGCATCGGTCGGCGCGAATCCCGCGTCGGGAGCAAGGGCCGCGTCCAATTCCGCGGGGGTCTGTACATGCAGGCAGACACCGGCGGCGATCGCCTCGACCGCCGGATATTCGATGGTATGGATGTCCGGCCCGACGATGACGGGTTTCTTCACCGCCAGCGGCTCGATGATGTTATGCGCGCCGTGGGGGGTGAAGCCGCCGCCGACGATCACCCGGTGCGCCAGCGCGAGGTAGAAATACATCTCTCCCATGCTGTCGCCCAGAAGGATGTCGGCGGGCACCGCCTGCATCACGGACAGATCGGTGCCGAACATCGCGCTGCGCCGCGCGAAGGACAGCCTGCGCGCCCTCAGCAGCCCCGCGACCGTATCGAATCGTTCCGGCGCGCGGGGGACATAGACGAAGACCGGGCGCGGCAGACCGGCGGCGTCATGGGCCGCAAGGCTGCGTTCCATGGCGTCAAGGTAAAGCTCATCCTCCCCCTCGACGACGCTGGCCAGCGTCACCACCGGCCTGTCGGCGGCAAGGGCCGCGCGGGCGGGGGGGGCGGCGGCCAGCAGCGCGGGCGGGATCGGCTGATCAAAGCGCGTC
>DAIOXI010000024.1:21093-21899 GCA_036758045.1 Albidovulum sp.
GACGGTTCGATTTCACCAGCGCCCCGGCGAAACCCCGCATCACCTCGGCCCGAAGGCCAAGGCCCTGCCGGTCCCGCGCGTAGGATTTCGACGGATACTGCGCGTTGCACATGAAAAGCGGCACGCCCGCCTTGCGGCATTCCATGATCATCGCGGGCCAGATCTCGATTTCCATTACCAGGCCGAAGAGCGGGCGGAAGGCGCGGAAGAACCCCCGCCAGGCGAAGCCGAATTCGAATGGCACCCAGACGGCGCGGACGGTCCCGGCGGCGATTTCCGGCGCGAAGACCTTCTCCGTCTCGCGCCGTCCGGCAGGGGTGAAGTGAGTCAGGACGACATGCGCGCCGCCCTCAAGGAACGCCCGCACCAGCGGCGCGGCCGAGCGCACCTCGCCCAGCGACACGGCATGGACCCAGACCGGAGGATCGCCCGCCATCGGCGTGTAGCGGCCGAAGCGTTCGGACAGGTGGCAGGTGTAGTCGGCATCCTTGCGGCCGCGCTTGCGCAGGTAGAGAAGCACGAAGGGCAGCCCGATCCACCAAAGCGCGCGATAGGCCCACAGCGCAATCCGCAGCCGCAGGGACGGGAAGGAAGGGTCAGCCATGGGCCCCCTCCCCCAACAGTGCCGTAAGCCGTCCGGCGAGATCGGCGATGTCGGCCGATCCCTCTGCGGCCAGCGCCTTGGCGCGCGCCGCGACGGGCGCCAGATCGCCGCTCAACTCCGCCACGACTGCGCCCGCGTCCCGCACCGGCCGCGCCGCATCCGCCGCGTCCAGGGCCGCGTAATCGGCCGCGAAATTCGCCAC
>DAIOXI010000025.1:0-344 GCA_036758045.1 Albidovulum sp.
CCGAAGACAGGCGCCTATCCGGTCCTGTTCGACGAACGCGTCGCCGCCGGGCTGATCGGGCAGCTTCTGGGCGCCGCAAACGGTCTTTCGGTGGCGCGCGGCGCCTCGTGGCTGCGCGACAAGCTGGGGGAGCAGGTCTTGCCAAAGGGCCTGTCTGTGATCGACGATCCGCGCCGCCCGCGCATTTCCGGATCACGCCCCTTCGACGCCGAAGGGCTGCCCGCCGCGCCCCGCGCCATCGTCGAGGACGGCATCCTGACCGGCTGGACGCTTGACCTTGGCACGGCGCGCAAGCTTGGCATGACCTCCACGGCCTCGGCGGCGCGCGCATCGGCTGGATGTAT
>DAIOXI010000025.1:389-3823 GCA_036758045.1 Albidovulum sp.
GCCACCCTCGCCGTCGAATTCCAACATCTCGCTCAGCCAGGGGGTGCTGACGCGCAAGGACCTGCTTGGGCAGATGGGGACCGGGCTTCTTGTCACCTCGATGATCGGCTCTTCCATCAACCCCACGACCGGGGATTATTCGCGCGGTGCGTCGGGCTTCTGGGTCGAGGGGGGGGAGATCGCCTATCCCGTCAACGAATGCACCGTGGCGGGCAACCTGCGTGAGATGCTGATGCGGATCACGCCCGCGAATGACGCAAGGCCCTATCTCAGCCATGTGGTGCCAAGCCTGCTGGTCGAAGGTCTGACGCTTGCCGGAGCGTGACCTCGCCCTTCTGATCGACGCCGCGCGCGCGGCGGGGCGGATCGCGCATGGCTTCTGGCGCCAGAGCCCCGAGACCTGGGACAAGCCGGGTGGCGCCGGTCCGGTGACCGCCGCAGACCTCGCCGTCGACCGGATGCTGAAGGAAGACCTGCGCGCCGCCCGGCCCGATTACGGCTGGCTGTCCGAGGAAACCCCGGACGACCCCGCGCGCCTTGGCCACGACCGCTGCTTCATCGTCGATCCCATCGACGGCACCCGCGCCTTCATCGAGGGCGATACCAGTTTCGCCCATGCCCTTGCCGTTGCCGAGCGCGGGCGGGTGATCGCTGCCGTCGTCTACCTGCCCGAACGCGACGCGCTTTATGCCGCGACCGAGGATGGCCCGGCCACGCTGAACGGCAAGCCCATCGCCGCCGCCCAGCCCGACCATGCCGGGGGGGCCACGGTCCTCACCTCGGCCGCGACGCTGGCGCCGGAACATTGGGCGGGCCGCACGCCACCCCCGGTCCGGCGGGTGTTCCGCGCCTCATTCGCCTGGCGGCTGTGCCTTGTGGCCGAAGGGCGGTTCGACGCGGCGCTGACGCTGCGGCCAAGCTGGGAATGGGATATCGCGGCGGGCGACCTGATCGCGCGCCGCGCCGGGGCCACGGTGACCGACCGCAGCGGCGCGGGCCTGCGCTTCAACCGCCCCGATCCGCGCGCCGACGGGGTGATCGCGGCGGGCGGGGCGCTGTGGCAGGTGCTGCAAGGCAGCCTTGCCACGCCGGGAAGCCAGCCGCCGACGCTTCGAAAAACCTTGTAGTTTCCGTATTTAACCCGCCACCACCCCGCGCGGTGCCTTGAGACGCGGCACGCCTTGGCATAGGGTGGCGCCCGCAACAGGCTAAGCCCGGAGGGAACGATGACCCAGCGCCTGCACCTTGTCTTCGGAGGCGAGCTTGTCACGCCGACCAAGACGGTTTTCAAGGACCCGTCCAAGATCCATGTCGTCGGCGTCTTTCCCGACTATGCCAGCGCCTATAACGCCTGGAAGGCCGAGGCGCAGCGCACCGTCGATGACGCCCATACCCGTTATTTCATCGCCCATATCCACCGCCTGCGGGATGAGAAGGCGGAAAGCGGGCCGACCGAAGAACTTGGCGGGTGATCCCCTGCGGGAATGAAGCGGTCCCTTGCCCTTTCGCTTTACCTGCGGACTGCCGGGCGCGGTGACGGCGCCCCGGCGGCCCTGCGCCCGTCGCGGCCCGGTGGGGCGCTGGTCTGGGCGCATGCGGGGGGCAGTGCCTCGGCCCGCAGGCTGGGCCAGCTTCTTGACCGGATCGCGCGCGACCGTCCCGACCTGTCGATCCTGGTGACGTCGGCGGGTCCGCTGGACCCCGACGCCTTCCCCGAAACGGTGCTGACCGATGCGCCCCCCGCCGATCAAAAGGCGGATGTGCAGGGCTTCCTTGACCATTGGCGGCCCGATCTTTTCCTTCTGACCGGGTCCACGCTTCCGCCGATGAGTATCGTCGCGCTGCATGACCGGGGCATTCCCGCGATCCTCGCCGATGCCCGCGTGCCGGCGCAAAGCGACTGGTCGGGCTTCTTTCGTCGCGGCATGGTTGCCTCTCTCCTCTCGCGGTTCACCCGCATTCTGGCGCAGGACGGCGACAGCGCGCGGCGGTTGCACAAGATCATCGGCGCCGGTGCGCAGGTCGAGGTCGCCGGGCGGATCGAGGAAAGCAGCGACCCGCTGACCTGCAATGAGGTGGAGCGCGCCGAACTGGCCGAGATATTGCGCGCGCGCCCGGTCTGGCTGGCCGCCGCCTGCCCCGAGGCGGAAGAGGCGGCGGTGCTGGCCGCCCATGCCCATGCGCTGCGCCTTGCGCACCGGATGCTGCTGATCCTGTCACCTGCCGACGCGCAGCGCGCCGGGGTGCTGGCCGCGCGCTGTCAGGCCGAAGGCTGGGGCGTCGCGCGCTGGGCCGAGGATGAGGCGCCCGATGACGAGGTGCAGGTCCTTGTGACCGATGGTGAGGCCGACATGGGCCTTTGGTATCGCCTTGCGCCGGTCTGCTTCATGGGTGGAACGCTCCTGCCCGGCGGCGGCGGGCGTAACCCCTATGAACCGGCGGCCCTGGGCTCGGCCATCCTGCACGGCCCCGAACCCGGCCCCTATCCCGAGGCCTATGCCCGTCTGGCCGAGGCCGGGGCGGCGCGGCGTGTCGCCGATGGCGCGGGGCTGAGCGCGGCGGTGGCGGACCTGATCGCCCCGGACAAGGCCGCCCTTCTGGCGCATAACGCCTGGGTCGCGTCCTCTGGCGGGGCAGAGGTGACGGAGCGGGTCGCGCGCATCATCCTGTCCTGTCTTGACCGGGCGCCGTCGATCACAGATGCAGGGGCGTGATGCGACCGCCGAAGTTCTGGGACAACCCGTCCGACCATCCCGGCCTTGCCGCTAGGCTGCTGGCGCCGCTTGGCCGTCTGTATGCCGCCGGAACCGCGCGCCGTCTGGCCGGGGGCAGGCCGTTCCATCCCGGCGTGCCGGTGATCTGCGTCGGCAACCTGAACGCGGGCGGCACCGGCAAGACGCCGACCGTCATTGCCCTGGCTCAGCGCCTGGCCGCGCGGGGTGTCACCGCCCATGTCGTCAGCCGGGGCCATGGCGGTGCGCTGCAAGGGCCGGTGCGGGTCGATGAACGCACGCACAGCGCGACCGATTGCGGGGATGAGCGGCTTTTGCTGGCCGGGTTCACGCCGACATGGATCGCGCGCGACCGTGCCGCCGGGGCGCGCGCGGCGGTCGCTGCCGGGGCGCGGGCGATCCTGATGGATGACGGGTTTCAGAACCCGGCCCTGGCCAAGGACCTGTCGATTATCGTCGCGGAAGCCGGGAAGGGCTTTGGCAACGGCCTCTGCCTGCCCGCCGGTCCGCTGCGCGAACCTGTCGCGGTCGGGCTCGCGCGCGCCGATTTCTGCCTGACCATCGGCGACGCCGCCGCGCAGGCGAGGTTCGGCGAGGTCTGGGGGGCAACCGTCACGGTGCCAAGGCTGACCGGCGCGCTGGCGCCGCTGCCGACCGGGATGGACTGGCAGGGCCTGCGCGTTCTGGCCTTCGCCGGGATCG
>DAIOXI010000025.1:3833-6995 GCA_036758045.1 Albidovulum sp.
CCGCGATCTGGGGGCCGAAGTGCTGCGCTCGGTCCCGCTGGACGATCACCAGCCGCTGACGACGGCACTGCTGCGCCGGATCGAAAGCGAAGCCGCCGCCCTTGGGGCGCAGCTTGTCACCACCGAAAAGGATGCCGTGCGGTTGCCCGACACGATGCGCGCCCATGGCCTGACGGTTCCAGTGCGTCTGGAGCTTGACTATTGGGCGCCGGTTGACGGGCGGCTTGCGTCGCTTGGCCTTTGATCGGGCAGGTCATCTTTGCGGACCATACCCATGCCCGGCGGCGCGGGACGCGCCCTGGTTCCGGGCAGGGGCTCACCGCCAGCCATCCTGAATTGCCCGCTTGCCCCTAACCCTTGCCCAGCCGCGCACGGATCTCCGCGTCATGCTCCCCCAGCTTCGGTGACGGCGCGCCCGTTGCCAGTTCCGCGCCCGAGAAGGTCATCGGCGACCGGACACCCGGCACGCCGCCGCAGGTGATCTGCATCCCCCGCGCCATGATCTGCGGATCGGCGAAGACCTCCGCCATGTCGTTGATCGGCCCGGCAGGCACGCCCTGCTTTTCGCAGGCCGACAGCAGGTCGGCCTTGTTCCACTGCCGCGTCCGTTCGCTGATCGCATCCGTCAGCGCGGCGCGGTCGGTGATGCGGTCGGCGTTTGTCAGATACTCCGGCGCCTCGGCCAACGCGTCGAGGCCGAGGACGGCGCAAAGCCTGCGGTATTGCCCGTCATTGCCGGTCGCGATGATGATCCATCCATCGGCGCAGTCGAAGACGGAATAGGGCACGATATTGGGGTGTGCATTTCCCATCCGCATCGGCGCGTTGCCAGAGGCGAGGTAGTTCATCGCCTGATTGGCCATGATCGCCGTGGCCACATCAAGAAGCGCCATGTCGATATGTTGCCCCTTGCCGGTCGCGGCCCGTTGATGCAACGCGGCGAGGATCGCGGTTGTCGCGTAGACGCCGGTGAAGATGTCAGTGACCGCGACGCCCACCTTCTGCGGCTGGCCGTCGGGCTCGCCCGTCACGCTCATCAGGCCCGACATGCCCTGGATGATATAGTCATACCCGGCGCGATGGGCATAAGGCCCGTCCTGACCGAAGCCTGTGATGGAACAATAGATCAGGCGCGGGTTGATCGCGGCCAGGCTGGCATAGTCCAACCCGTATTTCGCCAGCCCGCCCAGCTTGAAATTCTCGATCAGGATATCCGCGTCGCGGATCAGGTCGCGGACGAAATCCTGATCCTCGGGCTTGCGGAAATCGGCGGTGACGGATTTCTTGCCCCGGTTCGTGGCATGGAAATAGGCCGCCGCGCGGTCGCCGTCACGGTCCACGAAGGGCGGACCCCAGCGGCGGGTATCATCGCCCTCGGGCGCCTCGACCTTGATCACTTCTGCGCCGAGATCGGCCAGCGTCTGACCGGCCCAGGGGCCGGCCAGGATGCGTGCCAGTTCGACGACCTTCACACCGGCAAGGGGGGTCATGCCTTAGTTGCCCAGCTTTGCGTCGATGATCTTGGACAACTCGTCAAAGCTCATCTCGCCAGAATGCGTCTCACCGTTGATGAGGATCGTGGGCGTCCCCTTGATGTTGTCCGCGGTCGCGTTCGCCTGATAGGTTGCAACCATCGCCCCGGCGATGTTGTCGGTTTCCATGCAGGCCTTGATATCGGCGGTGCAGGTGTCGAACGCGGCGATCGTCGCCTCGATCTTGTCCTTGTCGATCCCGGCCTTCAGGCCGATCTTGCGCAGGTTGTCGATGATCCCCTTGTCGTCGCCCGCCGAGATCCAGTCGCCTTGGGTTTCGTAAAGGATGTCGGAGATCTTGAAGTATTTCTCGGTCCCGCCATCCCGCGCGATCGAAATAGACCTCACGATAGACGAACTTCACCTTGCCGGTGTCGATATAGTCGGATTTCAGCTTCGCGAAGACCTCGTCATGGAAGTTCGCGCAATGCGGGCAGGTGAATGAGGCATATTCCACGATCGTGACCGGTGCGTCCTCCTGGCCCAGCACCATGTCCGGCACCCGTGCGGCCTCGGAACTGGTGCTGGCCTCCTGTGCCATGGCCGGGCTGGCGATCAGGGTGATCGGGTCCGCCACGCTGCGGGACATCCCCCAAACCCCGCCAAGGGCGACAAGCGCCACGGCGCCGGCAAGAAGATAGGTCGGTTTCATGGATCAGCCTTTCGTTTGTCGGGGCGAGATAAGACTCTTTCGCCCAAAGCTTCAAGCGCTGCGCGCAACGTTTCGTCGCGCACCCCGTCCGACACCGCATGCGCCTTGGCGCGGGTGACGGGATCGGTGGGGGCAGGCGCGGGTTTCGGGGCCGGGGTGAAGGCGACCTGGCCTTCGGCAAAGCCGGTCGGCGCGGTCTGTGTCACCACGACCCTGGCGATCGCGTTATAGCCGTAACAGGCGTTCACCTTCTCGCGGATTTTCGGTAGCTGCATCTGAAGGAGTGGGGCATAGGCGCCAGTAGTCAAGAGTGTCAGGGTTGCGCCAAACTCTTCGCGTCCATAGCCGATCTTCACCGGCAGGGCCATTGCGGCGATGTCCGCGCCCACCACCTCGGGCCAATGGGTCAGAAGGCGCGAGACGGCGAAACCGCGCGTTTCCCCGGCCGCGCGGATGCGCTGCTTCAACAGCCCGGCGGCCGATTCGAACCCGCGCGCGTGCCTGCGAAACTGCTCCGGCTTATTCGCCATGCCTGTCCTTTCATCTCCTGCATTCTATGTTAGTGGCTGACGGGCGGATTGCCCATCGGGTTGCGTGGGGGAGGAATAAAGTTTGTGTGACGCAGATGTCAGCCGCCCGCTGCTTGACTGGTACGACGCCCATGCCCGCGTAATGCCCTGGCGTGTGGGGCCCGAGGATCGCCGGGCGGGCCAGCGCCCCGATCCCTACCGGGTCTGGCTGTCCGAGGTAATGTTGCAGCAGACCACGGTGGCCGCCGTGCGCGACTATTTCCGCCGGTTCACCGCGCGCTGGCCGACCGTCGGAGAACTGGCGGCGGCTGAGGATGGCGCGGTCATGGCGGAATGGGCGGGGCTTGGCTATTACGCCCGTGCGCGCAACCTTCTGAAATGCGCCCGCGCGGTCGTGGCCGACCATGGCGGCGTCTTTCCCGGTGACAGCACGACATTGCGCACCCTG
>DAIOXI010000025.1:7019-11787 GCA_036758045.1 Albidovulum sp.
AATGTCGAGCGGGTGGTTGCGCGCCTGTTCGCCGTCGAAGACCCGCTGCCGGGCGCCAAGCCGAAGCTTGCCGAACAGGCCGCGCGCCTGACTCCAGCCGAACGGCCGGGCGATTTCGCGCAGGCGATGATGGACCTTGGCGCCACGATCTGCATGCCCCGCAATCCGGCTTGCGGCATTTGCCCGCTGATGGACCTTTGCCGCGCGCGGGCCGGGGGCATCGCGGCCGCGCTGCCGCGCAAATCCGCGAAGGCGGTGAAGCCGGAACGCCAGGGCATCGCCTATGTCGCCACCCGCGACGACGGCGCGGTGCTGCTGGAACGGCGGCCGGACAAGGGGCTTCTGGGCGGGATGCTGGGCTGGCCCGGCACCAATTGGGCGGAAACATCGCCCGAGCCTGCGCCCCCGATGCGCGCCGACTGGCAGGAAGCCGCGCGGACGGTCCGCCATACCTTCACCCATTTCCACCTGACCCTGAGGGTGATGACGGCGACGGTCGCGGGAGGTACGGCACCGGAACGCGGCAGTTTCGTCGCGCGGGCGGCGTTCCGCCCCGCCAGCCTGCCGACCGTCATGCGCAAGGTCCATGATGCCGCATCATTGTCGCGTTAGGGTGATTGAGGCAGGCCCGGCGGGCGGCTAGTCTGGCGCCAGCAACCCCCCGGAGTGCCTCATGCCCCGCGCGCCCCTTTCGCCCCGTCTCACCTCAGCGCTGCCCTTCTGGCTGTCGCTTGTCTTCGTTCCGCTGGCCTGGGTCGGCGCGATCCGGGGCGGCTGGACCCTGTTCCTGCTGCCGGTCTACGCGGAACTTGTGACCACGGCGCTGGACAGGCTTCTTGGCCTGAACCGCGACAACCCCGATCCCGAGACGCCCGAGGGCAGTCTTTTCTGGTATCGCTTCATCACGCTGATCTGGTTCCCGATCCAGTTCGCGACGGTCTTTGGCCTGATCTGGTTTGTCACGCATGGCGCCGATCTGGTCCTTTGGGAACGGATCGTCCTGTTCTTCGGCGTGGGGATGATGACCGGCGCCATCGGCATCAACTATTCGCACGAACTCATGCACCAGAAGGACCGGCTGGAGTGCTGGCTGGGCGACCTTTTGCTGGCCATGGTTCTTTACAGCCATTTTCGGACGGAACACCTTCTGGTCCATCACCGCTATGTCGGCACGCCGCGCGACGCGGTGACCGCGCGCTATAACGAGGGCTTCCACCGGATGTTCTGGCGGGTGCTGAGCAAGGGGCCGGCCTCGGCCTGGCGGGCCGAAAAGCAGCTGCTGGCGCGGGCCGGGCGTGGTGCAGGGCATCCGTCCAACCCGTTCTGGCGCTATGGTGCGCTTCAACTCGCCATGCTGGCGCTCGCCTTCGGGATCGGTGGCTGGCAGGGGCTGGCGCTGTTCCTCTGGCAGGCCCTGATCGCGGTCTGGCATCTGGAACTGGTGAATTACGTCGAACATTACGGCCTGACCCGCCGCTATCTGGGCGACGGCAGGTATGAGCCGGTTCGCCCGCACCATTCCTGGAACGCCGATCACAGGGTGACCAACTGGCTGCTTATCAACCTGCAACGCCATTCCGATCACCACTACAAACCCGACCGCCGTTTCCCGCTGCTTCAGACCTACGCCGCCGAAGAGGCCCCGCAACTGCCGCTGGGCTATCCGGCGATGACCGCGCTTGCGATGATCCCGCCGCTCTGGCGGCGGCGGATGAACCCGCGTGTGCGGGCATGGCGGCGGCAGTTCTACCCCGACGTCACCGACTGGGGCGCCTATGACAAGGCAACCAACCCCGCGCCGCGCGGGTCCTGAGCGATGAGTTGGCAAACCATCTTCGTCCTTCTCGGCGTCACGGGGTTTCAGATCGTCGCGGTGATCTTCGCCTTTCGCGCCATGCGCCACGCGCGCACGCCGCAAGGCGCCGTCGGCTGGGTGGTCTTCCTGCTTGCCGCGCCGCATCTGGCGGTGCCGGTCTTCCTGTTTCTGGGCCACAAGCGGCTGTCGGGCTATGTCGCCATGCGCCGCGACATGCGCGAGTCCATCGCGCAGGTGACGCGGCAGATCACCCGGAACGCCCCTGCCGACCTCGCCCGGCTTGGCCCCCGGCAAGAGGATGTGCGCGCGTTCGAGGCGCTGGCGACGCAAAAGGTCCTGTCGGGCAACCTGACCACGCTTCTGATCGACGGCCCCGCCGCCTTTGGCGGGATATTTGCGGCCATCGACGCCGCCGAAACCTATGTGCTGGTCGAATTCTACACGCTTCGCGATGACGAGCTTGGCCGCGACCTTGCCCGCCACCTCATCGACTGCGCCCGGCGCGGGGTGAAGGTGCGGGTGATCTATGACGGGATCGGCAGTGTCGGGCTGCCCTCGGCCTATCTGGCCAACCTGCGCGGCGCCGGGGTGCAGATTTCCAACTTCCACGCCCAAAGGCGCAGCCGGAACCGCTTCCAGATCAACTTCCGCAACCATCGCAAGATCGTCGTGGTGGATGGCAATACCGGCTTTATCGGCGGGCTGAATGTCGGCGACGAATATATGGGCCGGTCGCGGAAGTTCGGGCATTGGCGCGACACGCATTTGCGCATCGACGGCCCCGCCGTGGCCCAGCTTCAGCTTGCCTTCGCCGAGGACTGGCACTGGGCCACGGGCGAGACGCCGGACCTGAACTGGCGCCCTGTGCGGCATGAGGGCGGGCGCGATTGCCTGATCGTTTCGACCGGCCCTTCGGATTCTGTGGAAACCGGCAGCCTCTATTTCCTCAACGCCATCACCGCGGCCTCAACCCGGCTCTGGATCGCGACGCCCTATTTCGTGCCGGACGTGGACATTGTGAACGCCCTGAAACTTGCCGCCCTGCGCGGGGTCGATGTGCGCCTTCTGGTTCCGGACAAGCGCGATCACTGGCTGGTCTGGCTTGCCGCGTTTTCCTATTTTGACGAAGTGCGCACCGCCGGGGTGAAGGTCTACCGCTACCTCGACGGGTTCATGCACTCCAAGACGCTTGTCGTGGATGACTGGATGGGCTCGGTCGGGACCGTGAACCTCGACAACCGCTCCTGCCGGCTGAACTTCGAGGCGACGGCATTGGTCTTCGATCCGGGTTTCGCGGAGGAGGTCGCGACGATGTTCGAGGACGATCTTGCGGTGTCAGAACTGTATGAGACCGACTTCAACGACATCCCGCACCGGCTGATCCGCTACACCGCGCCTTTCGCACGGCTGTTTGCGCCGATCCTGTAAGGAACCCGACCCGCGTACCCGTTTGGCCGGAAAAAAAGCCCCGCCGGGGGTGCAATCCGGCGGGGTCAAGTTCGTGCCGTGGCGGGCGCCACAGGCACCGGCGGTAAACCGTGTCAGTGCGGGCGGCTTTCATCCATCTCGGCGCGGACCTGCTGGCGCAGGATGTCGATGGAAACGAGCTTGCCGTCACGCTTGAAATGCCAGTAGGTCCAGCCGTTGCAGGACGGCGCGCCTTCCAGATGGGCGCCGACCTGGTGGATGGAGCCCTTGACGTCATTGCCGATCAGCGTGCCGTCGGCGCGAACCTTGGCCTTGTAGCGGTTGCCGATCGAATATAGTTCCTCCCCCGGGCGCAGCATCCCTCGTTCGACGATCTGGCCGAAGGGGACACGCGGTTCGGCGCGTTTCGACGTCGTCGTCTCAAGCGCCTCGCGGTCGAACTTGCGGATCTTCGACAGGCGCCTGGCGGCGGCCTCGCGATAGGCGGCCTCGCGCTCGATCCCGATATATTCGCGGCCCAGCATCTTGGCCACGGCGCCGGTGGTGCCGGTCCCGAAGAAGGGGTCAAGGACGACGTCGCCCGGATTGGTCGTGCCCAGATGGACGCGGTGCAGGAGCGCCTCGGGCTTTTGCGGCGGGTGGTCCTTGTCGCCCGCGTCGTCCTTCAGACGCTCGCCCCCGGTGCACAGCGGAATCACCCAGTCCGAGCGCATCTGCACGCCTTCGTTCAGCGCCTTCAGCGCCTCATAGTTGAAGGTGTATCGCGAGCTTTCGGACTTCGACGCCCAGATCAGCGTTTCATGCGCGTTGGTCAGCCGCTTGCCGCGGAAATTCGGCATCGGGTTCGACTTTCGCCACACGACGTCGTTGAGGATCCAGAAGCCCTGGTTCTGCAACTCCGCCCCCATGCGGAAGACATTGTGATAGGAGCCGATCACCCATATCGCGCCGTTCGGCTTGAGAAGCCTGCGTGCCGCCGCGAGCCAGTCGCGGGTGAAGGCGTCGTAGGCCGCGAAGGACGCGAACTGGTCCCAGTGGTCGTCCACGGCATCGACCTTGGAATTGTCGGGCCGGTGCAGGTCGCCGCGAAGCTGAAGGTTATAGGGCGGGTCGGCGAAGATCAGATCGACGCTCTCCTCCGGCAGCGCCAGCATCCGTTCGATGCAATCGCCGTCGAGAATCGTGTTGAGCGGAAGCGCCGCGGCGCCCTCTGTCCTGGTCTTCGTCATCTCTGCCTCATTCCGGCGATTTGTGCCGTTCTTGTTGTCCACAAGATGAGTCAGAGGCGATTCGCCGTCAAATTCTTTTTTGAATCAAGTACTTACAGATTTTTCTTGGCACAAGATATTGTGGACGGGCCGGAACGAACGCCTATGATGTGGGGTCGGACCGAGATTTCGGAGCGCCGCGAGATGGTCTTTCGTCGGATAACCGGCGTTACGCTCCCAGCCATAGCCGGGGTGCTGTTGCGCCAAATCCACCATGATGCGATCGCGCCACAGTTTCGCGACGACCGAAGCGGCA
>DAIOXI010000025.1:11797-21199 GCA_036758045.1 Albidovulum sp.
CCACGTCGGCGGTTGCCATCAAGAGATCGTAAAGCGCCGCGCGCCGCGCGGGGCCAAGCTTCTTGGAATCGTTCAGCCCCTCGGGGATGCGGGCGGGGTCCAGCCGGACGGCGGCCGCGACCACGGGCCCGCAAAGCGGCCCGCGCCCGACCTCATCGACGCCCGCCACACGGGCCGCGCCGCCCGCCATCGCGCGGGTTTCGAAACCGAAATCGGGTGTGTTCGTCATGCCCCCTCGTCGCGCGAACGACGGGGCGGCGCAAGAAAAAACGGGGCAGGTGGTCTTGGCGCCACCCGCCCCGACACCGGCCGCAGAGTTTGGGGAGATCGCGGCCGACTGCTCGAAACCCTTGTGCCTCAGCGGCGACCGGCGACGCGGAAGCCGTTCTGTTCCAGGCATTGAGCGCCATAGACACGTTCGCGGTTATGCCCGATCCGCACGTCGAAGGCGCAGTCGCGCGGCAGTTTGCGGGCGATGCCGAACTGGTTCATGCAGCGCGAGGACACCACCGTGCGCGGGCCGTGGCCGCCCCGGATCGGGAAGGTGCATTGCGCGGGGATCGTGGCGCGGGGGCGGCGAAAACCGCGGTCGTCGTCGTCATACCTGTGGTCCCAGCGGCCGTCGTGATCCCAGCGGCGATCCTGATAGCGTGTGACATCGGCCGCGCGCTTTCGGTTCTTGTCCTTGTTCGCGTCGTTGATGATGGCGCCAATCGCGGCGGCGCCAAGGATCAGGGCCAGCGCGTTCTGCTCCCTCTCATTCAGGGCGAAGGCGGGGGTCGTTGCGCCAAGCGCGATGGCGGCGGCGGAGATAAGGGCGACGAGGCGGGGTTTGAACTTGGTCATGGCGTGGTTCCTTTTCTGACCGGCGGGTCGGTCCTGGCAGCAGGGCCGGCGTCATGTCCCGACTGTCGGCCCGTTGCCCGAAGACAGGCAATAACCGCGGGCTGCTACCCGATAACGGCGGGAGATCGCCGGTTTGTTATTGATTAGCGCAGGAAGTTTGCCGATGGTCGGCCCATGATCCGTACCGTTCTCATATCCCTGACCCTCGCGCTGACGGCCCTGCCAGCGGCGGCCGGGTGCCGCGTGGAATACAAGGCCAAGCGCGACAATCCGCTGAAGCTGGAATTCGCCACGGCGGACTTGCCTGACGCGGCCTGTAGCTCCAAACAGGCGGCGGCGGCGGCGCTTGCGCCAAAGCTTGCACGCGAAGGCTGGACGCTGTTGTCCATTGTCTCCATCCTTGGGGTTGGATCGAACGGTCAGGGGAACGGTGGTGGCGGATCAGGCTCCAACGGCAATTGACGCGCTGAAGACCGGCAACCGGGTTGTCGTGATCGGCATCGTCGCGATCGTCGCCATCCTTGCGCTGGCGGCGCTGCTTCTGTTCCTGAACCTGCCCGATGCGAACGCCTTCAACGCCCGTGTCGAACGCATCTTCGTGGAGAACGACGCGCTGACGACCGGTGACCAGATCAAGCTGCTTGAGATCCTCGCGCAGTCCGGCACCGCCTTTTCCGCCGTGCTGGCCAGCTATCGTTCGATCATCTTCGTGCTTCTGGTCTTTGCCACCGCGCTTCTGATCGCGGCGCTGGTCTTTCTGGTCATGATTGTCACCCTGAACCGCCGCATGAACGAGATCCGAAAGCAGGGTATTCAGGTGACCTCGCTCCTGATCAGCCGGGCCGAGAATGCGGTCGTGCTGAACGACATGGCCTTTACCCTGACCCCCGCCGCGATCGAGACGCTGTCGGTTCTGGCCGAGGCGCGGATGGATGATGACGTGATGTCGGGCGCGGAGCTTGAGGCGGTCATCTCCGGCAAGAACGCCGCCGATTGCGATGAGGCATCGGGCGCCATGCGGATCAAGCGGCTGCGCGATGCGCTGGGCAATCAGATGGTGGCGGAGCTTCTGGTCAAGAACATCGCCCGGCGCGGCTATATGCTGTCGGTCGACAAGGATGCCATCCGCATGATCTGAGCGGGCCTTGCGTGACGGGGCAGGGGGTCCTATATCGGCCCCTCATTTGCCGGCCGGGGGGCGCTTGGATGATTCAGACACCCTTCTATCTGATCGACAGGGCGAAGCTTCTTCGCAACATGGAGATTATCGACCGGCTGCGCGCGGGCTCCGGCGCCAAGACGCTGCTGGCGCTGAAATGCTTCGCCACCTGGTCCGCCTTCGATTTCATGCGCGATCACATGGATGGCACCACCTCCTCCTCGCTTTACGAGTTGCGGCTGGGGCGGGAGAAGTTCGGCAAGGAAACCCACGCCTATTCCGTCGCCTGGGCCGGGCATGAGATCGAAGAGGCGGTCGGTTACGCCGACAAGATCATCTTCAACTCCATCGGTCAGCTTGAGCGTTTCGGCAACCAGTCCGCGCATATCGAACGCGGGCTGCGCCTGAACCCGCGTTTCTCGACCTCCGGCTTCGATCTGGCCGACCCGGCGCGGCCCTTTTCGCGCCTTGGCGAATGGGACGCGGCGAAGATCGCCGAAGTGATCGGCCGCGTGTCCGGCTTCATGATCCACTACAATTGCGAAAACCGCGACTTCGATCTTTTCGACCAGCAGCTTGGCCGGATCGAGACGGAATTCGCGCGGCTGCTGGAGAAGGTGGAATGGGTCAGCCTCGGCGGCGGCATCCATTTCACCGGCGAGGGCTATCCCGTGGATGACCTCGCCGCGCGGCTGAAGGCGTTTTCGGAAAAGTTCGGCGTGCAGGTCTATCTGGAACCGGGCGAGGCCGCGATCACCAATTCGACAACGCTTGAGGTGACGGTGCTGGACCTTCTGAACAACGGCAAGGACCTTGCCATCGTGGACAGTTCGATCGAGGCGCATATGCTCGACCTCCTGATCTACCGCGAAAAGGCAAAGCTGCCGCAAGAGGGCGATCACGAATACCAGATCTGCGGCAAGTCCTGCCTGGCCGGGGACATCTTCGGCGACGCGCGGTTCGAACGCCCGCTGAATGTCGGCGACCGCATTTCGGTGCAGGACGCCGCCGGTTACACGATGGTCAAGAAGAACTGGTTCAACGGCGTGAACATGCCGTCCATCGCCATCAGGGACCTTGACGGCTCCATCCGTCTGGTCCGCGAGTTTGGCTATGAGGACTACGCCTCTAGCCTGTCGTGAGCGTGTTACACGCTCCCCTTCCACTGGCCTCTGGGAAAAGGAGACAGCCGAAGTGAAAAAGAACGTGCTCATCATCGGGGCGGGCGGTGTCGCGCAGGTCGTGGCGCATAAATGCGCGCAACATAACGACGTGCTGGGTGATCTGCATATCGCCAGCCGCACGAAGTCGAAATGCGACGACATCATCGCGGGCGTCCATGCCAAGGGCGCGATGAAGGTGGCGGGTACTTTCGACGCGCATGAGCTGAACGCCAAGGACACCGGCGCGGTGGCCGATCTGATCCGCAAGACCGCCAGCCAGATCGTCATCAACGTCGGCACGCCTTACGTCAACATGTCCGTCCTCGACGCCTGCATCGCGACGGGCGTGGCCTATATGGACACCGCGATCCATGAGGAACCCGACAAGATCTGCGAAACCCCGCCCTGGTACGCCAACTACGAATGGAAAAAGCGGGACGCCTGTGCCAAAGCGGGCGTGACCGCGATCCTTGGCGTCGGCTTCGACCCCGGCGTCGTGAACGCCTATGCACGGCTGGCCGAGGATCAGTATCTCGACACGATCGAAAGCATCGACATCGTCGACATCAACGCAGGCAGCCACGGCAAGTATTTTGCTACCAACTTCGATCCCGAGATCAATTTTCGCGAATTCACCGGCACGGTCTATTCCTGGCAGGGCGGCGAGTGGCGTCAGAACAAGATGTTCGAGATCGGCCGCGAATGGGACCTGCCCGTGGTCGGCAAGCAAAAGGCCTATATGTCCGGCCATGATGAGGTGCATTCGCTGGCCGCGCGCTATCCCCATGCAGATGTGCGCTTCTGGATGGGCTTTGGCGATCACTACATCAACGTCTTCACGGTGCTGAAATCCATCGGGCTTCTGTCGGAACAGCCGGTGACCACGGCCGAAGGGCTTGAGGTCGTGCCGCTGAAGGTCGTCAAGGCCGTGCTGCCCGACCCGGCGAGCCTCGCGCCGGGCTATACCGGCAAGACCTGCATCGGTGATCTGGTGAAGGGCACCAAGGACGGCAAACCGGCCGAGGTCTTCATCTACAATGTTGCCGATCACAAGGAAGCCTTTAACGAGGTGGGCAGCCAGGGCATCTCCTACACCGCAGGCGTGCCGCCGGTCGCCGCCGCGATCCTGATCGCGAAAGGCACATGGGACGTGGGTCACATGGCCAATGTCGAGGATCTGGACCCCAAGCCCTTCATCAGCCTCCTGAACCGCATCGGCCTGCCGACGCGGGTCAAGGACGCCCAGGGCGACCGCGCGGTCGATTTCGCCTGACGTCATCCCGGCCGCGCTTTCGAACGCGGTCGGTATTTTTGTGCCCGGTCGGAACCGGCCACCCCCTTTGTGGATTGTGCCTGCAAAGAAGCACGGCCCCGGCCGTCCGGCCTGAAGGGGGGGCGCAATGGTTCACATGTTCCCGTCGCGCGGTGACGCGAAGACGCAGCGGTCATCGCATTCATGGGCGGTGATCGGCATTTTCATCATCCTTTTCGGCGCGGTCATCGCCCAGGCACGCAATTTCCTGATGCCGGTGACGCTGGCGATCCTGCTGTTTCTGGTCTTCGTGCCGGTGCGCCGCTGGCTCTGGCGCAAGGGCATCCCCCCGGTCGTGACAGCAAGCGGCGTGACCCTGCTTCTGGTCGTCTTCGTCGCCGTCATGGGGACGCTTCTGGTTCAGCCCGCGCGCGACCTTATCACCGACATGCCGCGCATCAGCGCGGAGCTTGAGGACAAGCTGCGCGACCTGCGCGATTCGCTGACTGCCCTGAAACATGCGGCGGACAAGATCGACGAGATTTCCGAAAGCGCGTCCTCCTCCGGCCCCTCGATTGTGACCAAGGAGGACAGCGGCGGCATGATCGGCAAACTGACAACCTATGTGCCGGGCTTTTTCTCGCAGCTTCTCTTCACGCTGCTTCTGCTTTTCTTCCTGCTGGCCTCGGGCGATCTGCTCTACCTCAAGATCGTGCAAAGCTTCGACAGCATGCGCGACAAGCGCCGCGCCTACCTTGCGCTGCGCGAGATCGAGGACCGGATCGGCAACTATCTTGGCGCCATCACCCTCATCAACATCTGCCTCAGGCTGGCCATCGGCACCGCGATGTATCTGATCGGGATGCCCTCGCCCGCCATGTTCGGGGCGCTGGCCTTCCTTCTGAACTTCATCCCCTATATCGGCATGATGATCGGCGTGACCATCATCACCGCCGTCGCGCTGGTCAGCTTTGACGGCTACTACCCGGCGCTGATCGCGGCGGGCAGCTATGTCTTCATGAACTCGGTCGAGGGGCAGATCATCACGCCCTATTTCGTCTCGCGCCGGTTGCGGATGAATACCGTGGTGGTGTTCGTGTCGGTCGCGCTCTGGGCCTGGCTCTGGTCGATCATCGGGATGATCGTCGCGGTGCCGCTTCTGGTGGTGATCCGGGTGCTAAGCGAACATATCCCGGCGCTGGAGAAGTTCGGCAACTTCCTTGGCGATACGCGCCCGGCCGAACCCGAAGAGGTTGATGAGGCCGACCCCGAAGAAACGGTCGCGCCGCAAGGGGTGCCGACGACCTGACGGGGTAATCCGCTCTTCCCTGTCCAGGCGGCTCTGACTAACCTGCCCGACGGATCACCCGAAGGCAGGCCAGAGATGAGCGAGACCACCACCCCCTCCGCCGCAGAGCTTCTTCACCTCAGGGGCCGGACGCTTCGCAAGGGGGAGCCGCTGGCGCTGCCCCTGACGCTCAGCTCCATGTACCACCTGCCCGGCGATCCGGCGGGGTTCCCCGGCTATGGCCGCGCCGAAAACCCGACATGGGAGGCGACGGAAGAGGCGCTGGCGCATCTGGAAGCCGCCGAAACGCTGCTCTTCCCTTCGGGCATGGCCGCCATCGCCGCGCCCTTCTTCACCTTCCTTGGCGCAGGCGACCGGGTCCTGCTGCCCGCGGACGGCTATTACACCACCCGGCTTCTCGCCGACCGTTTCCTTTCCAAGCTGGGCGTGCGTTTCGATCAGCGCCCGACCGCCCGTTTCCATGAAGGGGGCTTTGACGGCTATCGCCTTGTCTTCATCGAATCCCCCTCGAACCCCGGCCTCGATCTTTGCGACATCGCGGCGATTGCCGGCGAGGTTCGCGCCGTGGGGGGGATCAGCGTCGTGGACAACACCACGATGACGCCCTTCGGCCAGCGCCCGCTGGACCTTGGCGCCGACATCGTCGTCGCCTCCGATACCAAGGCGCCGGGCGGGCATTCGGACATCCTGATGGGCCATGTCTCAGGCCGCGAGGCGGGACAGATCGCGGCGCTGCGGGACTGGCGCAAGATCTCCGGCACCATTCCGGGCCCCTTCGAGGCCTGGCTTCTGCACCGCAGCCTTGAAACGCTGGAACTGCGCTTCGACCGCATGTGCCGCACGGCGGGCCTGATCGCCGCGCGCCTGGCTGACCACCCGGCCGCGACGCGGGTCCGCTATCCCGGCCTGCCGACCGACCCGGCCCATGACCTCGCCCGCAGGCAGATGGCCGCATCGGGCTTCCTGATCGGTCTGACGCTTGGCTCGGGCGAAGAGGCGGATCGTTTCATCGTCGCCTGCCCCTACCTGCGGCCCGCGACCTCCTTCGGAGGCGTCCACAGCTCTGCCGAACGCCGCGCCCGCTGGGGCGATGCGGTAGCCCCCGGCTTCGTCCGCCTCGCCATCGGCTGCGAACCGGCGGAGGACCTTTGGACCGCCATCGACGGCGCGCTGCGCGATCTGACATAGCACCGCGACCCCCCTTTCAGTCGCCCCCGCTCCCCGCTAGGGTGCCCTCATGCGCTGGACGATCCCGAACACCCTGACCGTGCTGAGATTGCTCGCCGCCCCCGGCGTGGCGGTCATGTTCCTTTACTTCCACCGGCCCTGGGCGGACTGGCTGGCGCTGACGCTGTTCATCAGCGCTGCCATCACCGACTATTTCGACGGCTACCTCGCGCGGCTCTGGAAGCAGGAATCGAAATTCGGCGCGATGCTGGACCCGATCGCCGACAAGGCGATGGTGGTGATCGCGATCATGGTCATCACCGGCTATTCCGGCATGAACCCCTGGCTGATCCTGCCCGCCACGGCGATCCTCTTCCGCGAGGTCTTCGTGTCCGGTCTCCGCGAATTTCTGGGCGCCAAGGCGGGGACGCTGAAGGTCACCAAGCTGGCAAAGTGGAAGACCACCGCGCAGATGGTCGCCATTGCGGTCCTGTTCCTTGGCACCGGGCTTGAACATCTCGAAGGGATCGCGCGGCGGGGTCTGACGCCGGAGGAATACGCCGGTCTCGTCAGTCAGGGCCTTGCCGATCCGATCCGGTCCTGCGGGCCGCGCGGCTGTTCGTCATATGCGACGATGGTCGGGCTGACCTTGATCTGGATCGCCGCAGTCCTCACCTTTCTGACGGGGTGGGACTATTTCCGAAAGGCGCTGCCTTTCCTGAGGGACGAGAAGTGATCGAGGTCCTGTATTTCGCATGGCTGCGCGAACGCATCGGCCTCCCGCGCGAACGGGTGGAGACGGATGCCGCGACGGTCGCCGATCTGGTGGAAGAGTTGAAGGCGCGCGAAGAGCGTTACGCTCTGGCCTTCGCCGATGTCACCGCGCTGCGCGTCGCGCTGGATCAGGAACTCTCGGATTTCGCAGCACCACTGGCAGGCGTGCGCGAGGTGGCGTTCTTTCCGCCGATGACCGGGGGGTGAGACGATGCAGGTCCGTGTGCAGGCAGGGCCCTTCGACTACGGTGCCGAATGCGCGGGCTTCGGGCAGGGCGGGCGCGACGTGGGCGCGGTCGTGACCTTCCTTGGCGTGGTGCGTGACGACAGCGGTACCCTGCAGCGGATGGAGATCGAGCATTATCCCGGCATGACCGAAAAGGCGATCGCCGCCATCGTCGAAAAGGCGCGCGCGCGCTGGGGGCTGGCCGATGTACTGGTCATTCACCGCCACGGGACGCTGCACCCCGGTGAGGCGATCATGATGGTCGCCACCGCCGCCCGCCACCGCGTCGCGGCCTTTGAGGCGGCGGAATTCCTGATGGACTACCTCAAGTCCCGCGCGCCCTTCTGGAAGAAGGAATTCGGCCCCGACGGCGCCGAATGGGTCGCCGCGAAGGATGAGGACGAGGATGCGCTGGGCCGCTGGTAGGGGCGCTGGCGAGCCTACCGGATCACCCAGGGATTGCCGTCGGCTTTCCCGTTCCGATACATCCTCAGTTGCTTTTGACCAAGGCGTTCAACCTGCCAGCAGGCATTGCCTTTTCCCCAGTCTTCGCACCACTGGCCGTCCTTGACGCGCCATTTCGCCTTGTACTGGTCCTTGCCATAGACGCCGCTGAGGACACCGGCCTTCGACTTGCCGGAGCGCTGGCTATAGGCCTGCGCCCAGCGGGTTCCGTCCTTGGCCTTGCCGTCGATGGTTGCGCCGGGAATGGTGGCCAGCAACTCCTCTTCCGACATGAAGGTCTGGGCGCTTGCGGTGGTTGTGGCGGCCGCCGTCACGGCGATTGCGAGTGCACAGGCAAGATGACGCGCGGGGGATGTGTTCGCGGGCATGATAAATCTCTCAAGTCAGTTTAATGAATGAGGGGATTTTACCAGCAATTGCCGAGTCGCGATACGGTCCCGCAAAGGGCGTGCGCGCGACGCGCGGGGCGCAGGCCCCGTCAGCCTTCCAGCGCCGTGATCATGTCCACCCGCGTCCCGTGCCGTCCGCCCTCGAACGTGGCGTTCAGGAAGGCGTCCACGATGTCGAGCGCAAGACCCTCGCCCACCACACGGGCGCCGATGGACAGCATGTTGGCGTCGTTATGCTGGCGGATCATCCGGGCCGAGAAGGCGTCGGAGCAGACGCCGCAGCGGATACCTCTGATCTTGTTCGCGGCCATCATGATGCCCTGGCCGGTTCCGCACAGGATGATGCCCAGCCCGCAATCGCCCGAGGCGACCCGCCGCGCCGCCGCCGCGCCATGGTCGGGGTAATGGGTGCTTTCGGGCGTCACCGGGCCGATATCGACCACCTCCCAGCCAAGCGCCGCGACATGGGCCGCGATCGCCTGCCTGAGGGGGATGGCGGCATGGTCGCTGGAAAGGACGATACGTTTGCTGTTCGACATGAAAGCTTGCTCCGGTTCCTGCTTCTGCCACCGATCCCTGCGGACCACCGGCCTTTATCCCGCGCTCATCCGCTCGATATAGGTGCGCAACTCCTGCGCCTCGTGCCGCGCGT
>DAIOXI010000026.1:0-1317 GCA_036758045.1 Albidovulum sp.
CGGTCGCTGATAGGGCGGCGCGGGTGCCTCGCCGATCAAGTGGATGGTCCCGTCATGCCCCGATGCGCGAAGTTTCGCCGCTAGAGAGGCCCCGGCCTGCCCCGCCCCGATGATAACGATTGCCGACATGTCGTTCCCCCTCTGGAAGCCGCCGCGGCGGAGGCTATATCGTCACAAGACGGAATTGCAACGCGCGAAGGAGATTTCATGCCGATAACCGTTGGCGACACGCTGCCCGCCTCCACCCTGTTGAAAATGGGGGAAAACGGGGCCGAACAGGTCGAACTGGGCGAACGGCTCAAGGGCCGCAAGGTGGTGATCTTCGGGCTGCCGGGCGCCTTTACCGGGGTCTGCACCACCGCCCATGTCCCCAGCTTCATCCGCACCAAGCCCGCATTCGACGCCATGGGCGTGTATGATATCATCTGTTTTTCGGTCAACGATCCCTTCTTCATCATGGCCTGGACCGTCGCGACCGGGGCCGAGGCGGCGGGGCTGACGACGCTGGCCGATGCGGAAAGCGCCTTCACCACGGCGATCGGGATGAACTTCAACGCGCCGCCGGTTGGGTTCGTGAACCGTTCAAGACGCTATTCGCTTTATGCCGAGGACGGGGTGGTGAAGGCCATCAACCTCGAAGAAACGCCCGGCACCTGCGAGATTTCGGCGGGCGAGACGCTGCTGGCGCAGATCTGAACCTGCGGGGGCGCTGCGGCGCCCCTTTCACGCCGCTTGCCCGCCCGCGCCGGATTGCTGGATCAGCGTCCGGGTCGGGAAGGGAATGTCGATCCCGTCGGCGCCGAAACGGTCCATCACGACCCGCTTCAGATCGCAGGTCACGTCCCACCAGTCGGTCCGGTCGACCCAGGCACGAACGGTGAAATCGACCGAGCTGTCGCCAAGATTTGTCACCTTCACGAAAGGCGCTGGATCGGCCTGGATGCGGGCATCGGCGGCGATGATGTCGGCCAGCACCCGGTCCACCTTCTTCAGATCGCTGTCGTAAGAGACACCGAAGGTCAGATCGACCCGCCGCGTCGGGTTGACGGAGTAATTCGTGATCGTCGATGACCATATCTGCCCATTCGGGATAATCACCTTCACATTGTCCGGCGTCGCGAACTCGGTGAAGAAAAGCGAGACCTCGCGCACGGTGCCGGATTGCCCGGCCACATCGACGAAATCGCCGGCGCGGAAGGGGCGGAAGAGGACCAGCATCACCCCGGCGGCAAGGTTCGACAGCGTCCCTTGCAGCGCCAGCCCGATCGCCAGCCCCGCCGCACCGATCAGCGCGACGAGCGAGGTGGTCTGGATGCC
>DAIOXI010000026.1:1490-9682 GCA_036758045.1 Albidovulum sp.
GTTGTCGCTGAACCGCAGGATGCGGCGACGGACCCAGCCAGCGACGATCAGGGCCACGATGATGATGACGATCGCGTAAAGGACGTTCATCGCGAGGCCCAGGGCATAGTCGATCCGGTCCTGCGTCACCCATGTGTCGATTGTCGTCCAGTTCATTCCACGTCTCTCCGTTCCGGTCTTGTCTGCGGGTACAGGTCTCCCGGCGGGTCACCGCGGGATGCCCCGGGGACAAGCGTCAAGCCTGCCGTTCGGTTCCGAAAAAAGTCAGGCCTCAGGCGCCCTTGGCGTGGATCTTGCACAGGCAGACGACCGGCTCGCCATGGTCGCGCTGCACCTCCGCCCCCGGCGCCAGCGCGTCAAGGCGTTTGGCCAGCGTGACATCCAGCGCGCTGAGCCCGTCGCAGTCATGGGTGGTCAGGGTCACGTCCACGACGTTGTAGACATTGCTCCATTCCGGGTGGTGGTTCAGCTTTTCGGCCTGCAAAGCGGCCCGGTTCATGAAGCCCCAGGCTTCGGAAAAGTTCTTGAACTTCCATATCTTGCGGATCGCATCCCGGTCCGGCACGGCGGCCCAGCCATTGTCGCCCAGCGCGGGCAGTACCGCGTCCCTTTCGGCTTCGCTCAGAAGATCGGCCATGATGTTCCTCCCTTGTCGCGGCAAGTGTCGCAGCTAAGCGGCCCGGTTTCAATCGCCGTCAGGGCCGGGGCCACCGCCCCGTGCGATCTTGCGTAAGGGACCGAAATCCACCAGCGCCTCGATGTCTTCGGCCACCGCCGCGCGTTCCTCGTCCAGATAGCGGGCGACGGCCTTGCGGAACCCCGGATCTGCGATCCAGTGGAGCGAGTGGGTAGCGACCGGCAGATAGCCGCGCGACAGCTTGTGATCGCCCTGCGCTCCGGCCTCCACCCGCGCAAGACCGTGGGCGATCGCGTAATCGATGGCCTGATAGTAGCAGCATTCGAAATGCAGGCAGGGGTGATCCTCCACCGCGCCCCAGTAGCGGCCGAACAGCGTCTCGCGGCCGATGAAGTTCAGCGCGCCCGCGACGGGCCTGCCATCGCGTTCCGCCAGCACCAGAAGGACGTCGTCGCGCATCCCCTCATGGATCGCGTCGAAGAAGGCGCGGGTCAGGTAGGGGCGGCCCCATTTGCGGCTGCCGGTGTCCTGATAGAAGGTCCAGAAGGCGTCCCAATGGCCGGGCCGGATCGCGTCGCCGGTCAACATGCGGATCGTGCCGCCAAACTGCACGGCGGTCTGCCTTTCCTTGCGGATCGCCTTGCGCTTGCGCGAGGCGAGATCGGCGAGGAAGGCGTCGAAATCGGCGTAACCGCGGTTTTCCCAGTGATATTGATGGGTGGTACGGCGCAGAAGGCCCATTTCCTCGCCCGCCTCGGCCTCTTCCCTTGTGCAGAAGGTGATATGGGCCGAGGACAGGTGATTTTCCGCCCCGATCCGCACCATGGCCTGCGTCAGCGCGGCGCGGCCCGTATCCTCCCATCCCGGCCGGGTCAGGAAGCGCCGCCCGGTCGCGGGCGTGAAGGGGACGGCGGATTGCAGTTTGGGGTAATAGCGCCCGTCCGCGCGCGCATAGGCGTCGGCCCAGGCGTGGTCGAAGATGTATTCGCCCTGGCTATGGGACTTGGCGTAAAGCGGCATGACCGCGATGACCGCCCCCCCCGCCCGCGCGACGAGGTGATGGGGCTGCCAGCCGCTTTGCCCGCCGACAGAGCCGGAGGTTTCCAGCGCCCGCAGGAAGCGGTGCGTGGTGAAGGGATCGACCGGACGCCCCACTGCGGCCTCAGGGCAGGCGCAGGCATCCCACTCGCCGGCGGCGATGCCGTCCAGCCCGTCCAGCACGGAGATGGAAATCTGCGTCTCGGTCACGTCGGGGTCCTGTCCGGCACCGAAGTGGCCACGTCTCCCCGGCAAGGTCAAGCGGGGGCGGCGGCGCGATAGCCCTCGAAGGTCACGTTTTCGGCAACCCGGCGCGCCGCGGCATCCGCTTCGGGCGACCGTGTCGTCCAGGTCAGCACCCGCGCGCCGCCGGCCTTCAACTCAGCCACGCGCGGGCGGTCCAGATCGGCCGCCTCATGGGAGATGAAGCTGGCGCCGACAGCGTCGTAATCGGGAATCGCGCGCAGCCGGTCGCGGGTCGCGGCGGGGATCAACGGCCAGTCCTCGGCCCGGTAAGAGGACGTGGTGATCCCGCGCGGGCGGTCCGGCGCGGCTGCGGCCAGCGCCGCGACCGAATGCGGGTTGAAGGACATCAGCGCCACCGCCCCGTCATAGTCGCGAAGCAGCCCCGCCACGCGGCGTTCCAGCGCGCCCACACCCGGCCCCATCGCGCCGTCCTGATCCTTGATCTCGATCAGCAAGGGCACCTGTCCCGCCACCAGCGCCAGCACATCGGCCAGCGTCGGGATCGTGTCCGTTCCGCCGGTCAGCGTCAGCTGCGACAGGTCCGCCACCGACCGCCCCGCGATCCGGCCGCCCTGCCCGGTCAGGCGGCGCAGGTCGTAGTCATGGAACACCATCGGGGTGCCGTCGGCGGCGGGCTGGATGTCGCATTCGATGCCATAGCCCGCCTCGATCGCCGCCTTGAAGGCAGCGGGCGAATTCTCGACCCGTCCCCCGGCGCGGTCGTGAAAGCCGCGATGGGCAATCGGCGCGGTCAGGAAGACCTGCGGCAGGGGGACGGGGCGGACCATGGTCACTTCACCTCGAAGATCGCCTCGATCTCCACCGCGACGCCAAGCGGCAGCGCGGGGGAGGAAACGGCGGCGCGGGCGTGGCGCCCGGCCTCGCCAAAGACCTCGACCATCAGGTCGGAGCAGCCGTTGATGACCTTGGGCTGGTCGGTGAAATCGGGGGTGGAATTGACGAAGCCGGTCAGTTTCACCACCCGCGCGATACGGTCCAGATCGCCCCCCAGCGCCGCCTTCGCCTGCGCGATCAGGCTTAGCCCGCAGCGCCGCGCGGCCTCCGCCCCGGCAGGCACGTCCATGTCGGCGCCCAGCTTGCCCTTGATAAGCCCGCCCTCCCCCTGGCTGATCTGGCCCGAGACGAAGATCAGCTTGCCGCTTTGCACGAAGGGAACGTAATTGGCCGCAGGCGCAGGCGCGTCCGGCAGGGTGAGACCAAGTTCCTTGAGGCGTGCGTCGATCGTTCCGGCCATGATGGTCCTCCCTTGGGCATTTACCGGCCGCGAAGCTAGCCTTGCGGCGGCCGGGTGAAAAGCCCCGAAAGCGACGGGTCAGCTTTCGCGGAAGGCGCGGTTGAAATATTCCGACAGCGGTTTCAGCAGATAGGCCAGCGGGGTGCGTTCGCCGGTGCGGATAAAGACCTCGACCGGCATCCCCGGAATGATCGCACGGCCGCCAAGCTTGGCCATCTCGCCCTCATCCAGCACGATCTCGGCGCGGTAATAGGCGCTGCGGCTGGCCTCATCCGTCAGGGCGTCGGCGGAAATCTGGCGTACCTGCCCGAACAGTTCCGGCGTGGTGCGGCTGTCGAAGGCGGCAAAACGCAGGGCGACCTCCTGGCCGATGGCCACCTCATCGACATGGATCGGCGCAACCTGCGCGGCGATCACGAAGGGCCGGTCCTGCGGGATGATATACAGCACCGGCTCCGCCGCGCGGATGACAGAGCGCGGGGTGGTGACCTGAAGCGCGTGGACGACGCCCGAGACGGGCGCGCGGATGTCCAGCCGGTCGATCTGTTCGGTCAGGCTGCGGCGGCGTTCGGCCAGTTCCAGTTCGCGATAGCCAAGGTCGCGCAACTGGGTATTCGCCTCCTCGCGCCTGGTGCTGCCCCGGTTCAGGATCTCGATGTCTATCTCGGTCACCTTGCCCTCGGCCTCGGCGCGGGCGGCGTCAAGCTCCCCCGCGACACCGTCAAGCCGCGCCTTTTCACGTTGCAGCGCAAGGACCCGCCCCGCCTGCGTCAGCCCCCGGTCCAGAAGCGATTTCAGGTCCTCCAGTTCCTGCCCGATCAGCGCCAGCTGGTCGGCGGTAGACCGACGCTGCGCCCCGATCCCTTCGATCTGGTTGACGATCTGCGCCCGGCGCTTGCGCAACTGGTCGATTTCGTTCGCGGTGGTTTCCTGCCGCGCGGCGAAAAGTTTCTCCTGCCCGGCCATCAGGGCCGCGATCGTCGGGCGGCCTGTCGCGGCCTCGGTCAGCTCGGCCGGGAAGGTCAGGTGGTCGGCATCGTCGCGTTCCGCCTCAAGCCGTCCACGGCGGGCGAGGATTTCGAAGAATTGCCCCTCGACGATGGTCAGTTCCGATTGCAGCAGCGTGCCGTCAAGCTGGATCAGCGGATCGCCCGCCGCGACAAGGTCGCCGTTCTTGACGAAGATCGTCTCTACCACCCCGCCATCGGGGTGCTGCACGACCTGCCGGTTCTGCTCCACCTCCACCCGGCCGGGGGCGACGACCGCACCGGCAATCTTCGTCGTCGTGGACCAAAGGCCAAAGCCGCCGACCAGCAGCAGAAGCGTGAACAGGCCGAACAGGACCGGGCCGCGCGCCGAGGGGCGGAAGGGTTTGTCCGGCTTGCTCATACCACGCCCCCCTGCCCGGTTGAGCGCACGATCTCGGGCGCGTTGCGGACCATGGCCTTCAGCACCTCATCGCGCGGGCCAAAGGCCCTGCGCGCGCCGTTGTCGAGGACCAGAAGCAGGTCGCATTCCTGAATTGCCGCCGGTCGATGCGCCATGATGATGATCGACTTGCCGTCCTCCTTCATGGCCCGGATCGCGGCGTTCAGCGCCAGCGAGCCCTCATTGTCGAGGTTCGAATTCGGCTCATCCAGCACCAGAAGGACCGGGTCGCCGTAAAGCGCGCGTGCCAGACCGATGCGCTGGATCTGCCCGCCCGAAAGGCGCCCGCCGGACTGGGTGACGCGGGTATCATAGCCCTGCGGCAGGTCAAGGATCATCTGATGCGCGGCGGCCTTCTGCGCCGCCCGCACGATCGCGGCATCGTCAGGGTCGGGCGAGAGGCGGGCGATATTCTCGGCGATGGTGCCGTCAAATAGCGTCACCCGCTGCGGCAGATAGCCGATATGGTCGCCAAGCACGTCGGGGTCGTATTGATCCAGCGTCGCACCATCGAGGCGGAGCCAGCCGCTTGCCGGTTTCCAGGCGCCGGTGATCGCGCGGGCCAGCGTCGACTTGCCCGCACCCGAAGGCCCGATCACGCCCAGCGCCTGTCCCGGCCCGATCCTGAACGACACCATGCGCAGCGCCGCCTGCCCATGGCCGGGGGGGACGACGGTCAACTGGTTCGCCTCGAGCGCCGCGCGAGGACGCGGCAGGGCGGTACGTTGGGGCTCCGGCGGCTGCGCGCCGAGCAGGGCGGACAGGCGTTTCCACGCCTCCTGCGCGCGCTGGACCATGGCCCAGCCGGCAATCGCCTGTTCCACCGGCGCCAGCGCCCGGCCCATCATGATGGATGAGGCGATCATCGCGCCCGGTGTCAGTTGCCCCTGCAAAACCAGATAGGCGCCCAGCGCCAGCATCGCCGATTGCAGGAAGAGCCGGAAGGTCTTGGTGACGGTCGCAAAGGCGCCGGTCGCGTCTGAGGAGGACAGCGTCGCGGCGATCGCCTCATGCCGCGCCGTCATCCAGCGGGCAAAGCCCGCGCCGCGCATGCCAAGGCTCTGGATCAGGTCGGCCTCATCGCGAAGCTGGTCGGACAGGCGTTCAGCCCGTTGCAGCGCCGCCTGCGCCGACAGCACACCGCGCCGCGTCACCCACTGGTTCGCCAGCGTGACGGCGATCAGGACCAGCCCGCCCGCGACGGCCAGCATCCCCATCCAGGGATGGAAGATGAAGACGGCAAACAGGAAGAGCGGCGCCCAGGGCAGGTCGAAGAGCGCGAGGAACACCGGCGCGGCCAGCACTTGCCGGATCGAATCCAGATCGCGCAGCGCCAGTGCGGCGGGTGCATCGGCGGGGAAAAGCGCGCTGCGACCGAGAGCCGCGCGAAACACGCGCGCCTCGAGCGCGGCCTGAAAGCGCGCCGACAGCCGCGTCATCACCCGCGCCCGGACCGCATCGAGCAGCCCCATCATCGCGAAGAGGAAGGTCATCAGGACGAAAAGCGCCAGCAGCGTTTCTTCCGACCGGCTGCCCAGCACTCGATCATAGACCTGAAGCATGAAAAGCGGCCCGGTCAGCATCAGCAGGTTCACGAAGGCCGAAAACAGCGCGACGGCCCAGAAGAGACCGCCCTGCGCCGATCTGGCTCGGCGAAGTTCCGCCCGGCCGCGGACCAACTCTATCTCTGACACCCTGCCGCCTCCCGCTGCCCGCATTCCCGCCACAGGGCGACAATACAGGATACTGTGACTTGCCTCTCATTGCCCGGCCTTTTAAGTCAGTTGGGCGCCGGGGCCAAAGTCCATCCATAGGTTTCATGTAGAATTATGTGGCATATGTTGAAAAAACCATTTCGTCTCTCGCGTCGCGGCCCGGCTACCGGCCTTGCGATGGCCGTTCTGGCGGCGCTGGCGGCCTGCGCCAGGCCGCAAGCGGGCGAAGAGTTCAACGATCCCTATGAAAAGCAGAACCGCGCCATTCACGAGGTCAACGTGACGCTCGACCAGGCGGTGTTCGGCGGCGGCGACGTGCCGAAGAAGAAATATCTGCCCGATCCGCTGGCCAAGGGCTTTTCCAACGCCGCCCATAACCTCTCGATGCCCTCGGCGGTGCTGAACAACCTGCTGCAACTCAACATCGACGGGGCGGCCAAGGACACGCTGCGCTTCGCGCTCAACACCACCTTCGGCGTGGGCGGGCTGATGGACCCGGCGGATGTGATCGGACTTTACGCCGACGATGCGGATTTCGGCGAGACGCTGCATGTCTGGGGCGCGCCCGAAGGCGCCTTCATCGTCCTCCCCATCGGCGGCCCGACCACCGAACGCGATCTGGCCGGGTCCATCGTCGATATCTTCATCGCCCCGCTGGGGCAGGTCTTCAAGGGCCGCGATTTCGTCGCGGTCGAGGGCGTCAGGATCGCCGGGCAGGTCGGAAACCGGCAGGAGTATAGCGATCTGATCGACTCGATCCTATATGAAAGCGCGGATAGCTACGCGCAGATGCGCCTCATCTATCTCCAGTACCGGCACAATGCGCTTGGTATCGAGGAAGACGTGTCAGATCCCTATGAGGAATTCTATGCTGCTCCGTAACCCGTCCCGCCGCACCGTTCTGGTCACCGCATCCGCCGCCGCCGCGGCGCTGGCAATGCCCGGTGGTGCCTTCGCCCTGACCACCGATCAGGCACGCGCCCTGATCGACAAGCTGGTGGGGGAGATCAACGCCGTCATCGCCTCGGGCAAGTCCGAAGGCGCGATGATCAAGGATTTCGAGAGAATCTTTTCGAAATACGCCGATGTGAACTTCATCGCGCTCAGCACGCTTGGCCCGGCCGCGCGCGGGGCGAACAAGGCCGTGCTTGGCGACTATGTCACTGCCTTCCGGGGCTATCTGTCGCGCAAGTACGGCAAACGCTTCCGCGAGTTCATCGGCGGCGCGATCGAGGTCAAGAACGCCAAGCCGGTGAAAAGCTATTATGAGGTCGAGTCCGTCGCCCGCCTGCGCGGTCAGGCGCCCTTCGACGTGCGCTGGCAGGTCTCGGACAAGAGCGGGCGCGACCTGTTCTTCAACCTCATCATCGAGGGCGTGAACATGCTGTCGGCCGAACGGACCGAGATCGGCGCCATGCTGGACAAGCGCGGCGGAGACATCGCGGCGCTGGCGCGGGACCTGCGTTCGGCGGGATAAGACGTGAAAAGAGCCGGAGCGGCGGGGGCCGCTGGTCCTGCGGGGGATTGAGAGGCGCGCGGCGCCGGGGGGCGCGGAAGGTGAAGGCGGCCGCGTCCCGGACCGTTTTCCGGGACCTCTTCCTGCGGCGGCGGATGTCCCGGATCAAGACCGGGACGGCAAGGCACTGACCTTCCCTACCCTCAGTTTCGCCGGCCCAGAAGGCGGCCCAGCACGTCGATCAGAACGTCCTCGGCGGTGTTGTCCCGCTGTGGCTGGGCCTGCCGGGGCTGGCCACCATTGTCAAAGCCCGGATCGTTGGCAGAATAGGTCTGGCCGGGATATTGCGGCGGCGGCATCTGGCCCGGCGTGATGACGGGCAGCGCTACGTCGGGCTGTCCGTCTTCCACCCGCGCC
>DAIOXI010000026.1:9692-16666 GCA_036758045.1 Albidovulum sp.
ACCTCATGCCAGATCTCGTCGGGCAACCCGCCTCCCGTGACGCCGGTCAGGGGAGTGTTGTCGTCATTGCCCATCCAGACGCCGGTAACATAATCGCCGGTGAAGCCGATGAACCAGGCGTCCCGCGCCGCCTGCGTCGTACCGGTCTTGCCCGCCGCCTCATGGCCGTCCAGCCGGGCGCGCTGGCCGGTGCCCTGCTCGATCACTTGCTTCATCATGTAGGTCAGCTGCCGCGCCGCCTGTTCCGAGATCACCCGCTCACCGATCCCGCCCTCCTGTCCGATCAGGGTCGCGTCGTCGCCCTGGATGCGCAGATCGACCAGACCGTAGGGATGGACCGAGGAGCCGCCGTTCAGGATACCGGCATAGGCCCCGGTCATCTCCAGCAGCGTGGATTCCGACACGCCCAGCGCCAGCGCCGGACCGGCGGCAAGGTCGGACTCCAGCCCGAAGTCGCTCGCCACCTTCCGCACCGCGTCAAGCCCGACGGCCTGCGCCACCCGCACGGTGGCGGTGTTGACGGAATGGGTCAGCGCCTCGGTCAGCGTAATATAGCCGCGATAGTTCGGCGTGTAGTTCTTCGGGCACCATTTGCCCGAACCCTTGACGTTCAGGCAGATCGGCGCGTCCTCGACCACCGAGTTCAGCGTATAGCCGAGGTCGAGCGCAGCGGCATAGACAAACGGCTTGAAGGTCGATCCGGTCTGGCGCAGCGCCATCGTCGCGCGGTTGAAGGCGCCCGCGACCTGTGACTTGCGCCCGCCCACCATCGCCCGCACCGCCCCGTCGGCGGACATGACCACGATCGCCGCCTGCGCCTTGGACCCCGCCTTGACCTTGTTGGCAAAGACATCATCCAGCGCGGCTTCGGCCTTTTGCTGGATCTCCTGATCCAGCGTCGTACGGATGATGACGTCCTCGGTCGTATCCTCGGTCAGGAAGCCAGGACCGGCCTCCATCACCCAGTCGGCGAAATAGCCCCCGGCGCGCTGCTCGGCGGCGGGCGAGAGGCGCGCGGGATTGGCCAGCGCCTCCTTGTATTGCGCGTCTGTCAGGTAGCCCTGATCGTGCATCAGGCCCAGCACCACGGCGGCGCGGTCCTGCGAGCGTTGCAGGTTCGCCGTCGGCGCATAGCGCGTGGGCGCCTTCAGAAGCCCGGCCAGCATCGCCGCCTGCGCCGGGTTCACCTCATTCGCCGAGATTCCGAAATAGCGCTGCGCCGCCGCCTCGAAGCCGCGCGTCCCGGCACCAAGATAGGCGCGGTTGAGATAAAGCGTCAGAACGCTGTCCTTGCCGTATTTCGCCTCCATCGCGAAGGCGAAGGGCACTTCCTTCAGCTTGCGGACGATGCTCGACTGGCGGCAATCCGCCTCGTAGTCGGTCTCGGTCTTCCAGACCGTCGGATCGTAAGGCACGCCAAGACAGATCAGCTTGGCGACCTGCTGGGTGATGGTCGAGCCGCCATTGCCCTCAAGCGGCCCGCGCCCCTCGCTGAGGTTGATGCGGATGGCAGACGCGATGCCGCGCGGGCTGATGCCGAAATGGCTGTAGAACCGCTTGTCCTCGGTCGCGATGATCGCGTTCTTCAGATAGGGAGAGACGGTATCGGCCGTGACCTTTCCGCCGAAGGTTTCCCCCCGCCAGGCAAAGACCTTGCCGTTGCGATCCAACATCGTGACCGAGCCCTTGGTGCGCGCATCGATCAGTTGCGACAGCGGCGGAAGCTGGGCGTAGAAGTAGAAGGTCGTCAGGCCAAGGACGATCGCCATGACCGCCGCGACACGCCAGCCGATCCCCCAGATCAGCCGCCAGAGAAACCGCAGGGTTCCCCGGACCAGCCGCGTCAGGGCATTGCCGCGCGGGGCGGCGGCGCGACGGCGCGCGGGCCTGGCGGCGCGCTTAGCCATCGGCGTCGGCGCCTGGGCCGCATAGCGCCGCTCGGCGGTCAGGGGGGGCGTTTTACCGCCCGATCTTGCCATCTGGTTGACCTGTTCTCTGCTCGTTTCGCGGCAGGATACAGGCTTGGCCGGGGAATGTGGAGCGCTGCCGCACGCGGTTTTGCTTTCGTGATCGCCTAAAAATTAGCCAGAACCGACTGATTGCACAAAATAAGAGCATTTTTTCCGATTCCTTTTCCCCCGACCCGCGCGGTTTCTTGCCTGCTGCACTGCGGCGATCTCTTTTCAGGCGGGGCCCGCCGGTCGGGCCGGACAGAGACAAGGAGCGGGGACGTGAAATACATCATCGCGGCAATCAAGCCCTACAAGCTCGACGAGGTGCGCGAGGCGCTTACCGCCGTCGGCGTGCGGGGCATGATGGTGAGTGAGATCAAGGGGTTCGGAACCCAGTCGGGTCATACGGAAATCTATCGCGGCGCCGAATACGCCGTGAACTTCGTGCCGAAGGTCAAGATCGAGATCGCGGTGGCGGATACGCTGGCCGACGAGGTGACCGAGACGATCCGCAAGGTCGCCCGTACCGACAAGATCGGCGACGGCAAGATCTTTGTCCTCGATCTGGAACAGGCGCTGCGGGTGCGGACCGGCGAGACCGGCGAAGACGCGCTGTGATGAAGGCTATGACACAGGGGAACATGATGAAGAAAGCAATGGGAATCGGGGGCCTTTTCGCCCTGCTCGGCAGCCTTCCGGCGATGGCGCAGGACACGGCGGCCGAGGTCGCGCCGATCATCGACAAGGGCGACGTGACCTGGATGATGACGGCATCCGCGCTGGTCCTGTTCATGACGGTGCCGGGACTGGCACTGTTCTACGGCGGGCTCGTGCGGTCCAAGAACATGCTGTCGGTGATGATGCAGACGACGATGATCGCCGCCGTGGTGATGATCGTCTGGGTGCTTTACGGCTATTCCTTCGCCTTCGGCGGCAGCACCTCGCCCTTCTGGGGCGGGCTCGGCAAGCTCTTCCTTGCGGGCGTCACGCCGGACAGCACGGCGGCGACCTTCACCGACGGGGTGGTGCTGCCAGAATATGTGTTCATCGCCTTTCAGATGACCTTCGCCGCGATCACGCCGGGCCTGATCATCGGCGCCTTCGCGGAACGCGCGAAGTTCTCGGGCGTCCTCCTGTTCTCCGTCCTCTGGGTAACGTTCATCTACTTCCCGATCGCCCATATGGTCTGGGACGGCGCCGGGCTGATCTTCAACATGGGGGCCATCGACTTTGCCGGCGGCACGGTCGTTCACATCAACGCCGGCGTCGCAGCGCTGGTCTGGGCGCTGGTGCTTGGCCCGCGGGTCGGCTTCGGCAAGGACAACACGGCGCCGCATTCGATGACGCTGACCATGGTCGGCGCGGCGATGCTCTGGGTCGGCTGGTTCGGCTTCAACGCAGGCTCCAACCTCGAGGCGACGTCGGGCGCGACTCTGGCCATGCTGAACACCTTCGTCTGCACCGCCGCCGCCATCGTCAGTTGGGCGCTGGTCGAGACGATCACGCGGGGCAAGGCATCGGGCCTTGGCGCGGCCTCGGGCATGGTTGCGGGTCTGGTCGCCATCACGCCCGCCTGCGGCACCACCGGCCCGGTCGGCGCGATCATCCTCGGCCTTGCCGTCTCGCCCATCTGCTACTTCTTCGTGACCAAGGTGAAGCAGAAGTTCGGCTATGACGACAGCCTTGACGTCTTCGGCCGCCACGGCATCGGCGGCATCGTCGGCGCCATCGGCACCGGCATCCTGATGGCGCCCGGTCTGGGCGGCATGGGCGGCGAGGATTTCGCCATCGGCGCGCAGGTGATGATCCAGATCAAGGCCGTCCTCATCACGCTGGTCTGGTCGGGTGTGGGTTCGCTGATCCTGATCTACATCACCAAGGCGATCACCGGCATCCGCGTGGCCAGCGACGACGAACGTCAGGGCCTTGACCTGACGTCGCACGGCGAAAGCGCCTATCACTCCTGATCCCTCGGGACGCGCATCGGACGGCGGGGCTTCGGCCCCGCCGTTTTCGTTCGCGGATCAGACGCCGACCTCGATCACCGCCTCCGCAAGGATCGGAACCGTCGTCGCGTTCAGCCCGGCGATGTTCAGGCGCGAATCGCCGACCATGTAGATGCCGTGTTCGGTCTTCAGCCGCTCCACCTGCTCCGGCGTGGCGCCGAGGCGGGAGAACATGCCGCGATGCTGGGCGAGGAAGCCGAAGCGGTCGGACCCGGACAGGCGCTGCAATTCCGCCGCCAGCCCCTCACGCAGCTTGAGCATGCCCTGGCGCACCTCCTCAAGCTCTGCCTCCCATTCGGCGCGCAGCACGGGGTCGGTCAGGATCATCGTCACGAGGCGCGCGCCATGGTCGGGCGGGAAGGAATAGTTCTGCCGGTTGAGATAGGCGAGCGTGCCTTGTGTCACCTCCTGCCGCGCCGGATCGGACAGCGCGATCAGCGCCCCGGTGCGTTCGCGGTAGATGCCGAAGTTCTTCGAACAGGACGCCGCGATCAGCACCTCGGGCAGCCGGTTCGCGATCAGCCGCACGCCCGCCGCGTCGGCATCCAGCCCGTCGCCAAAGCCCTGATAGGCGATGTCGATCATCGGCACCGCGCCGGTCTTTTCCAGAAGCGCCGCGACCTCTTCCCATTCCGGCAGCGTCAGGTTGGCGCCGGTCGGGTTGTGGCAGCACCCATGCAGCAACACGATATCGCCTGCCCTGGCCGCCGCCAGATCGGCCATCATCCCCGCGAAATCCACCGCCCGCGTTTCGGCGTCGAAATAGCGGTAGGGGACGGCTTCCATCCCCAGATGCTTGAGGATCGACAGGTGGTTGGGCCATGTCGGGTCGGAGACAAGGACCCGACCCTGAGGGGCGGCCATGCGCGCAAGTTCGAACGCCTGCCGCACCGCGCCGGTGCCGCCCGGCGTCGCGACCGACGAAATCCGCCCGGCATCGACGGTGCCGCCAAGGACCAGATCGGCCATCGCCGCGTTGAAACCCGGATCGCCCGCAAGGCCGGTATAGGTCTTGGTCGTCTCGGCTTCCCACAGCTGCTTTTCGGCGGCCTTGACCGCCCGCATGATCGGCGTGTGGCCGGTTGCGTCCTTGTAGACGCCGACACCAAGGTCGATCTTGTCCGCCCGCGGATCGGCCTTGAACTGGCCCATCAGGGCAAGGATCTTGTCAGCGGGTTGCGGTTTCAGCGCGGAAAACATCGGCCTCTCCTTCAGCCTTGCGCGACCTTGAGGTCGCCATACATGCCCCATTCAGACCAGGACCCGTCGTAAAGCGCGTGGTCCCGCTTGCCCAGCCGTTCAAGGGCGAGGTTCACGATCGCCGCCGTCACGCCGGAGCCGCAGCTGGTGATCGCGGGCTTTGACAGGTCGGCGCCCGCCTCGGCAAAGACGGCGCGCAGGTCGTCTGGGGACTTCATCGTGCCGTCAGGGGTCAGCAGGCGGGCATAGTGGACGTTGACCGAGCCGGGGATATGGCCGCTGCGCAAACCTGGACGCGGCTCGGCCTCGGTCCCGGCGAACCGGCCCGGCCCGCGCGCGTCGATGATCGTGTGATCGCCAAGCTTCGACGCGGCAGCGACTTGGGTCACGTCCTTGACCATATGGGCCTGACGGCTGACGGTGATGTGGCGGTCGCGCAGGATCGGGGCCATATCCTCGACCGCCCTGCCCTCGGCCAGCCATTTCGGCAGCCCGCCATCCAGAACCGCGATGTCGGTCTTGCCCATCAGGCGGAACAGCCACCAGACCCGCGCGGCGGAAAACAGCCCGGCGCCGTCATAGACGACAACCTGATGACCGTCGCCCACCCCCATCGCGCGCATCCGGCTGATGAACTTCTCCACCGGCGGCGCCATATGCGGGAGGGTGGAGCGGAGGTCGGAAATCTCGTCGATGTCGAAGAAGCGGGCGCCGGGAATATGGGTCGCGTCATATTCCGCCTTGGGGTCGCGGCCGCTGTCGGGCATGTACCATGAGGCGTCCAGAACCCTCAGGTCGGGGTCCTTCAGGTGGGACTCGAGCCATCCGGTGGATACGAGCGTTTTCGGATCGTCCTGGGTCATCTGCGCCCCCCTTTCCTGCGGTCCTTGGATTACAGGGGGTTTGGCGGTCTGCGCAAGGACGCTTTGCCCGCCTAGCCCTGTTTCAGAAGCCGCTCCTCCTGGCGGTTCCAGTCGCGCTTGGCGCTTGTCTCGCGCTTGTCATGGGCCTTCTTGCCCTTGGCCACGCCGATCTTCAGCTTCACGATGCCCCGGTGGTTGAAATACATCACCAGCGGCACCAGCGTCATGCCCTCACGCCCCACAGCCTGCCAGAGCCGCGACAATTCCCGCTTGGAAACCAAAAGCTTGCGCCTGCGGCGTTCTTCATGGCCGAAGACACCGGCCTGCTTGTAGGGCGCGATATAGCCGTTGATGAGCCAGAGTTCCCCCTGCTCGACCGAAGCATAGCTGTCGGCGATATTCGACTGCCCGGTGCGGAGCGATTTCACCTCCGATCCGGTCAGGACGATGCCGGCCTCGACATCGCTCTCGATAAAGTAATCGAACCGCGCGCGGCGGTTTTCGGCGATCACCTTGTAATTCGGGTTCTGTTTCTCGGCCATGACGGGCAGGAGATAGGCCAGGCGGGGCGCTCTGTCCAGAAGGCGGCGCGGGGGCGTCGGATTTCCGTCGTCATCCCGCAGGGTTTTCGTGGCGACGGCGTCATGACACAGCCGCGTCTTGCCACGGGGCCACCGGGGCGCTACTGCGTGCCCATCCCGAAGCTGGACGGAACGAAGGAGAGTGGCATGTCCGACGATGAGGACTATGTCTATGACGAAGTGACCGGCGAATGGCGACCGGCCTCGGAGCTTGCGGCCGAGGCCGTGCCGAGTGTCGTCGATGCCGAAGGCAATGCGCTGGCCGACGGCGATTCCGTGACGCTCATCAAGGATCTGAAGGTCAAGGGGACCAGCACGACGCTGAAGCGCGGGACGGTCATCAAGTCCATCCGGCTGACCGACGACCCCGAG
>DAIOXI010000026.1:16676-19345 GCA_036758045.1 Albidovulum sp.
TGCAGCGGACGGAAATCGTGCGCAAGCGGTAGGAGCGACGTCCCCGCAGGTTGTTCACCCGCTGCGGGGGCAGGCCACAATCGCCACATGCCCTCCGCCTGCCCGAAGGCATGAACAACCCGCCTCGCAATGCCCGTGTCATCGCCGAGGGTCGAGAACGGGCCGGCGTTCGTGGCGGTGCCAGTCAGGGCCCTGCCAAGCTGGCGTGGCGGCGGCGAACGGCGCGCCGCCGGACCGGCAGAGATCATCCCCCGGCGGTGACGGTGGCAGTGGGCGGATTGGCGGCGCGCATGCGGGCGACGAAGGCATTCAGCACCGCGCGCTGTTCATCCGGGGACAAGGGCGCGCTGGCGGGCGAGAGAACCGAAAGCGTCACCGCATAGCCGCGAAGCCCGGTCAGCGCGCGCCAATAGCCGGTTTCGACCGGCAGGCTTTTCGCCATGGCGCTGTCACTGAGGCGGATGAAGAGAACCCCGCCCGAGGCGCTCACCTCTTCGATGGTCACCGAGGCGGGATCGTCGCTCTGGCTCAGCGCGGCACGGCCGGGGGCAGAGCGGACGAAGCCCGCCATCGCGTCAAGGTCGATCCCCGAGGCGGGCGGCTCGGCCACCGAGGCGGTCAGGATCGCGGGCCGGGCGGGGCCGCCGACGCTGCGCGACCCGGCAAGCGCGGCGCAACTGCCCAGCAGGACCAGAGCGTCGGAGCGCGCGCCCCGGTCCACGCAATAGCCCTGCGGCCCGGCGACCGTCACAGCGCCCCCCGCCACCGCCACGGCGCGGTCGGCGGTGCCGGTCATGCCCACGGGAACGCAGGCCGAAAGCGCCAGAAGCGCTGCACCGAGAAGCGGAGCAAATCCGCCCTGCCCTGTCATCATCCGGCTTGTCGCCACTGTCGTCCCTTTCCCGCGCGGGGCTGAGCGGATCGTCTGCCCATGATCGCGGCACGGGCATATCGCCCCGGCCGGTGCAGGGCAAGCGCACGTCCCGATTGCGATTGCGGCGGGCGCAGCGGACGGCTAGCTTCCGCCCACGATGCCCTATCTGCCCCCTGCCTACCGCGCGCATGACGCCTATATCGCCCCCGCGCGGCGGCGGGCAGAGGTCTGGCGGCTGCTGCCCGGCAGCCTTGTGGTGCTGGCCTTCTACATGGGGCCGCTGTTTCTGCTCTCCGCCTATCTCGGCCTGACCTATGGACCGCTGATCGCCGATCAGATCGCGCAGGCCGTGATCGCCGGGGTAACGCCGGGTGCGATGCTGACCGTGCTTTACAGTTTCGGCGGGCTGGCGCTTGGCGCCATGGCGGCGGTGCGACTGGTGCATGGGCGCCGGGCGGGGACGCTTTTCGGCCCCGACCAGCGCGCGGCCTGGCGCGATTTCGTGACCGTCGCCCTGCCGCTTCTGGGGTTTCAGCTTTTCCTCGGCGCGCTTGCGCGGAGCGATCCGGCGGTCATGCCGGGCCTGACATGGTGGAGCTTCCTCGGCTACCTGCCCTTCGCCCTGCCCGGCATCCTTGTGCAATGCGCGGCGGAAGAACTGGTCTTTCGCGGCTACCTGCAACAGCAACTGGCCGCAAGGGTGCGCAATCCGCTGGTCTGGATGGGCCTGCCGTCGGCCCTCTTCGCGTTTGGTCATTACCTGCCCGAGGATTTCGGCGCCGGGGCGCTGATGATCGTGCTTTGGGCCTTTGTCTTCGGCTGCCTTGCCGCCGACCTGACGGCGCGCACCGGGTCGATCGGCGCGGCGGTGGCGTTTCACATGGCCAACAACGTGTCGGCCATGCTGATCGTCGGGCTGGCGGGCAATCTCGACGGGCTGGCGCTTTGGACCCTTGAGGTCGATTTCGACAGCGGCGACCAGTTCGCGGTGCTGCTGGCGGCGGATTTCCTGATGATGCTTTGCGCCTGGCTCATCGCACGGATCGCGCTGAGGCGCTGATTGCATTTCGCGGCGGGGCGCCTTATCTCGGGGTCCGCGGCCCCGTGCCGCGCGCAGGTACGAGGCAGCCGATGAACTGGATCACCAACTACGTCCGGCCGACGATCAACTCTCTCTTCTCCCGGCGCGAGGTGCCTGAGAACCTGTGGACCAAATGCCCCGAATGCGGGTCTATGCTGTTCCACCGCGAACTGGCGGAAAACCACAACGTCTGCACGAATTGCGACCATCACCTTGCGATCAGCCCGCGTGCACGCTTCGCGGCGCTTTTCGACGGCGGCGTGTTTTCCGAAGTGAAGGTGCCGGAACCGATCGCCGACCCGCTGCATTTCCGCGACCAGAAGAAATACCCCGAACGGATGCGCGCGGCGCAGAAAGCGACGGGTGAGAAAGAGGCGATGCTGGTCGCCGAGGGGGAGATCAACCGCACCCCCATCGTCGCCGCCGCGCAGGATTTCGCCTTCATGGGCGGGTCGATGTCGATGTATGTCGGCAATGCGGTGATTGCCGGGGCGGAGCGGGCGGTGAAGCTGAAGCGGCCCTTCGTCCTGTTCTCCGCCGCGGGTGGCGCGCGGATGCAGGAGGGTATCCTTGGCCTGATGCAGATGCCGCGCACCACCATAGCGGTCGAGATGCTGAAAGAGGCGGGCCTGCCCTATATCGTCGTGCTGACCCATCCGACCACGGGCGGCGTCACCGCGTCCTATGCGATGCTGGGCCATGTGCAGATCGCCG
>DAIOXI010000026.1:19355-21017 GCA_036758045.1 Albidovulum sp.
CGACCACGGGATGCTGGACCGGGTCACGCATCGCAGGGACCTGAAGGATGAGCTGACCACCATCCTGCGCATGCTGACTGGCCAGAGCCCGGCGGTGAAGGGCGACCTGCCGAAGCCCGAAGAGGCCAGGGCCGAAACGCCCGCGCCCGACAAGGCCGAGGCAGCAGAAAAGCCCGCCAAGGGCTGATCGCGCGCGACCCTGCACGAACGGGGCCGGACGCCCCTTCCTCCTTCCGACAGACCCCGGCGAGGCCATGATGACCGAAGGTTCCGATCTGATCCTCGCCCGCATGATGGCGCTGCATCCGAAGATCATCGACCTGACGCTGGACCGTGTCTGGCGGCTTCTGGCGGCGTTGGACCACCCGGAGGAAAAGCTGCCCCCCGTGATCCATATCGCCGGGACCAACGGCAAGGGATCGACCCAGGCGATGATCCGCGCCGGGCTTGAGCCGATGGGCGGGCGCGTCCATGCCTATACCTCGCCCCACCTCGCGCGGTTCCACGAACGCATCCGGCTGGCGGGGGAGCTGATTTCCGAGGATTACCTGACCGAGATCCTTGAGGAATGCGAGACCGCAAATGGCGGCATCCCGATCACCTATTTCGAGATCACGACCTGCGCCGCGCTGCTGGCCTTCGCCCGCGTTCCGGCCGACTGGACGCTGCTGGAGGTCGGGCTTGGCGGGCGGCTGGACGCCACCAACGTGGTCGCGACGCCCCGGCTGACGATCATCACGCCGGTGTCGGTCGATCACCAGCAATATCTGGGGGAGACCCTGCCCGAGATCGCCGGCGAGAAGGCGGGCATTCTCAAGCGCGGCGTGCCTTGCGTCGTCGGCCCGCAACTGCCCGACGGGCTTGAGGTGATCGAGGCGCGGGCCGAACGGCTCGGCGCTCCGCTTCTGGTCCACGGCCAGCACTGGCATGCGTTCGAGGAACGCGGGCGGCTGATCTTCCAGGACGAGAACGGGCTTCTCGACCTGCCCCTGCCGACCCTGCCCGGCCCGCATCAGATCGACAATGCGGGCGCCGCGCTGGCCGCGCTGCGCCATCTGGGCGCCGACGAGGCCGCCTGCGAGGCGGCGGTGACGGGCGCCTTCTGGCCCGCGCGGATGCAGCGGCTGGCCCATGGCCCGCTGGTCGCGGCGGCGGGCGGGTGCGAACTGTGGCTGGACGGCGGGCATAACCCGGCGGGGGGCGAGGCGGTGGCGGCGACGCTGGCGCGGATGCCGAAGAAGCCCACGCATCTCATTCTCGGGATGCTGAACACCAAGGACATCGCGGGCTATCTGCGCCCCGTCGCGGCCGAGGCGCGGAGCCTGACGGCGGTGTCGATCCCCGGCGAGGCCAACACGCTATCGGCCGTGTATACGCTGGCCGCCGCCGCGAGGGCCGGGATCGAGGCAGGCACAGCCGCCAGCGTGGCCGAAGCAGTCGCCGCCATCGCCGCCCGCGATCCGGGCGCGCGCATCCTGATCTGCGGATCGCTCTACCTCGCGGGCCATATCCTGCGCGAGAACGGTTAGGCGCCGACGCCCCACCAGCGCAGTGTGGCCTCCAGATGGGTGCAGATCTCGGTGGACGCCGACACGTCATCACCCGCGGCGATGGCGTCGATGATCGCCAGATGCTCTTCCATCGCCGACACGATCCGGTCGG
>DAIOXI010000027.1:0-2505 GCA_036758045.1 Albidovulum sp.
ATTTCTTCCGACGGATCGTCTCAAGGGGCGTGGCCACCGACAGCCGCCGGTCGGACACCGCGACGCCGATGGTCTTTTCACCAAGGTCGAGGCCCGCCACGGCCCGGTCGCGGGGCAGGGCGGCGGCGAAGCCCTCGATGGTGTCGCAGATCATCCGCCGACACCGGCCTGTTCGGCGGCCGTTCGCAGCGCCGAGAGCGCGTCCTCCTGCCCGGCAAAGGCCGCTTGCGCCTTGTCCCAGGCCTCTTTCGCCTTGTCGGTATCGCCCAGCACGCCCAGCGAGCTGATCAGCCGCGCCCATTCCTCGACGCTGCCGCCCTCGCTGTAAAGCCGCTCGGACAGTTGGCCGACCATGCCCCGGATCATCGCCATCCGGTCCTCGGAGGACATATCCGCGGCCGCTGCGACATCCTCCGCCGAGGGGCCTTTCAGCGCGCCCGCCATCGGTGCGCCGGGCGGCGGCGGGGGCATGTAGCGCACCCCGGCGGCGGAGGCGAGAAGCCCGATCTGGTCACGGATCGGCGCGATCCAGGGCGCATCCTCCGGCCCGTCCTCCAGCAGCGCGCGCCAGAACTCGAAGGCAAGGTCGGGCCGCCCGGTCTGCGCCCACATCAGCCCGACAAAGAACCGTGCGGTGCCGTTCTTCGGATCGCGCGCCAGCGCCTCGCCCGCCGCTTCCTCGGCCTCGGGCGAGACATAGCCGCCGGTCGCCTGCACATAGAGGTCGCTCAGCGTGGCGTAGTCATCAGCCGTCGCGTTCTTGCCGACGATCTGGATCACCTTTCTCTGTGCCTGCGCGGCGGCAGCGAAATTGCCGACCTTCGCCTCGTTGCGCGCCAGAAGCTGCTGCCCCGTCAGGTCGTTCGGATTGGCGGCCACCGCCTTGCGCAGACGCTCCAGCAGCTCGGCATATGCCGGATCGGGTGCCGGGGCGGCCGGCAAAGTCGCCTTCGCCTCGGCCTCGGCCTGCGAGGGGCGGTCGGCACGCAGCGCCTTCGCCCGCTCGATCCGGTCGGCGATCGGCAGGTCGGGATATCCCGGCGCGCCGACATCGCGGTAAAGCCAGAAGGCACCCCCCAGAAGCGCCAGCACCGCGAGGACCGGCACGAAAAGCGGCCCGCGCACGGCAGAGGTCCCGCGCGCCTTCGCCACCCGGTCGGCGTCGAGAATGCGGCGGGAAATCTCGATCCGGCTGCGCTCCGCCTCGGCGGCGCTGATCGTGCCACGCTCGGCGTCACGCTCCACCTCGGCCAGCTGGTCGCGGTAAAGGCCAAGGTCGGCCTCGGCGGCCGAGCGCAACCCCGCGCCGCGCCGCATCACCGCGCGCAAGAGAAGCGCGGCAAGGATCAGGGTCAGCAGGGCGGCGGTTATCCAGAAGGTCATCGTCTCTCCCAAAGCCCGGCACCGGCGGGCGATCCCCGCTGACTTAAGGCTTTCGCGGCCCGTGCGGAAGGGCAAAGCCCCACGGCGCCGGGCGCCCTGTTGTCGCATCCCGGGACAATGTCGTATTTCGCCCGATTGCGACGCATGGCACTATGTCGCAAAACGCGCGGCGCTTCATCACTCCACCCAGTGACGCGGCGCGCCTGAGGAAGGGGATTCGCATGGGGATGAAACGCTATTCGGCCTTTGCCATCGCGAAGGGCGCGATGTCCTGGCACCAGAACTGGGAACGCGCCTGGCGCAGCCCCGCGCCGAAGGCGAAATACGACGCCATCATCGTCGGCGCCGGCGGGCATGGCCTCGCCACAGCCTATTACCTCGGCAAGAATTTCGGCATCACCAATGTCGCGATCATCGAAAAGGGCTGGCTTGGCGGCGGCAACACGGGGCGCAATACGACCATCATCCGGTCGAACTACCTTCAGGACCCCTCTGCCGCGATCTACGAAAAGGCCCGTTCGCTTTATGAGACGATGTCTCAGGACCTGAACTACAACGTCATGTTCTCCCCCCGTGGCCTCCTGATGCTGGGCCAGACCGAACATGAGGTGCGGGGCTACAAGCGCACGGTCTACGCCAACAACCTGCAAGGGGTCGAAACCCGCTGGATCGGCCCGGCGGAAGTCAAGAAGCTGGTGCCGATCATCAATATCGACGGGCCGCGCTATCCGATCCTTGGCGCGCTTTATCAGGAACGCGGCGGCACCGCGCGGCACGATGCGGTTGCCTGGGGCTATGCGCGCGCCTGCAGCGCCATGGGCATGGACGTGATCCAGCAGACCGAGGTTACCGGCGTGAAGACCGAGGGCGGAAAGGTCACGGGCGTCGAGACCACGAAAGGCTTCATCGGTTGCGACAAGCTCGGCATGGTCGTTGCCGGTCACGCCAGCGTTCTGGCCGAGATGGCGGGTTTCCGCCTGCCGATTGAAAGCCTCGCCCTTCAGGCGATGGTCAGCGAACCGATCAAGCCCGCCATCGACGTCGTCGTGATGGCCAACACGGTGCATGGCTACATGAGCCAGTCGGACAAGGGCGAACTGGTGATCGGCGGCGGCACCGACG
>DAIOXI010000027.1:2515-3350 GCA_036758045.1 Albidovulum sp.
CCTGTCGAAGACGCCGGTCGAGGGCATCTTCGTCAACTGCGGCTGGGGCACGGGCGGGTTCAAGGCGGTCCCCGGATCGGGCTGGGCGATGGCGGAACTGATGGCGCGGGGGCATTCGCCGCTGACCGAGGAATTCTCCATGTACCGCTTCCGCGAGGGCAAGTTCATCGACGAAAGCGTCGCCGCGGGGGTGGCGCATTGATGGATAGCGTCAACGTATCCGCGCGGGCGGCGCCCGTCCCGCGCGGGGTGGGCGAGAAGCGCCCGCCCCGTGGGGGGGCGGGTCGGGCGCTGCCCGTGCTTGCGCACGGGCGGAAGCTGACTGGTGGGGCAAGTTTCGAAGAAACCACCCATATTCACTACGCACGTCGTTTCGCGCCTCAAGATCGTGATGGTCAAAGGCACGCCGCGCGAGCGCCCGGATCTCTTCACGCGGCGATTGCTTCGCCCACTGCTCCTCGTCTCGCCAGTCATATCCCGAATTTGTGGTCTGGTCTGTCATCCGCAATCTCCTTCGCGGATGAGCGTGGTTTGAAGCGCTGGATCGCCAAATGCACGAGCAATTGCAGCATTGCGACTGCAGCATCAATTGGGAGCAAACCATGCTGACCCTAGACTGCCCCTATTGCGGCGTCATGGCCGAGGAAACCGAGCTTCAGCCGGGCGGTGAGGCGCATCTGAAGCGCTACGGTCCCGGCTCCACCGATGAGGAGTTCGACGGCTACATGTTCAGCCGCAAGAACCCCAAGGGCGTGCATTTCGAACGCTGGCGCCATGCCTATGGCTGCGGCAAGTGGTTCCTTGCCGCGCGCTGCACCGCGACTTTGGAGGTCTT
>DAIOXI010000027.1:3360-3882 GCA_036758045.1 Albidovulum sp.
AATTGCAGGCGAAGATCAAGGCAAAACGCCCGAACTGGGAGGGCTACAAGTGAGCCGTCGTTTCCCTTCCTCCGGGCCGCTCGCGGACCGGACCGCCCCCGCCTCGGCCGGGCGCGGTCCTCTGGCGCCCATCCCCTCAAACGTCACCTTCCGGGAGGTCCGGTCATGAGCACACGTCTTTCCAGGGGCGGTCGCCTGATCGACCGCACGAAGCCGATGGGCTTTACCTTCAACGGCAAGCGGATGCAGGGCTATCAGGGCGATACGCTCGCCTCGGCACTTCTGGGCGCGGACCAGATGCTTGTCGGCCGGTCCTTCAAGTATCACCGCCCGCGCGGCATCGTGGCGTCTGGCGCGGAAGAGCCGAACGCGCTTGTCGGTCTGGGGCAGGGCGGCCGGTTCGAACCGAACCAACGCGTGACCACGACCGAGCTGTTCGACGGCGCCGTGACCGAAAGCCAGAACCACTGGCCCAGCCTCGATTTCGACGTCGGCGCGGTCAATGACAAGCTCTACAAGTTC
>DAIOXI010000027.1:3892-6744 GCA_036758045.1 Albidovulum sp.
GGGTTCTACTACAAGACCTTCATGTTCCCCCGCGCCGCGTGGAAACATGTCTTCGAACCCATCGTCCGGCAGTCCGCGGGCCTTGGCAAGGTGCCGACCGCGCGGGACGAGGATCGTTACGAACACGCCTATGGCTTCGCCGATCTGGTGATCGTCGGCGGCGGTATCGCGGGCCTGACGGCGGCCTTGTCCGCCGGTCGCAAGGGCCAGCGCGTCTGGCTGATCGAGCAGACCGCCCATTGGGGTGGCCGCGCCCCGGTCGATGGGGTGGAGATCGACGGCAAACCCGCCGAGGAGTGGGTGAAGACCGCCGTCGAAACCCTTGAGAAGATGGAGAATGTGACGCTCCGCCTGCGCACGATGGCGTCGGGTCTTTACGACCACGGCTATCTCCTGGCCTATGAGCGTGTCGCGGACCATACCCCCGGCGACGGGCGGCCGCGTCACCGCCTGTGGCGGATGCGCGCGGGCCATGTGATGACCGCGACGGGGGCCATCGAACGGCCGCTGTCTTTCGCGGGCAACGATGTGCCGGGCGTGATGCTCGCCTCCGCCGTGCGCGACTATGTCACCAACTGGGCCGTCAGCCCCGGCGACCGCACGGTGATCGTGACCAACAATGACGATGCCTACCGCACCGCGCTGACGCTCTTGGAGGCCGGGCTTGCCGTCCCCGCCGTCGTCGACGCGCGGCCCGAGGCGAAAGGCGCGCTGCCCGAGGCGGTGCGCGCCCGCGGTGTGCGTGTGTTGACGGGGCATGGCGTGGCCAAGGTCAAGGGCACCAAGCGCGTCACCGGCGTCTCCGTCTGCATGCAGGCGGGCGAGGGGGCAGAGATCGAGACGATCGTCTGCGACGCCATCGCCATGTCCGGCGGCTGGTCGCCCGTTGTCCATCTCTGGTCCCATTGCGGGGGCAAGCTGACCTGGGACGAGGATCACGCGATGTTCCGCCCCGATCCGGCCCGCCCCGCGACGGGCGCGGATGGCGCGGCCATGGTCACCGCCATCGGGTCCGCCAACGGGATGCTGCGCGCCGCCGATGCGGTCGCCGACGCGCATATGGCCGCGGGCAGCGAAGGCCCCGCGCCCAGGGCCGTTGCGTCCGAGGAGGCGCCGATGCTGCCGGTCTGGATCATGCCTGAGGGCGCCGGTCCGGCGTTGCGCATGAAGATGTGGCTGGACTACCAGAACGACGTGAAGGTTTCCGATGTGCAGCTCGCCGCGCGCGAGGGCTACGAAAGCGTCGAGCATACCAAGCGCTACACCACGCTCGGCATGGCGACGGATCAGGGGAAGCTGAGCAATATCAACGGTCTCGCCGTGCTTTCCGATGCTTTGCATCAGGCGATCCCGGCGACCGGCACCACCGGCGAGGCGCGCGGCGAGATCTTCCAGCCGCTGCGCAAGACGCCGATGCACGACTGGCACGAGGTGCATGGCGCGCATTGGGAACCTGTCGGCCAGTGGCGGCGGCCCTATTGCTACCTGCGCACCGGCGAGGGCACTCATGATGCGGTGAACCGCGAGATACGGGCGGTCCGGAACTCCGTCGGCCTGCTCGACGCCTCGACGCTGGGCAAGATCATCGTCAAGGGGCCGGATGCGGGGCGCTTCCTCGACATGCTCTACACCAACATGATGTCCACCCTGGCGGTCGGCAAATGCCGCTATGGCCTGATGTGCAGCGAGAACGGCTTTCTCATGGATGACGGCGTCGTCGCGCGGCTGTCCGAGGATGCCTGGCTCTGCCACACCACGCCCGGCGGGGCCGACCGCATCCACGGCTGGATGGAAGACTGGCTGCAATGCGAATGGTGGGACTGGAAGGTCTATACCGCCAACGTGACCGAGGAATATGCGCAAGTGGCCGTCGCCGGTCCGAATGCGCGGAAAGTCCTTGAAAAGCTCGGCGGGATGGATGTGTCGAAGGACGCCCACGGCTTCATGGAGTGGCGCGAGGGCACGCTTGGCGGCTTCCGCGCGCGGGTCTACCGGATTTCCTTCTCCGGTGAACTCAGCTACGAAATCGCCGTTCCCGCCAGTGAAGGCCGCGCCTTCTGGGAGGCGCTCCTGGCGGCAGGCGAGGAGTTCGGCGTGACCCCCTATGGCACCGAGGCCATGCACATCATGCGCGCCGAGAAGGGCTTCATCATGATCGGCGACGAGACCGACGGCACGGTGATCCCGCAGGATCTGAACCTGCAATGGGCGATCTCGAAGAAGAAGACCGATTATCTGGGCAAGCGGGCGCAGGAACGCTCCTACATGGTCTCGCCCGACCGCTGGAAGCTGGTCGGCCTGGAAACGCTCGACGGCAGCGTGATCCCCGACGGCGCCTATGCGGTGGCCCAGGGCGTGAACGCCAACGGCCAGCGCAACATGCAGGGCCGCGTGACCTCCACCTACTATTCGCCGACGCTGAACAAGGGCATCGCGATGGGTCTGGTGAAACACGGTCCCGACCGGATGGGCGAGGTGCTGGACTTCCCCGTCGATGACGGCAAGGTGATCAAGGCGCGGATCGTCGATCCGGTTTTCTACGACAAGGATGGAGAAAAGCAGAATGTCTAAGGCTGTCAGCGCCTTGGGGGGCGTTTCTCACAAAGGGTTCGCAGAGGTGGCCGAGGCCGGCCTGCGTGGCATGATCATGGTCCGGGGCGATCTCGCCTCGGCCGCGATGAAGAAGGCGGTGAAGACCGCGACCGGCACCGCGTTGCCCGCGCCGCGCCGGATCGTCATTGACGGCGACAAGGCCGCCGCCTGGATGTCGCCGGACGAGCTTTTGATCCTCGTTCCCTATGAGGCGGCGCAAGACACCGTCGCGGCGCTGGAAAAGGCGCTGGCGGGGGAAC
>DAIOXI010000027.1:6754-20378 GCA_036758045.1 Albidovulum sp.
GTCGCCGATGTCTCCGACGCCCGCGCGGTCTTCACCATCAAGGGCGCCAGGGCCGATCAGGTGCTGATGAAGCTTTGCCCGGTCGACATGGCAACACTGGCCGAGGGGGAGATTCGCCGCACCCGCGCCGCCCAGGTCGCTGCCGCCTTCTGGAAGTCTGAGGCGGAGACCTTCACGCTGGTCTCCTTCCGCTCGGTCGCGGGCTATGTGATGGGCCTTCTGGAAACCGCCTCGCGCGCCGGTGGCGAAATCGCCTGAGCCGCGTCTTTAGCGGGTTGACCTCGGTCAGAACTGCCATGAGGATGACAGGCAAAGCTTGTCATCAATGGTGATATTAATGTCTGTTTTCAAACCGTTATTGTTTCTTGTCGGCGCGTTGTCCTTCGCCTCCGCCGCCCAGGCGGCCCCGCAGTCCTGGCGATGTGACGTCAACCACACAACCGGCATGGGCTGGATCACCGATACCTATTTGTTCAACCTCGGCCCGGCAAAGGATCAGGCCGAGGTGATCGACGGCGTCATCGACTATTTCGAGAAGGATTTCATCCCCGCGAAAGTGGCCAAGGACGACGGCGAGACGATCAAGCTGAAATGGCAGCTGCGCACGAAAGGCACCGGGGCGCGGCGCGCGACCATGCGCTTCGACGCCCGGATCGACCGCCCCGCCGGGCGCTTCAGCATCTCCGCGATCCCGCTTGGCTATGACAACACCGAAAGCAAGGCCGGCCGCTGCACGGCGGTCAAGGGGCCGTTGCGCAAGTGACGCCCGCGGCCTGATCTTCCGCCCCGCTCTTCTCCGTTGCCCAAATACTCTCCGGGGGTCCGGGGGCGGAAAGCCCCCGGCGCGCGCCCTCGAACCTGCCCGCCGCCCCTTGACCTTCGGAACCCGAAGGGTCTTAGTCGCGTTGAAGTTTCGAAGCGCGCGAAAAGGAGCGAACCATGGCTTTCACCCTTCCCGATCTTCCCTATGCTCATGACGCGCTGGCGTCACTTGGCATGTCCAAGGAAACGCTGGAATATCACCACGACCTGCACCACAAGGCCTATGTCGACAACGGCAACAAGCTGATCGCCGGGACCGAGTGGGAGGGCAAGTCGCTGGAGGACATCGTTACCGGCACCTACCAGCCCGGCGCCGTGGCGCAGAACGGCATCTTCAACAACGCTTCGCAGCACTGGAACCATACCCAGTTCTGGGAAATGATGGGTCCGGGCGGCGACAAGATGCCGGGCGATCTGGAAAAGGCGATCACCGAAAGCTTCGGCTCGGTCGAGAAGTTCAAGGAAGACTTCGCCGCCGCGGGCGCCGGTCAGTTCGGTTCCGGCTGGTGCTGGCTGGTCAAGGACAAGGATGGCAGCCTCAAGGTCACCAAGACCGAAAACGGCGTCAACCCGCTCTGCTTCGGCCAGACCGCACTTCTGGGCTGTGATGTGTGGGAACATTCCTACTACATCGACTTCCGCAACAAGCGTCCGGCTTACCTCACGAACTTCCTCGACAGGCTGGTGAACTGGGAAAACGTGGCCTCGCGCCTCTGATCCGCCTGACATGACCGACAAGGCCCGTCGCGCCTGCGGCGGGCCTTTTTCGTGGCCGCGCCCTATCCGAAGGCCGCTTTCAGCGCCGTTTCCGTCTCGGTCACGCTGGCGGCGACCGTGACGAAATCGCCAAGGTCCGGTTCGGCGAAACCCTCGGCCACGATCCGTTTCAGAAGCGCGACCAGCGGGTCCCAGTAGCCTTCGGTATTCAGTAGAACGATCGGTTTTTCATGCAGGCCCAGCTGGCGCCAGGTCAGCACCTCGAAGAATTCGTCAAGCGAGCCGCCGCCGCCCGGCAGCACCACGATGGCGTCGGAGTTCATGAACATCACCTTCTTGCGTTCGTGCATCGTCTCGGTGACGACGAAGGTGGACAGGTCGCGCTTGCCGACCTCGCGGTTCAGGAGGTGGACGGGGATCACGCCAAAGGTCTCGCCCCCCGCCGCCTGCGCGGATCGGGCGACCTCGCCCATCAGGCCGACATCGCCCGCGCCATAGACCAGGCGCCAGTCATTGCGGGCGAGCATGGCGCCGGTGTCCTTCGCGTCGGCGATATAGGCGGGCCGCGCCCCGCCGCGCGCGCCGCAAAAGACACAGACAGAGGCTTTCGGTGCGGGCATGGGCATCCTCGATCAGCAGTTTCTTTGACCCGTGATAGCGGCGTTGCTATGGTCTCTCAAGCGCGGTCGGGACAACGCGCAAACGGGGGATCTGGATGAGCGAAGACAAGGGCGCGGCCGCTGCGGGCAGCAGCGGGGTGAAGTGGGGCCTTGGCCTGCTGGCCGGGGCCGTGGTGGCCCTTGCGGGCTGGTATTTCGGTCTGAGACCCGATGAGGGCGCCCCCCCGGCGCCGGGCAGCGCGCCTTTGGCTACGGCGCCGGAGGCCGTGACCGAGGCAGCGCCCGAGGTCGCCCCGTCACAAGAGGCGCCGGAAAAGGCGCCGGCGCAGGGCGTGACCGTCGGAGGGGCGGGGGACGGAGGGGCGGGGGAGACCGCCGCCGCCGAGGAACCGGCAAGGGCCGAGGCAGCGCCCGAGGCGGTCCCTGAGCCGCCCGCCGAGGCGACACGCGCCCCCAGCTTCGATACCGTCCGCGTCGATGCCGATGGCAGCGTTCTTGTCGCGGGCCGTGCCGCCGCCGGGGCGGTGCTGTCGCTGCTTCTCGACGGGGTGGAGGTCGCGACGGCGACCGCCTCGCCCAACGGCACCTTCGCCACCATCTTCTCGATCCCGCCCAGCGATACCCCGCGCGCGATGTCGCTGAGGATGACGGGCGCGGACGGGGCGACGGTCTCATCGGAAGAAACCGTGCTGATCGCGCCCTTCGCGGCCCCCACCGCGCCGGTGGTCGTTGCCGAGGCGGAGGCGACAGAGGCCGCGCCCGAGGCCGTGGTCACGCCCGAGGAGGGGGACGCGACGGCCGAGCTTGCCCCGGCCCCGGATCCCGCGCAGACGGCTACCGCCACCGCCACGGAAACGCCGGCGAAGGCCGATCCGGCCCCTGCCGCGCCGGAGATCCTGATTGCCGACGCCAAAGGCGTTCGCAAGCAGGCCCCGGCAGGCTCGCTTGCGGCGATCGTCATCGACACGATCGGATATGGCGGCGCGGGCGAGGTGCATCTTGCGGGGCGTGGCACGGCGGGCAGCTTTGCCCGCATCTATCTGAACAATGCCCCGCAAGCCACTGTCGGAATTCTGGAATCGGGCGCTTGGGAGGCCGCCTTGGACGGTGTCGCACCGGGTGTCTATACGCTGCGCGTCGATCAGGTGGACGGCACCGGCAAGGTCACATCCCGCTTCGAAACGCCTTTCCAGCGCGAGGCGCCCGAGGCCGTCGCGGCGGCGCTGGTGCCGCACTCCCCCGACACCGTCGCCACGACGCTGCCCGCCACCCCGGCGGTCCCCGCAGGCAGCGGGCAGGCGGTGGAAACCGTCGCCCCCACCACGGACCCGGAAACCCCCGCCGCGCTCGCCGCCGCCCAGACCGCGCCAACACCGGGCATCCGCGCCGGGATCGTCACCGTCCAGCCGGGCTTTACCCTCTGGCGCATCGCGCGGGAGAATTACGGTGACGGCATTCTGTATGTGAAGGTGTTCGAGGCCAACAAGGATCAGATCCGCGATCCCGACCTGATCTATCCGGGCCAGATCTTCAACGTTCCTGCGCCATGACCGCGGCGGTGCAGCAGGCAGAGACCTTGGGGTCGGCCATGCAGCAATCGTTCAGCAGATAGGAGATCAGCGCCCCCATGGCGCGCGGGTCCACCGAATAGAAGATATGCCGCGATTCGCGCCGCGCCCGGATCAGCCCGGCCTGTTCCAGCGTCGAAAGGTGGAACGACAGGCGCGAGGCCGACATGCCGAATTCGGCCGCGATGCCGCCCGCGCTTACACCCTTTTCGCCGCGCGCGATCAGCGCCCGGATCAGGGCCAGCCGCGTCTCATTGGCCAGCGCGGCGAGTGCGGTGAGGGCTTTACCCTGCTCCATCCTTCAACTACTCATGAAATATTGAACGATCTCTTGATACCCGGCCTGCGATGCGCGATCAAGCGCGCTGCCGGGAATCGGCTTCACGACGGATGAGGGTGACATGGCGGCTCGGGAAGGCTGGCGGCGCAACGTCAGGACATTGCGGCGGGTGGCGCCCTATCTCTGGCCCGACGATCACCCTTGGGTGAAGCGGCGCGTCGTGCTGTCGCTTCTGGCGCTCTTGATGGCCAAGGTCGTCTCGGTTGCCACACGCGCGCGACGATTCGATGCTGCTGGTGCTGGGCGCGGTGGGCCTGACCGTGGCCTACGGCCTGGCGCGGATCGGCACGACGGGGTTCAACGAATTGCGCGACGCGATCTTTGTCCGCGTCGGGCAACGCGCGCTGCGCCAGTTGGCGCTGGAAACCTTCACCCATATCCACCGCCTGTCGATGCGGTATCACATCACCCGCAAGACCGGCGGCCTGTCCCGGATCATCGAACGCGGTGTGAAGGGGGTGGAGTTCCTTCTGCGCTTCATGCTGCTGTCCATCGGGCCGCTGATCCTTGAACTGACCATGGTCACGGTGATCTTCGCGCTGCTTTTCGACATCCGCTATGCCGCCGTGGTGCTGGTCACCATCGCGCTTTACGTCGCCTTTACGTTCAAGGTGACCGAGCTCAGGGTGAAGATACGCCGCCAGATGAACGAGCAGGATCAGGACGCCAACCAGAAGGCCATCGACAGCCTGCTGAACTTTGAAACCGTGAAGTATTTCGGCGCCGAGGCGCGTGAGGCCGATCGCTATGACGCGGCGATGAAGGGCTATGAGGCGGCGGCGGTGAAGACCGGCCTGTCGCTGGCGGCGCTCAACTTCGGCCAGGCGCTGATCATCACCACCGGCCTTGTCAGCGTCATGGTGATGGCCGCGCTGGGGGTGCAGGCCGGGGTGCTGACGGTCGGTGATTTCGTCATGGTCAACGCCTATATGATCCAGATCACCATGCCGCTGAACTTCCTCGGCACGGTCTATCGCGAGATCCGGCAGGCGCTTGTCGATATGGGCGAGATGTTCGATCTCCTGGGCCAACCGGCGGAGATCACCGACAAGCCCGGCGCGCCGGACCTGAAGGTCTCTGGCGGCGAGGTGCTGCTGGACGACGTGCGTTTCGGCTATGAAGCCGCGCGGCCGATCCTGAAGGGCGTCACGATCCGCGTCGGGCCGGGGGAGACGGTCGCCATCGTCGGCCCGTCAGGCTCTGGCAAGTCCACCATCGGGCGGCTTCTCTTCCGCTTTTACGACGTGACGGGCGGTGCGGTGCGCATCGACGGGCAGGACGTGCGCGACATCACGCAGGATTCGCTTCATGCGCAGATCGGCGTCGTGCCGCAGGATACGGTGCTCTTCAACGACACGATCCTTTACAATATCGCCTATGGCCGCCCCGATGCGCCGCGCGAGGAACTGATCGCGGCGGCCAAGGCGGCGAAGATCCATGATTTCATCATGTCGCTGCCCGAAGGGTATGAGACGAAGGTGGGCGAACGGGGGCTGAAGCTGTCGGGGGGCGAAAAGCAGCGCGTCGGCATTGCCCGGACGTTGTTGAAGAACCCGCCGATCCTGCTGCTGGACGAGGCGACATCGGCGCTCGACACCCAGACGGAGCGTGACATTCAGGACAGCCTGCGCGCCATGGCCGAGGGGCGCACGGTCATCACCATCGCCCACCGGCTGTCCACCATCGCCGACAGCGACAGGATCGTGGTGCTGGAAAAGGGCGAGGTGGTGGAAGAAGGCCGTCACGAGGCGCTTCTGGCGCGCAAGGGGCGCTATGCCGCGATGTGGGCGCGCCAGTCCGCCGAGGAAGAGGATGAGGGCGAGCGTATCCCGCGCCCGAAGGTCCCCGGAGATGGTCAGGGCGCGTCCGAGGATCTGCCGGACAATACCGCATGGCACCGGACCCTGCCGGGCTGACCCGCGGAGGCTTGGCAATCGCGCGGCTTCCCGTGTAAGACGGGCCGACGCCTGCACTGGCAGCAAGGGGTTCGGGGACGGGATATGAGCGAGAGCGACAGTTTCATCGAAGTCACCGAAGAGGTGCGCCGCGACAAGCTCTATGCGACCTTCCGCAAATATGGCTGGATCGGTGCCGTGGCGGTGCTGGCCATCGTCGGGGGCGCGGCCTGGGTCGAATGGCAGAAATCCCGCGCCCAGGCCGAGGCGGTTGCGTTCGGTGACGCGGTCATGTCGGCGATGAAGGCCGACGATCCCGCCGCGCGGATGGCGGCGCTTGACGGCGTGTCGGCCGAGGGCGCCTTTGGCGATGCCGCTGGCCGCGTGGCCGTCCTTGGCCTTCTGGCGGCGGACGAGGCGCTGAAAGCGGGCGACAAGGATGAGGCCAAGGCCCGGCTGGCGGAAATCGTCGCGATGCCGACGCTCGACCCGGCCTATCACGACATGGCGCAGCTGAAATGGCTCGCCGTGGCGGGGGATGGGGTCGATGCGGGCGAACGCGACCGGATTCTGGCCGATCTGGCGATTCCGGGGCGGCCCTACCGGGTGCTGGCGCTGGAACAGCAGGCGCTGGTTCTCGCGGCGGATGGCAAGACCGATGAGGCGATCGCGGCGCTGAAGGCGCTGCTTCAGGATGCGGACGTTCCGGCGGGCTTGCGTCGCAGGGCGACACAGTTGATTGTGGCGCTAGGCGGCACACCGGACGCGGCATAAGGCCGGGACGGCCATGGCAGGGTGCGGCAGCGACAAGGGAAGGGACGAGCGGTGGTGGTGAAGGTTTCCTCAGGTGTCGGGGCGCTCGCGCTTGTCGCGGCGCTGGCCGGGTGCGGCAACAAAGAGACGATCCTTCAGGGCCTGCGGCAGGACCCGCTGACAGCGCGGATCGGGGAAGAACCCGAACCGGGCGCGCTGGCCCCCGCGCCGGTCGTGGCACAGCCGATCTCTCTGCCCGGCGCGCGGACGAACGCGGACTGGACCCATCGCGGCGGCACCGTCACCCATGGCATCGGCAACGTCGCCCTTGGCGCGTCGCTGACGCAGGTCTGGGCGGCGCCGATCGGCGAGGGTGAGAACCGCAAGCACCGCATCACCGCCGACCCGGTCGTGTCGGGCGGGCGCATCTTCACGCTGGACAGCCGCGCGCGGGTGACCGCGACGGGGACCAACGGCGCGACGCTGTGGCAGGCCGATCTGACGCCTGCCTCCGACCGGTCCGACGATGCCTCGGGCGGTGGTCTCGCCTTTGGTGCCGGGCTGGTGTTCGCCACCACCGGGTTCAACGAACTCGTCGCTCTCGACCCCGCCACCGGGGCCATTGCCTGGCGGCAGAAGTTTGACGCGTCGCCTGCCGGGGCGCCCGCCGTCTCTGACGGCCGCGTCTATGTGACGGCGCGGGACGGATCGGCCTGGGGCATCGACGCGCGCGACGGCAAGGTCGCCTGGACGCTGCCCGGCACGCCCGGCGCGGGCGTCACCGGCGGCACCTCTCCGGCGGTCGATGGCCGTCAGGTCGTCTTCCCCTTCTCCAATGGCCTGATGGTCGCGGCCGACCGTACCTCTGGGCAGGGCCTCTGGAACGCCTATGTCGCGGGCGAACGTCAGGGCCGGGCCTATACCTCGGTCCGTGATGTGACCGGCGATCCGGTGATCGCGGGCGGCATGGTCTATGCCGGCACCTCCGCCGGGCGGGTCGTCGCCGTCAACGCCGATACCGGGATGCCGGTCTGGTCGGCGGGCGAAGGCGCTGTCAGCCCGCCGCTGCTCGCCGGTGGCGCGGTCTTCGTCGTCAATGACGAGGATCAGCTGGTGCGCCTGAACGCCGCCTCGGGTGAGGTCGTGTGGCGCGTGGACCTGCCTTACTACGTCAAGGACAGGCTGAAGCGGCGCAAGACGATCTACACCTATTACGGTCCCGTCCTTGCGGGCGGCCGACTGGTGGTGACCACCTCGGCCGGCTTCGTGCAAAGCTATGATGCCGCCTCGGGACAGCTTCTGTCCTCTGTCGAACTGCCCGGCGGGGCGGCCAGCGGGCCTGCGGTGGCGGGCGGCGTCCTTTATGTGGTCAACACGCGCGGGCAGCTTCTGGCTTTCCGCTGCCGCCAAGACCGTGGAAGGGGGCGGCTTCGACCCTCGAAGGATCAGGCCATGAGCTTCACGCTTGCCATAGTCGGGCGCCCGAATGTCGGCAAATCGACGCTGTTCAACCGGCTCGTCGGCAAGAAGCTTGCGCTGGTGGATGACCAGCCTGGCGTGACCCGCGACCTGCGTGAGGGCGAGGCGCGTCTGGGCGACCTGCGCTTTATTGCCATCGACAGCGCCGGGCTTGAGGATGTCACCGACGACAGCCTTCAGGGCCGTATGCGCCGCCTGACCGAACGCGCGGTGGAGATGGCCGATATCTGCCTCTTCCTGATCGACGCGCGGGCGGGCGTGACGGCACAGGATGAGGTTTTCGCCGACATCCTGCGCAAGAAGAACGCCCATGTCATCGTCGCGGCCAACAAGGCCGAGGGCAACGCGGGCGAGGCGGGTTTCCTTGAGGCCTATTCGCTGGGCCTTGGCGAACCCGTCCGGATCTCTGCCGAACATGGCGAGGGGCTGGACGAGCTTTACCACATCATCCGCCCCCATGCCGCGGAGCTTGAGGCGAAGGCCGCGCTGCACGCGCCCGAGGTCGATGTGGCTGTTTCCGATGACGATGAGGATGCCGAGGTCGGCCCTCGCAAGCCGTCGCTGGAAAAGCCGCTGCATCTGGCCTTCATCGGGCGGCCGAACGCGGGCAAATCGACGCTGATCAACAAGATCATCGGCGAGGAACGTTTGCTCACCGGACCCGAGGCCGGGATCACCCGCGACGCGATTTCCGTCAGTGCCGATTTCATGGGCACACCGATGCGCATCTTCGACACGGCGGGGATGAGGAAACGCGCCAAGGTCGTTGACAAGCTTGAGAAATTGTCGGTCTCCGATGGTCTGCGCGCGGTGCGGTTCGCGGAAGTTGTCGTGGTGCTTCTCGACGTCGGCATCCCCTTCGAACAGCAGGACCTGCGGATCGCCGATTTCGCCGAAACCGAGGGCCGCGCGGTGGTCGTCGCCGCGAACAAGTGGGACCTTGAGGAAGACAAGACCGAGAAGCTGAAGGAAATGCGCGAGGCGTTCGAGCGCCTCTTGCCGCAGCTGAAAGGCGCGCCGCTGGTGACCGTCTCTGCCAAGACCGGCAAGGGGCTCGACCGGCTGCATGCCGCGATCCTGAAGGCCTATGAGGTCTGGAACCGCCGCGTGACGACGGCCAGGCTGAACCAGTGGCTTGGCGCCATGACCGAAGCGCACCCGCCCCCCGCGCCCGGCGGCCGGCGGATCAAGCTGCGCTACATGACGCAGGTCAAGACGCGGCCGCCTGCCTTCGTCGTCATGTGCAACCATGCCGACAAGCTGCCCGACAGCTATTCCCGCTATCTTGTCAATGGCTTGCGGTCCGACTTTGACATGCCGGGAACGCCGGTCCGGCTGACGTTCCGCGATCAGGGCGACAAGAACCCCTACAAGGATCGCAAGTTCCACACCCCGTCCCGCCTGCGCAAGCACAAGGACAAACCGTCGCGGGGCGGTTGACACCGCTGGGCGGCGCGGCGTGATGCTGCCACATTCCCCCGTTAAGTCGGGGCGGAATCAGTCGCGGGTTGCCCATGTTCGGTAACGATCAGGTCCTTTTCGTCTTTCACGGTCCCTTCGGCATCCGGGTTGAGGTTCACAGCTCCATCCTGATGCTCGGCCTTCTGATCCTGGCCTTCGGCACCCAGTCCGCGCAACAGCTTCTCTGGGGCGCGGTGACGGTCGCGATCCTGATCGTCTCGATCTTCCTGCATGAGATGGGTCATGCGCTTGGCACCATCGTGCAGGGGCTGCCGGTGCGGCGGATCGTGCTTTATGGCGGCGGCGGCTATTGCGAACGGGCGGTCTCTGCCTCGGCCCGGCAGCAGGAGCTGATCGTGGCGATGGGGCCGATCGTGAACCTGATCCTGTGGTCGGTGGCCTCGCTTCTGTCAAACCACCTCTGGGACCTCGCCATGGCGGCGGAGGAGGCATTTGGCGGCGCCTTCTACAACACGATCTTCGTGCTGGAGCGGATCGCGGCCATCAACCTTTTCCTCGCCATCTTCAACCTTCTGCCGGTGCAGCCTCTGGACGGCGGCAAGCTTTTGCAGCTTGGGCTGATGCGGGCCGTGACGCCGGTGACGGCGACACGGATCGCGGGCGGGATCGGGCTGGTCTTCGCGGTCCTCTGGATCCCGGCGATGATCTGGATGTTCTTCACCATCGGCTGGGTGCTGTTCTTCATCCCCTCGATCCGCCAGCATTACGAGATGTACACCCTTCAGCGCGTCAAGCCGCGCCGCTGAGCGCCCGTCAGGCCAGCACGCCTTCCGCCGTCAACCGGGTCTTGCCTCCAAGCCACGGCACCAGAGCTTCGGGCACGAGGACCGAGCCGTCCGCCTGCTGGCCGTTCTCCAGGACCGCGATCAGGCAGCGCCCGACGGCAAGGCCCGATCCGTTCAGCGTATGGACGAACTCCGGCTTGCCGCCGCCCGCCGGGCGGTAGCGCGCGTTCATCCGCCGGGCCTGAAAATCGCCGCAGACGGAGACGGAGGAGATTTCGCGATAGGTGTTCTGGCCGGGCAGCCAGACCTCGATGTCATGGGTCTTCTGCGCGCCAAAGCCCATGTCGCCGGTGCAAAGCACGACCGTGCGATAGGGCAGGCCAAGGCGTTCCAGCACGGCCTGCGCGCAGTTCGTCATCCGGTCGTGTTCGGCCAGCGAAGTTTCGGGCGTGGTGATCGACACCATCTCCACCTTCTCGAACTGGTGCTGGCGCAGCATCCCGGCGGTGTCCTTGCCGGCGCTGCCCGCTTCCGAGCGGAAGCACTGGGTATGGGCGGTCATGCGCAGCGGCAGGGCGGCTTCGTCGAGGATCTCGCCCGCCACGGTGTTGGTCAGCGTGACCTCGGATGTCGGGATCAGCCACCAGCCATTCGTGGTCTGATAGCTGTCCTCGGCGAATTTCGGCAGTTGGTTGGTGCCATACATCGCCTCATCCCTGACCAGCACCGGGGTGATGGTCTCGGTCAGCCCGTGTTCGGTGGTGTGCAGGTCAAGCATGAACTGCGCCAGCGCCCGGTGCAGGCGCGCCACCCCGCCGCGCAGAAGGACAAAGCGGCTGCCCGACAGTTTCGCAGCCGTTTCGAAATCCATGCCGGGTTTCACGCCCGCGATCTCGAAATGCTCCACCGGCGTGAAGTCGAAGTCGCGCGGGGTCCCCCAGCGGCGGATTTCCACGTTGTCGTTTTCATCCGCCCCCGTGGGCACATCGTCAAGCGGCAGGTTGGGGATCGTCAGGAGAAGGTCGCGGAGTTTCGCGTCTTCTGCCGCCGCTTCTTCGGTCAGCCGGGCCACCTCGGCCTTCTTCTCGGCCACCAGCGCGCGGAGGCGTTCGAATTCGGCCTCATCGCCCCTGGCCTTGGCGGCGCCGACCTCTTTCGAGGCTGCGTTCTGCGCCGCCTGCGCCGTCTCTGCCGCCAGAATCTTCGCCCGCCGTCCTTCATCCAGCGCGAGGATCTCGGCCGACATCGGCGCCACACCCGACCGGCGCGTCAGCGCGGCGTCGAAGGCGGCGGGGTTTTCGCGAATGGCGCGGATGTCGTGCATGGGATCACCTTTTCGGTTCGTTCGGGCGGGTTATGCCCGATCGCCGCGTCAAGGTGAACCGGGATTTATGCGCTCAAGGGGGCGCGCTTTCCCTGCCAGGGAAGCGGCGGCCCGGAGGGCCGCCGTTTGCCGTTCCGCCGGGTCAGTTGCCCGTGCCGGAGGGCGCCCCGAAGCTCGGCGGCTGGCTCAGGTCGGGGACCGCCGGTTGCGGCGCCGCCGTGCCGGAGGGGGTGCCGAAGCTTGGCGGCTGGCTGAGGTCCGTGGCGCCGGGGGCGGGGGTTGCGTCCGCCGGGGCCGGGGTGGTGCCGAAGTTCGGCGCCCCGCCCAGACCGCCGCCGAGGCCACCGCCCAGACCGCCGCCGAGGCCACCGCCCAGACCGCCGCCAAGGCCACCGCCCTGATCGCCGCCGCCCGGCGGGGTCAGGCCGCCAAGACCGCCAAGACCGCCCCCAAGACCGCCCGCAGAGGGGATGGTGAAGGTCACGTTCGAGGTGTCCACCGGCGGCCCCTTGTAGTGCATGACCATCTGCGGGAAGAGGATCACCAGCGCGATCATCACGATCTGGATGCAGACGAAGGGCACCGCGCCCCAGTAGATCTGCCCCGTCGTGACCGGTGCCATCTCGGCCCCCGTGACCTTGTCGGTATAGGGCAGGCGCGGCGCGACCGAGCGCAGGTAGAACAGCGCGAAGCCGAAGGGCGGGTGCATGAAGCTCGTCTGCATGTTCACGCCCAGGATGATCCCGAACCAGATCAGGTCGATGCCCAGCGTCTCGGCCGCCGGGGCCAGCAGGGGGACGATGATGAAGGCCAGTTCGAAGAAGTCGAGGAAGAAGGCCAGCACGAAGACCAGAAGCGACACGACGATGAGAAAGCCGTATTCGCCGCCCGGCAGCGAGGTCAGCAGGTGTTCGACCCAGAGATGCCCGTTGACGCCGTAGAAGGTCAGCGAGAAGACCCGCGCGCCAAGCAGGATGAACATGACGAAGGCCGAAAGCCGCGTGGTGGAGGCCAGCGCCTGACGGATCACGTCAAGGGTCAGCCGCCGCTTGACGGCGGCGAGCAAGAGCGCGCCCACCGCGCCCATGGCGCCGCCCTCGGTCGGCGTCGCGATGCCAAGGAAGATGGTGCCGAGGACAAGGAAGATCAGCGCGAGCGGCGGGATCAGCACGATGACGACCTGTTGGGCCAGCCGCGACATGACGTTGGTTTTCATCGCCTTGTCGGCCACGGCAAGGGCATAGATCAGGACTACCGCAAGTGCTGCGGCCAGAATGTCGGCATCCGCGCCGTGGGTCGGCTCAAGCCAGCGGAAGAAGCCGTAGCCCGCCGCCAGCGTGATCGCCAGCGCGACGAAAAGCGACAGGACACCCGATCCCAGCGTCCGCGCCTCTTTCGGCAGGGCCGGCACCCAGGAGGGGCGCAGGATCGAGACGACGAAGACATAGCCCATGTAGATGCCCGTCAGCACGAGGCCGGGGATCAGCGCGGCCTTGTACATGTCGCCCACCGACCGGCCAAGCTGGTCGGCCAGGATGATGAGGACGAGCGAGGGCGGAATGATCTGTGCCAGCGTGCCTGACGCCGCGATGGCCCCGGTCGCCACCCGCCGGTCATAGCCGTAGCGCAGCATGATCGGCAGTGAGATGAGGCCCATCGCGATGACCGATGCCGCGACGACGCCGGTGGTCGCCGCCAGCAGCGCGCCGACGATAATGACCGCATAGGCAAGGCCGCCGCGCACCGGGCCGAAGAGCTGCCCGATCGTGTCGAGCAAATCCTCGGCCATGCCGGATCGTTCCAGCACGATGCCCATGAAGGTGAAGAAGGGGATGGCCAGCAATGTCTCGTTCGACAAGCCCCCCCAGTCGCGCGATGGCAGCGTCGCCAGAAGTGGCC
>DAIOXI010000028.1:0-18068 GCA_036758045.1 Albidovulum sp.
GCGGACCCAGCGCGCGGCGAGCCATGTGGCGGGCAGCGACAGGGGCAGCGCCCCGATCAGCGCCGCGACCGGCGGGATGTTCCCCGCCCATCCGGCGGAGTGGAAGATCAGCCCCAGAAGGAACAGGTTGATCGCCACCGCCCCGGCCACGAAGGGCCAGAGGATCGCGCCCAGCTTCCACAGGTTTTCAGTGGCTGGTGCCGTCTTCGAAGGTGATCTTGTTCCAGACATTGTACTTCCCCGAGGGCTTGACCATCGGCAGGCGTTTCACCTCTTCCAGCTTCGCCGCGTCAAAGACGATCACCGCGCCGTCCTGTTCCCAGATCGAGACCAAGGCATAGCGCCCGTCCCTGGTGAATTCCGTATGCGCGACGGTCGTGCCGGGGTCCGGTGTCAGCACCTTCACCACCTCAAGCGTCTCCTTGTCGATGATGTGCATCTGGCCCTTGTTCGGTCCGGTAAAGACATCGGCCCAGATATAGGGCGTTCCGTCATGGGAGCGCAGGAAAAAGCCGGGGCCGGAGGTCTTGATGATCTTCACCAGGCTCCAGTCGGTCATGTCGATGACGCTGATCTGGCCCTCGTTCAGATGCGGCACCGCCATCAGGCGATGCCCGCCCCGCACCCAGCTTATGCCGGATCCCAGATGCGGCATGCCGGGCAGCGGCAGGCTCGCGATCTCGCGCCCCACGTCCAGATTGACGACGACGCCGGTTTCCCCCGCGCGGTTGGCGCCGATCAGGTTGTGATAGCCGGGATCGAAGAAGAAATCGTCAAGGGGCGCGGACACGTCGATCCGGCGGCGCGCGAAAAGGCCCTTTTCGGCCTCCAGCGCTTCCTCCATCCCCGCCTCATGGCTGTGGACGAAGCCGTCGTGATAGGGACCGGCATTCGGGTCGGTCGCGACCTCCCATATCTCCGGCACGTCCTTCAGCGCGAGGATGAAGGAGTTGCGGTCGGGTGCCTGATAGACGGCGGAGACGCGGCTGGGCGTCCCGTTGCGGCCCTTCACCTCCATCACCTTCGCGACGGACAGGTCATCGGTCGAGAGGATCGCCAGCGTTTCCGGCAGGTAGCTGGCGACGGCCAGCCATTTGCCATCCGCGCTCATCGCGATGTTGCGGCTGTTGAGGCTCGCGCGGACACGGCCGACCTCATGCAGGGACCAGATGTCGTATTTCTGCACCCAGCCATCGCGCGACATGACAAAGACATAGCGCCCGTCGGGGGAGAACTTCGGCCCGCCATGGACGGCGAAGGGGGTTTCGAACCGGTCCAGCACCGCGAAGGTGTCGCCGTCAAGGACGGAGATATGGCTGTCGCCGGTTTCCACCACCAGTGTGATGTTCATCGGGTCGGCCGTGAAGACTGGCGCGGATGCCGGGACATAGTCCGGGTTCATCGCCCGGCTTGCCGCGATCTCCTCCGCCGTCCAGACCGGCGGCGTGGCCAGCGGGGCAGAGACGTAGGCCGCGACCGCCGCGATTTCCTCGGGCGACAGCGTCCCCTTGAAGGCGGGCATCTGCGTCATGGCGCGGCCATCGGTGATGACGGCCTCCAGCCGGTCGCCCTTCAACCGGCCAAGGCTTTCGGGGATCAGCGCCGGGCCGGTGCCGCCGAACCGCGTCTCGGCATGGCAGGAGGCGCATTGATCGGCGTAGATCATCGCCCCGTCCGGCGCGGCAAGGGCGGTGGTGGCGAGCAGGCTAAAGGAAACGATGAGCCGGATCATGGCTTTTCCCACGGAAGGGCGTGACGGTCAGGCGCGCGGCCTCATCCACGCCGATTTCGGCATTCGTCATGTAGCAGGCCGGGTCCTCGGCCCAGGGATCGCCGGTGACCTGAAGCGCGCGGATGCGGGTATTGCCGCCGCAGACCGCCTTGAAGGTACAGGCACCGCAGCGGCCTTTCAGCGGCCGTGGACGGGTCCGCAGCGTCGCCAGCATCGGGTCGTCGCCGGTCCAGAGCGTGCTGAACGGCGTCTCCTTGACCGAGCCGACGGTATAGTCGGACCAGTAGGTATCGGGATGGACATTGCCCTGCGGGTCGATATTGGCGACGCCAAGGCCCGAGGAATTGCCGCCCCAGGCCTCAAGATGCGCGCGGACCTGCGCGGCCTTTTCCGGCCCGAACTTGCGCGTGACCCATTCGAGGAAATAGACCGCGTCCGCGTCGTTGTTGCCGGTCACGACCTCAAGCGGCTGGCCGTGCTTCACCGCGTCCCAGGCGCGCGCGATCAGGAGGTCCATGGCCGACCGGGTCAGGGCGTGCTGCGTATCCTCGCCCCGGTTCTTGTCGCCGCGCCCGGCATAGACCAGATGGCTGAGGTAGAACTTGTCCACGCCCTCATCCCGGCAAAGGTCGAGCATTCCGGGCAGGTAGCCCGCGTTGGCCTCGGTGATGGTGAAGCGCAGACCCACCTTCACGCCCTTGGCCTTGCAGGCGCGCACGCCGTCCAGCGCCTCGACAAACGCGCCCTCGACGCCGCGGAACCAGTCGTTCTTGGCGCCAAGCCCGTCCAGCGAGATGCCGACATAGTCGAAACCGATATCGGCGATGCGGTCGATGTTCTTCGCGACGCGGGTGCCGTTTGTGGACAACGACAGGTGGCGGAAGTTCAGCGCCTTCGCCCGTTCCGACAGTTCAAAGAAGTCGAACCGGCTGAGCGGCTCCCCCCCGGACAGGATCAGCGCCGGGATGCCAAAGGCCTTGAGGTCATCAAGGACGCCCATCGCCTGTTCATGCGTCAACTCGCCGGGGAAGGGGACGTCGGCCGAGGTCGTGTAGCAATGGCGGCAGCGCAGGTTGCAGCGGCGCGTGAGGTTCCAGATCACCACCGGCTTGACCGGCCCTGTGCGGCGGCGCACCGGCGTGGGGGTGACAAGCTCGTGCATGTATTGCGTCAGGCGGAACATCTCAGCCCTCTCCGGTTAGCCGCATCCCGGTCTTTTTCAGGATGCGGGTGGAATACAGAATGTCATGGCCTCGGCAGGCGGGGCCGAGAAGCGCCGCGACCTTGGCGCGCTTTTCCTCGACCTCATCGCGCGTCGTGCCGTGGAGCATGGCGAAGAGGTTATAGGGCCAGTCCGGCAGGGCGCGCGGGCGGCGGTAGCAATGGCTGACGAAATCAAGCGCGCCCACCTGCGGGCCAAGCGCGTCCACGGTGGCGTCGTCCACGTCCCAGACGCTCATCCCGTTGGCGGTCATGCCAAGGGCGTAGTGGTTGGGGGCAATGGCGACGCGGCGGATCACGCCCGACGCCTGCATCGCGCCGATACGGTCCAGCACCTCGGCCTCGGTCAGGTCAAGCCAGCCCGCGACCTCGGCATAGGGCGCGGGCGTCAGCGGCAGCCCGCCCGAGGTGGCGGCGATGATCCGGCGATCTGTGGCGTCGATGTTCATGCGGTGACCCGGAAGCCGATGAAGAATTCGTTTTCCTTGGGAAAGCGCAGGACGGTCAGGCCCGTCGCCCCCTCGATACGCTTCGCGGCCCTGGCGATCCCTTCGGGCGTTTCACAAGCCAGGACGAACCACATGTTCAGCCGGTGCGCACGTTCATAATTATGCGCGACCTCGGGCAGCGCATTGACCAAAGTCACGACCTCATCGAAGCGGTCAGCGGGAACCTCCATCGCGCACAGGCAGAAGGCGCCGCCCATCGCCTCGGCGTCGTAGAAGGGGCCAAAGCGGGTGATGGCGCCGATCTCGCGCAGCCGGGCGACACGCTCGATCAACTCGCTTTCGGGCAGTTCCAGCTGGCGGGCGGCCTCGGCGAAGGGGCGCGCGGTCACCGGCAGCCCGTCCTGCAAGGCGTTCAGGACAGCGCGGTCGGTCGCGTCGAGCGCATCGGGGGGGAGGGCCGCGCGTCTCATGCCGCTACCGAGATCAGCGCGCCCGTCTGCTTGAAGCAGCGGGTGGAGAAGAGCGGTTTCGCGGTGACCCCCGCCAGTTCCGGCAGAGCGCGGGCACGGTCGAGCACGGCGAGCGACTCATTCCGGCTGCGGCCGTGGATCATCGAATACAGCGCATAGGGCCAGATGCCCGGTACGGTTTCGCACTGGTAACACAGCGTCACGCCCGGAAGGGCGGAGAGCGCGGCACCGGCGGCGGGGATGCGGTCGGGGGCGATGTCCCAGACCACCATCGCATTTGCCGTCCAGCCCAGCGGGCGGTGGCGCACGATCACGCCAAGGCGGGTGATGACGCGGGCCTGAAGCAGCGTGGCGATGCGGGCCAGCGCCTCTGCCTCGGCCAGTCCCAGCGCTGCGAAGGGGCGCGGCGTCAGCGGCAGCCCGCGCGAGAGGCGCGCGAGAAGGGCGCGGTCGTCCTCGGTCAGGTCGAGCGCGCGGGCACCCCTGTCCGGCGCCATCGGGCGGCGCGTCCCGTTCAGGCGGAACCCGAGGTCGATGTTGAACGCCCGCACAAGGCGCAGGTCGAGAACGCGCAGGCCGGTGCGGGTGGCGATCCGCGCGAGGCTCTCGTCAAGCGCCACCGGGTCCGGCGCGGTGGCGACGAACCAGATGTTCCAGCGATCCTCGCGCAGATAGGAATGGTTGACGCCCGCTTCGTCATTGACGATGGCGGCGACCTCCTCGATCCGGTCCTCGGGCACCGCCAGCGCGGCGAGGGTGGAGGCCCCGGCGGTGTTCGGCCGCACCGTCGCGCCGACGCGCGACACGGCGCCATCGGCGCTGAGCCGGGCGAGGCGGTCGATCACCTCCCCCTCGGGGATGCCAAGGGTGGCGGCCATGGCCTGAAACGGGCGCTCCACCAGCGGCAGGTCGCGCTGGAATTCATCCAGCAGGCGGGCGTCGATGGGATCGCGGCCTTCCATGATCACAACCCCGGCTGGTGGGCGCGGGCGGTAAAGAAGATCCCGCTTGGCGCTTCGGCGGCGAATTCCCCCACCTTTTCGCGGGTCCGGGTGTCGTAGATCAGCACCTTGTTGTCGTCGCGCGAGCTGATCCAGACCTCGGCCCCGCGCGGGGCGAATTCCATGTGCAGGATCGCCTTGCCGGGGGTCAGGGTCGCCACAACCTCATGGCTGCGGGAATCGACAACCTGCACGGTGTCATTGAGCGGCGTGGCGAAGTTGACCCAGACGAAAGGCGAGGCGGGCTGCGCGATGACGAAGACCGGCTGGCCGTGGACCGGGGTCGTCGCGACCTCTTCCAGTGTGTCGCGAGCGACCCAGAGCAATTCGTGCCGACCGACGGCGGGCAGGGCGTATTGCCCCTCGGTGAAGGCCCAGCCCTGAAGGTGCGGCATCTTGTAGACGGGCATATCCTCACCCGTCTTGCCGTAATCGGTCAGGAACTTGCGCGGTTCGGGCTTGTCGGACCAGAGGTCATAGGCGGTCACGCCCTTTTCGCCGAAAAGCCCGACAAGGTAGGTATGCGCGTCATCGGTGATGACCGCGTCAAAAGGGTTCTTCCCGGCGGTGCCAAGTGCGGCGATCACCGGCTCCGGCCCGGAGAAGTCGCCAAGGAACACCTCGCCCGTATCCCAGACGGTCCAGGCGAAGCGGCGGCCCGGCACATCGACAAGGCCGATGGTCTTGCCCTCCGCCGGAATGTCGGCGATCAGCGCGAGTGTGTCGGCGTCAAAGACCTTCACCCCGCCGGGTTCGTAGTTCGACACGGCGACAAGCTTGCCATCGTCCGAAATCGCCCCGCCGATGGAATTGCCCGCCTGCACCGTCCGCCCGATGATCTCTTGTGTGAGCATGTCCACCTTGGTCAGTCCGCCGTCGCGGCCGAAGACATAGGCAAAACGTTCGTCGGGGCTGTAGGTCATGCTGGCATGCGAGAGGTCGCCCAGCCCCTCGATCCGGCCGATGGCGGCGCGGTCGGAACGGTCGATGACCAGAAGGCTGCCGGTCGCGCGTTCGATGACAAGGCCAAGGTCCCCGGTGGCAAGCGGCGTCTCCGGCGCGGCAAGAAGCGGGGTGGCGAGAAAGGCAAGAAGGACGAATGCGCGTTTCATGGGGTCGGTCCCTGTGTTCAGTCCTGTTTCAGGTAGCGGGCGATCCAGATCGCCTCTTCCTCGGTCAGAAGCGGCCGCCAGGGCGGCATCGCGGTTTCCGGCACGCCGTCGAGGATGATGGTGGCCAGCGCCTCAGGCTCGGCATGGGCCAGCGCCTGGGCGGTCAGCGGGCTGCCAAGGCCGCCCTTGCGGGTCAGCCCGTGGCACGATCCGCAATCCTGCGTGACCATGTGCTGCAATTCCGCCGCGCGCTCCGGCGCCACCTCGGCCGAGGCGGGCAGCGCGAGGGCGAGGAGGATCGCGAGGCTACGCATAGGCCGCCATCCCGGCGCCGTCGCACAGGGCGGCGTCTTCCGTCACGATGGCGGGATACATGCCGGCGACATGGCCGATCACGAACAGGACCGGCGCCTCGGGCTGCACGGCGGCGACATCCGCGCCGATCCGGCCCAGCGTGGACAGAAGCCGCGTCTCGCGCGGGGTGGTCGCGGCGGAAATGGCAAGGACCGGCAGCGTCGCGGACATGCCGTGGCGGATCAGTTGCAACGCGATCTCGGCGATATTCGCCACGCCCATGTAGACGACGAGCGTCGTATCCTCGCTGGCCAGCGACGCCCAGTCGAGGTCAAGCGCGGCATCCTTCGCGCGGTGGCCGGTGACATAGCGTACGCCGGTCGCCAACCCGCGATGGGTCAGCGGCACGCCGGTGGAGGCAGCCGCACCCTGGGCCGAGGTGATGCCGGGAACATAGGTCACGGGCAGCCCGGCGGCGCGGAGCGCCGCTGCCTCTTCGCTGCCGCGCCCGAAGATCAGCGGATCGCCGCCCTTCAGCCGCGCGACGTTCAACCCCTCACGTCCGAGGTCGATCAGCAGGGCGTTGATCGCCTCCTGCGGAATCTTGTGGAATTTCGGCAGCTTGCCAACGTCGATCCGGCGGGTCGAGGCCGGCACCAGGTCCATGATCTCGGGGCTGACAAGGCGGTCATGCACGACGACATCGGCCGTTTGCAGCGCGCGCAGCGCCTTGACGGTCAGAAGGTCGGGATCGCCCGGACCTGCGCCGATGAGATGGACATGACCCCTGACACGCGCCTCGTACTGGTCTTTCATGGTTTACCCGTTCGGCTGGCTGTTCGTGGGAAAGGGCCGGCGGGGGGCATGTGGGGCACCCCCCGCCGGGTCGTGGCGGCGTCAGTAGACGTCGTCACGGGTGTTGAGGACGTTGAACTTGCCGGTCGGTGTGACCAGACGTTCGTCCTTGATGACCTTCTTCAGCTCAAGCGTCCTGTCATCGACCACGACGATGGCCGATTCCTGCTGCTTGCCGTTCCAGACCGAGAACCAGACCTCGGTGCCTTCCTTGTTGAATTCAGGCTGAACGACGCGGGGCTGGCCTTCCGGGATCCCGGCCCATTCCGCGATCGGAAGGGTTTTGTATTCCGGGTCCACCTCGGTATCGCCGCCCATCGACGGGATGTCGAAGACCGCGACCGAACCCGACACCTCGGCATCCGGGTTCAGCGGCGCATCGACGTAAAGATGCTGGCTGTTCGGGTGCGTCTTGATGAAGAGCGAACCGCCGCCAAGCGCATAGAAGGTGTCGACGATCTTCCAGGCCTGGTCGGGATGGCCTTCCGGGTCGGTCCCGACAAGGGCCACCGTTTCGTCCCCAAGGTGCGACGTTGCCCAGACCGGGCCGAAGACCGGGTGAACGAAGTTCGCGCCACGGCCGGGGTGCGGGGTCGCGCCGCCGGTCTCGATCAGGGCGGTCAGCTTGTCTTCCTTGGTGTCGACGACCGCGATCTTGCCACGCGCGTTGGCCGCGACGAGGAAGTAGCGGTGCGTGCTGTCGAAGCCGCCGTCATGCAGGAAGCGTTCCGCCTCGATCTCGGTCGATTTGAGGTTCTTCAGGTCGGTATAGTCGACGAAGAGGATCTTCCCCGTCTCCTTCACGTTCACGATGAACTCGGGCTTGTAGTGCGAGGACAGGATCGAGGCCACGCGGAGCTCCGGGTGGTAGACCTGTTCGTCGTAGATCATGCCGCGGGTCGAGACGATCTTGAGCGGCTCCAGCGTGTCGCCGTCCATGATGACGTATTGCGGCGGCCAGTAGCTGCCGGCGATGGCGTATTTGTCCTCATACCCCTCGTAGTTGGAGGTCTCGACCGACCGCGCCTCGATCCCGATCTTGATCTGGGCGACGGTCTGGGGCGTTTCCATCCACAGGTCGATCATGTTGACGAGGCCGTCGCGGCCGATCACGAAGAGATAGCGGCCCGAGGCGGAGATGCGGCTGATATGCACCGCATAGCCGGTGTCGATCACCGCCTTGATTTCATAGGTCCCGCCATCGATCAGCGCCACCTGGCCCGCGTCCCGCAGCGTCACCGACATCAGGTTGTCGATGTCGATGTCGTTCATCTTCTCGGTCGGGCGATCTGCGGGGGCAATCAAGACCTTCCAGGAATTCTTCATCTCCGGCATGCCCCATTCCGGCGGCTGTGGCGGATCGAGAAGGACATAGCGGGCCATCAGGTCCACCTCTTCCTCACTCAGCTCTCCCGAGGTCCCCCAGTTCGGCATGCCCGCGGGCGAGCCATATGTGATGAAGCTCTTGAGGTAGTCGTAGCCGTTTTCCCGCGTGATGTCCGGGGTCAGCGGCTTGCCCGTCGCGCCCTTGCGCAGGACGCCGTGGCACCCGGCGCAGCGCTGGAAATAGATCTCGGTGCCGCGCTGGAACTCTTCCTGCGTCATGACCGGATCGTCGGCCTGCGGCCCGGGATCTCGACCTGGATTTGGGCGAGGGTCGTCATCGACGGTTCATAGGCGGCGGCCGGGCCGTCCGCGTGATCCTTGGGCTTCTCCTGCGCGAAGACGGGCGCGGCAAGAAGACCCAACGCCAGCGCGGCGCTGCCCAGAAGGACAGCCCGGACTGATGGGGCTTGGGTTCTCATGGGAATCTCTCCGTTCAGCTGGTGAGGCTGGCAGTATCCTTCGGCCCGTTCACATTTTCGTTCCTTGACTTTCGTTAAGGCCGGGCTGCGGCAGATTGCGCCATTTGGCGGGCATGATCCGCTTTCTGCGCCTGTTGCTGATGTTCTGCCTTCTGGCCCTGTCCGCCCAAGCGGGCGGACCGCTGGCCGAGGATGCGCCCGACCTGCGCGCGCCGACCCCGGTCGAGGCGGCCGCACTTCTGGGCCTGTCCGGCCCGGTGCAGGTCACGCGCGAGGAGGCCGGCGTGCCGGGTTGGACCGTGTCGTCGGAAGGTAGGGTCGCGGGCTATGTCGGATCGACCTGGGAAGTGGCCGGGTCGGTCGGCTACTCCGGCCGCCCGCTCGATGTGCTGGTGGCGGTGACGCCCGCAGGCACGATCGGCGGCGCGCTTCTGGTCCGCCATGATGAGCCGGTGCTGACGCTGGGCATTTCGGATGCCGACATCGCCGCCTATGTCGCGGGTTTCGCGGGCCATGAGCTGACCGCGACCGGCCCCGCCGCTGCCCCCGGCGATCTGCCCGACGTCATCAGCCGCGCGACCGTCTCCACCGGCGTCATCCGCGACGGCATCCTGCGCACCGCCCGGACGCTGGCCATTGCGCGCGGTGTCATCGCCGGGAGCGGTGGCGTCGACCGGCTGAGCTACACCCCGGCCACCTGGGAGGAGCTTCTGGCGATGGGCGCGCTGGGCGAGGTGCAGGTGACAATGGCCGATGCCGCGACGGGCCTTGCGGGCGCCAAGGTGCCGGTGGAACCCGGCCCCGGCGATTTCCTGCATCTTTGGGCGGGGATCATCGACACGCCCACGGTCGGGCGCAATCTGCTTGGCCAGCAGGATTTCACCATGGCGGTCGGCAATCTCGGCGCGGGGGGGGGCGGCGCTGATCGTCATGTCCTCGGGCCTGCAATCGCACCGCGGGACGGCCTGGAAGAAGACCGGCGTCTTCGACCGGCTGACGCTGGTGCAGGGCGATGCGCGCTGGCAACCGACCGAGGAACGCTACCAGATGCAAAAGCGCCTCAGGGCCGAGGGCGCCCCGCCGATGAAGGAGATCAGCCTTTTCGCCCTGCCGCCCCAGATCGATCCGACGCTGCCCTTCACCGTCGAGGTCACGGCCACCCGCCCGACCGATACGGGCGAGGTCGCGATGACCATCGCGCTGCCCTACGCGCTGCCCGACGCGTTCCGCCTTGCCCCGCCGCCGGAGGCCGAGCCGCTCTGGGTTTCCGCCTGGCAGAAGAAGAGCCCGCAGATCGCCATCGTCGCGCTGATGCTTACGGTGCTGACGCTGATCCTGTTCGCGCAGGAATGGATCACGCGGCGCCCGCGCCTGTGGCGGGCCGGGCGGCTGACGTTCCTTGCCGCGACCTTCCTGGTGCTTGGCATGGGGCTGAACGGGCAGTTGTCGGTGGTGCAGGTCGTCGCCTTCGTCCATTCCCTCCTGACGGGCTTTCGGTGGGAGACGTTCCTGATCGAGCCGGTTATCTTCATCCTCTGGGCGTTTGCGGCGCTGGGGATGCTGTTCTGGGGCAGGGGGGTCTATTGCGGCTGGCTTTGCCCGTTCGGGGCCTTGCAGGAACTGACCAACGCCGCCGCGCAGAAGCTTGGCGTCAAGCAGATCGCGGTGCCGCAGGCGCTCCATGAACGGCTGTGGGTCATCAAGTATTCCGCCTTCGTCGGCATCCTCGCCCTGTCCTTCTATTCGATGCACTATGCGCTGATCGCCGCCGAGGTGGAGCCGTTCAAGACCGCCATCTCGCTCCGCTTCCTGCGCGCATGGCCCTTTATCCTGTTCGCCCTGTCGCTTCTGGTGGCGGGGCTTTTCATCGAGCGGTTCTTCTGCCGCTACCTCTGCCCGCTGGGCGCCGGCCTTGCCATTCCGGCCAAGCTGAAGATCTTCGACTGGCTGAAGCGCCGCCCGCAATGCGGCCGCGAATGCCGGATGTGCGAGACGAAATGCACCGTCGGCGCGATCGACGCGATCGGCCGCATCAATCCCAACGAATGCGTCCTGTGCCTGCGCTGTCAGGTGATCATGAATGACGGGACGCAATGCCCGGTGCTGAAACGCCGGGCGCGGGCGGAGGCCGCGTGACCATGATCAAGCGTCTCTTCGCCGAAGGCTTCCGCATCTTCTTTCTCTCCACCTGCCTCTTCGCGCTGGTCGCGATGGCGGTGTGGGAAGGGTATCTTGCCGTTGAGGCGGGCGGCGGTTTCCCCAGGCTTGCCGCCGCGCAGGTGCCCTATGTCTGGCACGCGCATGAGATGATCTTTGGCTATGGCAGCGCGGCGCTGGGCGGCTTCCTTCTGACGGCGGTGCCGAACTGGACCGGCGGCAAGGCCGCGCCTGAGCGGTTCATCGGGCTGGCCTTCCTGTGCTGGCTTGCCGGGCGGCTGGCGATGTGGGATTCGTCCCAGATCCCGCCGCTTTGGGTCGCCGTCGCCGATCTGTCCTTCCTGCCGGTGCTGGCTGCGAAGATCGCCGCGCAACTGATCGTCCGGCCGAAGCCGCAACAACTGATCTTCCTTCTCGCGCTGGCGCTGTTCTGGAGCGCGAACCTGTTCTGCCACCTCGAATGGCTGGGCATCCTGTCCGACGGGGTCGGGCCGGGGCTGCGCGCGGGGCTGATGACGCTGATCGCGATGATCGTGATCCTTGGCGGCCGCGTGACGCCGGGCTTCACCCGCAACGCCATGGTGGCGACGGGGCGCGAGGATCGGCTACCGCAAAACCCCAAGGGGCTGGCGGTGCATTCCATCGCGCCCGCGCTGGCGCTGCCGCCCGCGGTGCTGGCGGGGCTTCCGGCCGGGGTTCTGGCGTTTCTCGCCATCGTCTCGGGGGCTGCCGTCCTGGCGCGGCTGGTCCTCTGGCGGGGCGGCTGGACGGTGCGGCGGCCGATCCTCTGGACGCTGCATCTGTCCTACGGGCTGACCGGCGCGGGGCTGATCGCTTTCGGGTGTTCGGCGCTGAACGTCGGGTCCGAACTGGCAGCGCTGCACCTTCTGGGGATCGGCGCCGTGGGGGGCATGACGCTGTCGGTTCTGTCGCGCGCGACCTTGGGCCATACCGGGCGGCCGCTGGTCGCGCCGGGGCCGGTCGCCATCGCCTATATGCTGATCCCGCTGGCGGCGCTGTCGCGCTACGCGGGCAGCGCGCTGCCCGAGGCGCATGACGCCGCGACCCTCTTGGCCGGGGCGCTGTGGCTGGCGGCCTTCCTGCTTGCCTCGCTCTCGCTGATGCCCGCCTGGCTGCTGCCACGGCCGCCACGCCCCCCTGTCGGAAAGCCGCCGAAATGAACCGCCGCCGTTTCCTGATCCTGACCGCCTGCGCCTTGGCGACGCCCGCCGGGGCCGCGAGCGTTGCCGACTGGCAAGGCACCGGCTTTGGCGCCGCCCTGTCGCTGCGCCTGATCGGGGGGGATGCCCACCGCGCCCGCCGCACCTTCCGCCGGGTGGAGACCGAGGTGGCGCGGATCGAGGCGCATTTCTCGCTGCATCGCGATTCCGCCCTGACGCGGCTGAACCGCGACGGGCGGCTGGGCTGGCCCCCGGCCGATTTCCGCGAGCTGATGGCGCTCTGCGGGCGCGCCCATGCCGCGACCGCGGGCGCGTTCGACCCTACGGTGCAACCGCTCTGGCTGGCCGCGGCAGAGGGGCGCGATCCGGCCGCGCTGGGCGATGTCGTCGGCTGGGACCGGGTGCGGGTCACGGAAGAGGAGATCCGCCTGTCGCCCGGCCAGGCGCTGACCTTCAACGGTATCGCGCAGGGCTGGGCCGCCGACCGGATCGCGGCGCTGCTGCGAGCCGAAGGCTATGGCGATGCCCTGATCGACATAGGAGAGGTTCAGGCCCTTGGCCAGCGGCAGGACGGGCGCGATTGGAGCGCCGCCATCGCCGCCCCGGACGGCGCGCGCCTGGGCGAAGTGTCGCTGTCCAACCGGGCGCTTGCCACCTCCTCGCCCGGCGGGACGCTGATCGGCGCGGGCCGGGCGCATATCCTTGGCCCGGCCGGGCAGGCGCCGCGCTGGTCCACCGTGTCGGTCAGCGCGCCCAAGGCCGCCGTCGCCGACGCGCTGTCCACCGCCTTTTGCCTGATGGACCGCCCCGCCATCGACGCCGCCCTGACGGCCTTTCCCGGCGCAAGGGTGGAAATTCTCGCCTGAGTGACGCGCCGGACCCTCCGGTTGACTTTTGTTAAGGCCCGACTCCCCCGGAAGGATCACACCGGCGTTACCTGAAACCGCTCCGGGAAGGATTCCGCCATGCGCGAAGTCATGACCAAGAGCATGGCCCGCAACATCTTCTATGGCGGGTCGCTGTTCTTCATCATCATCTTCGTGGGCCTCACGGTTCACTCGCACATCTATATCACCGACACTTCCACCGATCAGGCCGGGCTGACCGACAGCGTCGCTGCCGGCAAGCACATCTGGGAAGAAAAGGCCTGCATCAACTGCCACACGATTCTGGGCGAGGGCGCCTATTTCGCCCCGGAACTGGCCAATGTCATGACCCGCTGGGGCGTCCAGGACGACCCCGAGGCGGCCTATGAGGCGCTGAAAGGCTGGATGGACGCGATGCCCACGGGCATCGAGGGCCGCCGCCAGATGCCGCAGTTCAACCTGAGCGATCAGGAATACCGCGAGCTTGCCGACTTCCTGCTCTGGACCAACAAGATCCGCGCGCAGGACTGGCCGCCGAACGACGCGGGCTGAGGAGACAGAACCATGAAATACCAATCGCAAAAGATCGCGCTGGCCTACTTCCTCGTGGCCATGGCGCTGTTCGCCGTCCAGGTCTCGATGGGGCTTCTCCTCGGCTGGATCTATGTCGACGGCAACTTCCTGACGGAAGTGCTGCCCTTCAACGTGGCGCGGATGCTGCACACCAACAGCCTTGTCGTCTGGCTTCTGCTGGGCTTCTTCGGCGCCGCCTATTACCTCATCCCCGAGGAAGCGGAGCGGGAGATCCATTCCCCCAAGCTCGCCTGGCTGCAACTGGCGATCTTTGTCCTTGGCACGGCGGGCGTGGTCGTGACCTATTTCTTCAACCTCTTCGAAGGCAACTTCCTTCTGGGGCGTGAAGGGCGCGAGTTTCTTGAGCAACCGCGCTGGGTCAAGGCAGGGATCGTCGTCGCGGCGCTGATCTTCCTTTACAACGTGTCGATGACCGTGCTGGCGGGCAAGAAGACCGCGATCACGAACATCCTGCTGCTGGGCCTTTGGGGGCTGGCGCTGCTGTTCCTCTTCGCTTTCGTGAACCCGTCGAACCTCGCGCTTGACAAGATGTACTGGTGGTACGTCGTCCACCTCTGGGTCGAAGGCACCTGGGAGCTGGTGATGGCCTCCATCCTCGCCTTCCTGATGCTGAAGCTGACGGGCGTGGACCGCGAGGTGGTGGAAAAATGGCTTTACGTCATCGCCGCGCTGGCGCTTTTCTCCGGCATCCTCGGCACCGGCCACCATTACTACTGGATCGGGACGCCGGGCTACTGGCAGTGGATCGGGTCGATCTTCTCCTCGCTGGAAGTTGTGCCGTTCTTCGCGATGATGTCCTTCGCCTTCGTCATGGTCTGGAAGGGCCGCCGCGATCACCCGAACAAGGCGGCGCTGCTGTGGTCGCTTGGCTGCGCCACGCTGGCCTTCTTCGGCGCCGGTGTCTGGGGCTTCCTGCACACGCTGCACGGGGTCAACTACTACACCCACGGCACGCAGATCACCGCCGCCCACGGCCACCTGGCCTTCTACGGCGCCTATGTGTGCCTCAACCTTGCGATCATCAGCTACGCGATGCCGCATCTGAAAGGGCGCGATCCCTATAATCAGGTGCTGAACATGGCGTCCTTCTGGCTGATGTCGGGCGGCGTGGTCTTCATGACCTTCACGCTGACCTTCGCGGGGACCGTGCAGACCCATCTCCAGCGCGTCATGGGCATGGGCTACATGGAGGTGCAGGACCAGCTCTGGGTCTTCTACGCCATGCGATTCGGGTCCGGCGTGGCCGTCGTCCTTGGCGCGCTTCTCTTCATCTACGCCATCCTCGTCCCCCGGCGTGAGGTCGTGACCCCCGGACCGCTGGAACAGGACCGGCTGTCGCATGATGCCGACCATATCGCGGCGGAGTGATGCAGATGGACGGAACCCTCAACCTGAAGGGGGCGGCGGACGCCCCCTTCTACCTGCCGCAGGGCGACGAATGCGATGTCTTCCTCGCCGCTGCGGCCCGTGAACTGCCGATCCTGCTGAAAGGCCCGACCGGCTGCGGCAAGACCCGCTTTGTCGCCGCGATGGCGCATCGGCTGGGCCGCCCGCTTTACACCGTCGCCTGCCATGACGACCTTTCCGCCGCCGACCTGATCGGGCGCTACCTGCTCAAGGGCGGCGAGACGGTCTGGGTCGATGGCCCGCTGACCCGCGCGGTGCGCGAGGGCGCGATCTGCTATCTCGATGAGGTGGTCGAGGCGCGCAAGGACGTGACCGTGGTCCTTCATCCGCTGACCGACGACCGGCGCATCCTGCCCGTCGACCGCACGGGAGAGGAGCTTGAGGCCGCCCCCGGCTTCCTTCTGGTCGCCTCCTACAACCCCGGTTACCAGAACATCCTCAAGACGCTGAAACCCTCAACCCGGCAGCGCTTTGTCGGCCTCGAATTCACCTTCCCGAAGCCGGAGCATGAGGTCCCCGTGGTCGCCCGCGAATCCGGGCTTTCCGAGGACCGCGTCAAGCCGCTCGTGCGTCTCGCGAACAAGCTGCGCGCGATGAAGGGTCAGGATCTTGAGGAAGGCGTTTCCTCCCGTCTTGTCGTCTATGCCGCCACGCTGATCGCGAACGGCATGCCCGTCGACCGGGCCATCCGCGCGGCGATGATCGAACCCCTGACGGATGATGAGGATGTGAAGAACGGGCTCCGCGATCTCGTGACCGCCGTTTTCGGGTGAGGCCGGCAATGTCACGGATCGACTTCGAGCCATGGGAACCCGAGGAAACCGTCGGGAAACTGTGGCACGCCTTTGCCAGCCGTCTGGACGGGGACCCCGTCCACGACGGAGCCCGCGTTCATCTTTCCCAGGTGAGCGGACGGCTGGCAGTTCTTTTCCGGGGCCTCGGCGGCGATCCGGCGGTCGAGGTCAAGCCGGTGGCGGAGGAGATCAGCCATCACCGGCTGTCACTGCTGCGCCGTCTGGGGACATGGCGCGAGACCGTGCCACGGGCAAGCTTTGACGGGGCGAGCCTGCGGCTACCCGAAAGTCTTGCGATCTTTCCGGCGGTCGAGGCGAACGCGGCGCTTTACCTCTGGCTGGCGGTGATGGCGTCTGCTGCCGGCCATGTCGCCCCGCCTGCCGAAGGCGACCCGTTTCTGGCCGACCTCGCGGCAATAGACGTCGCGACGGCCATGACGAAGGCCGCGCTTACGGAGGCGCCGGGCTTTGCCCGCCTGCACCGCGATCTGGCCGAGGCCACGCTCATGTTCCGCCGCACCGGCGCGCTGCCGCCGGTCGAGGTGGCGGTGGAGGCGCGCGTCAGGCGGGCGCTGGGCGATCCCGCGCCCCTGCCCGCCACGCCCTTGCCCGCGAAAGCGCCGCGTGGCTATCGTCCCTTCCGCCCGGTGCCGATCTGGCCCGAGCTGCGCGCGCTCCCCCGGTCGGAAACGACGGCGGTCGAGAACCGCGATACCGAGGGCGCGCCCGAGGAATCCTCCGAGGAGAAGACCGCCCGCCGCGCCCGGCGCCGCAAGGCCGATCAGGCCGACCGCAACGACAGCTTCATCCTGCACAAGTTCGAGGCGATCCTGTCGATGACCGAGTTCCTCAACCTCAACCGCCGGGTGGAGGATGACGACGAGGACACCGCCCGCAAGGCCGCCGACGATCAGGAGGAGATCGGGCTCGCGCAGGTCTCGAAGGCGCCCGCGACGCGGCTGAAGCTGCACCTCGACCTCGCGCCCGAGGATGTGGACCGCGAGGCGCTGTCGGGCCAGTCGCTTTACCCCGAATGGGACGTGCGCACCGGCGTCTATCTTCCGGCCCATGCGCGTGTCCTGCACTCCCGCGCCGAGGCAAGCGATGACGTGCCGTCCTTCCGCGCGGATCCGCAGGCCAGCGCCCGCATCCGCGCCGTCCGCCGCCAGTTCGAGGCGCTCAGGCCGAGCCTGATCTCCACCCCCGGTCACCCGGACGGGGATGAGCTTGATACCGAACGCGCCGTGCGCGCGCAGGTCGATCTGCGCGCCTGCGGCGAGGGGACGGACCGCGTCTGGCGCCAGACAAGGCCGGAGCGGCGCGATCTGGCGGTGTCGATCCTGCTCGACGTCTCGCGGTCGACCGAAAGCGCCATTCCCGGCCATGGCCATGACGGCCGCGCCGTGATCGACATCGAACGCGAGGCGCTGACGGCGCTGGCCTGGGGCCTTGATGCATGCGGAGACGATTTCGCCATCAACGCCTTTTCCTCGCTGAAGCGGAACCGGGTCTTCGTCCAGACCGTGAAGGATTTCGCCGAACCGATGGGCGAGGCGACCGAAAGGCGGATCGCGGCGCTGAAGCCCGGCCATTACACGCGCCTTGGTGCCGCGATCCGCCATGTCTCTGCCGGGCTGGCGGCGCAGTCGCGCAAGCGCCGCTTGCTCCTCGTCATCACCGATGGCAAGCCCAATGACCTTGACCATTACGAAGGCCGCCACGGGATCGAGGACAGCCGCATGGCGGTGATCGAGGCGCGCCGGGCGGGCCATTCCGTCTTTGGCATCACCGTGGACCGTGACGGCAAGTCCTGGTTCCCGCGCCTGTTCGGGCAGGGCGCCTTCGCGCTGATCCCGCACCCGGAGAAACTGACCCAGGCGCTGCCGCAGATCTACCGGCAACTGGTGATCGGATGACCGATCAGGCGACCGGCCGCGCCTCGGGCCTCGATCAGCTTCCGGGGGAGTTGATGATGTGGGTCCTGATCGTGTCGGAGCTTCTGGTCTTCGGCGCCGGGCTGGCGGCCTTTCTGGCCGTCCGCATCACCGACCCCGCGGGCTTTGCCGAGGCGCAGAGCCATCTGCACCGCGCCGCGGCCGGGGTGAACACCATCGTCCTTGTCACCTCCGG
>DAIOXI010000028.1:18078-20047 GCA_036758045.1 Albidovulum sp.
GCCGCCATCGCGCTGGGGGCGGTGTTCCTGGTGCTGAAGGGCGCGGAATATGCCGATCTGGCCCGTGCCGGGATCAGCTTTGAAACCCACGCCTTCTTCACCTTTTCCTACCTGCTGACCGGCTTTCACGCGGCCCATGTCATCGCCGGGATGATCCTTCTGGCGGTGGTCGCGGTGCCCGCCAGCCCGCGCGCGATGGAAGCCGGGGCCGCCTTCTGGCACATGGTCGATCTGATCTGGGTGCTGCTTTTCCCCGTGGTCTACCTGCTATGACGGTCACGCGGGCATGGCTGGCGCTTCTCTTGCTCTCGGCGGCCTCGACCGGGCTTGCGGCATCGGGCGCGCATGGCGCGGTCTTCGTGATCCTGGTGCTGTCGCTGGCCGGGGCGAAGGCGCATGTGATCCTGTCGCGCTATCTGGGCCTGTCGGCCGCGCCGCCCATTCGCGCGGGGTTCGACCTCGCGCTTGGCGTGGTGCTGGTAATTTTTGCCGTGCTTGCGATCGCCGCGTGACGGCGCGCGGTCAGGACCTGGACCAGGCCAGCGCCGGGTCTTCCTCGACATAGTCGCGCAGGGCTGCGATGTCGTCGATGCTGGCGACGTTCTGGCGGATGGTGACACCATGCGCCTTCAGCCGCGCGAAGGCCCGGCTGAGGCTTTCGGGCTTCATCCCCAGCCTGCCCGCGATCAGCACCTTGTCGTAGGGCAGCGTCACCTCGCACTGGCCTGCGGGGCAGTTCGACAGGTCCAGCAGGAACTCCGCCACCCGCTGCGCGCCGGTCTGCGCCTTCAGCTGTTCGATCTGCGCCACCAGCTGATGCAGGTGGGTGAAGGTGGCCGACAGCATCGACATGGCGATTTCCGGGCTTTCGCGGATCATCCGCAGGAAGGCGTCGGCCTCGATACGGATCAGCGTGCAGTCGGTGACCGCTTCGGCAGAGACCGGGTAAGTGTCGTGGCGAAAGGCGACCGCCTCACCAAAGCTTGACCCCTTGGTGAAGGTGCCGACGACCGCCTCGGTGCCGTTCGGCGCTATGCGGTAAAGCTTTACCCAGCCATCCGCGACGATATAGATCGCCGCCGCCCGTTCGCCCTGAAGAAAGATGCTGGCGCCGCGGTCGAAGTAGCCCTTGTAGGGCAGCCGACCCAGCACTGGGAACCAGAACGGCACCGGCTCCAGGGAGCCCGGCCGGGTGCGGACGAGGGTCGTGATCAGGCGATCCTCCTCCGACCAGTCGACATAGCTGGTGTACTGGTCCCCGACGCGCAGCCCCAGCTCGCGAGCGAACTCCCGAACCGGCCCGACCAGGCCGAGCATGCGCCGCGTCCGGGGGGCCCTCGCCGGATCGGCGAGGACCTCCTCGATCGGCTCCCTTGCCCAGAGCAGCGCCAGCTGGCCCCGGGCGAGCTGGGTGTAGTAACAACCGCTGGAGCCGAGCATGGCGAGCGTCAGCAGGCCGACGAGGAGAGCGCGATCCATGGGCGATGAGTACCGGCGATTCGGCTTGACGTCGAGCACGGCCGAGGAGCGTGAGCGGCTGCTGGCGGAGGCCTTCGAGGCTGGAGCGGTCGGAGCGGAAGAGCACGAATCGGAGGGGGAGGCCGGATCGGATCCGCGTTTCCACGCCTGGGTCTACGCCACCGACCTCGAGGTCGAGGCGGTGCGCCGGGCCGTGCTCGAGCAAGCCTCGACCCGCACCCGGGTGAAGCCGGCCGAGGTGCTCCCGGAGGTCGATTGGAGCGAAGCCTGGAAGCAGGGGCTCGAGGCTCTGCGGATTTCGGAGCGGCTGGTCATCCGTCCCCCTTTCGTCGAATGGACGCTCGAGTCGGGCCAGCGTGAGGTCGTGATCGACCCGGGTCAGGCCTTCGGCACCGGAAGCCATGCGTCGACGCGGGGCTGCCTCGATTGGATCGATGCGCTCTACGCGACTCCGTCCGCGGCGGCGACCCTCGACCGGGTGCTCGACGTC
>DAIOXI010000029.1:0-2727 GCA_036758045.1 Albidovulum sp.
CGCAAGCTGGTGGCAGAGCATAACCTGACCATGCTGATGGTCACCCACCAGATGGGCTTTGCCCGCGACATATCCGACCGGGTCTGCTTCTTCTTCGGCGGCAAGATCGAGGAACAAGGCCCCCCGGACGAGCTGTTCGGCAACCCGCAGCGCGACCGGACGAAGCAGTTCCTCTCGGCGGTCAAGGACGCGGACTGAGATGGGGGTTTCGCTGGCCGACATACTCGCCGCGCGGCGGGTCATCCGGGGTGTGGCGGACGCCACGCCCTTCGTCCCCTCACCCTTCATGACGAAAGCCGCCGGGCATGATTTTCTGCTGAAGCTGGAAAACATGCAGCCGATTGGCGCCTTCAAGCTGCGCGGCGCGGTGAATGCGGTGATGACGCTGCCCGCGGCGGTCGCGGGCGTGACCTGCTGTTCCACCGGCAACCATGGGCGGGGCGTGGCCTATGCGGCCGCGCAGCGCGGCATGAAGGCGGTGATCTGCATGTCACGCCTTGTCCCGCAGGCCAAGGTCGACGGCATCCGCGCGCTGGGCGCCGATGTCCGCATCACCGGCACCAGCCAGGATGAGGCGATGCACGAAAGCCGGCGGCTTTGCGGCGCCGAGGGGCTGGTCGAAATCTCTCCCTTCGACGATCCGAAGGTGATCGCCGCTCAAGGCACCATCGGGGTGGAGATGCTTGAGGCGCGGCCAGACCTGACCACGCTTCTGGTGCCGCTGTCGGGCGGCGGGCTGGCGGCCGGGGTCGCGGTCGCGGCAAAGGCGATCAACCCCGCGATCCGCGTCATCGGCATCACCATGGACCGGGGCGCGGCGATGCACGCCTCTCTCCTCGCCGGAAAGCCGGTGGAGGTGGCGGAGGTTGCCTCGCTCGCCGACAGTCTGGGCGGCGGGATCGGGCTGGAAAACCGCCTCTCCTTCCCGCTCTGCCGCGATCATCTGGACGCGACCGTTCTGGTGACGGAGGAAGAGATCCGCCACGCCATGCAGGTCCTCTACTTCGAGGAACGGATCGTGGCCGAGGGCGCCTCGGTCGTCGGCCTTGCCGCCGTGCTGTCCGGCAAGGTCAGGGTGGACGGGCCGGTGGGAACCATCGTCACCGGCCGCAACCTCGACATGGGGCTGTTCACGAAGATCATGGCGGGCGAAGACGTGACGATCGGGGATCTGACGGTGAAAGGCAAACGCTATGGCGCATGACATCCAGATCGTGACCGAGGCGGAACTGCGCGCGGTAGTCGGCCTTGACCTGACCATCATCGACGTGATCGAACAGGGCTTCGCCGCACTGGCCAAAGGCGGTGTCGTGATGCCGCCGATCCTGTCCATGGACCTGCACGACGCGAATGGCGAGGTCGACGTCAAGACCGCCTATATCCCCGGCTTCGACGGTTTCGCGATCAAGGTCAGCCCCGGTTTCTTCGACAACCCGAAGCTGGGCCTGCCAAGCCTGAACGGGTTGATGATCCTCTTCTCCGCGAAAACCGGGCTGGTTGAGGCGCTGTTCCTCGACAACGGCTATCTGACCGACATCCGCACCGCCGCCGCCGGGGCCGTCGCCGCCCGCCACCTCGCGCCCGCGCATGTCGAAACGGCGGGCGCCATCGGCACCGGCGTGCAGGCCCGGCTGCAAATGCAGGCCGCGCATCTGGTCCGGCCCTTCGCCCGCGTTCTCGTCCATGGCCGCGACATGGACAAGGCCCGCACCTGTGCCGCCGACCTTGCCAGCGCGCTTGGGATCACCGCCGAGGCCATCGCCGACCCCGCCGCGCTGGTCGCCAAAAGCCAGCTTGTCGTGACCACCACCCCCGCCCGCCCCCCGGTCCTGAAGGCCGACTGGCTGCATCCCGGCCTGCACATCACCGCCATGGGCTCGGACCAGACCGGCAAGCATGAGATCGAGCCCGCCGCGCTGATGGCCGCCGATGCCTATATCTGCGACCGCGTCAGCCAGTGCGAAGTCTCGGGGGAGCTTGAGGCAGCGCTGGCCTCGGGCCTCTGGAGCAAAGGCACCCCCGCCGAACTGGGCGAAGTTATTACCGGCGCAAAGCCGGGCCGCACCACGCCCGACGCCATCACCATCTGCGACCTGACCGGCACCGGCGTCCAGGACACCGCCATCGCAACCCATGTCCGCGCCCGGTTCGGCAATGCGGGGACGATCATTCGGGCATGACAGATGTTCAGGAACCCTTTCTCCGATAAGGAACTGGCCCGCCGCGTCGCCGCCGTTCGCGCCGAAATGGCCGCGCGTGACATCGACATCGCCGTGCTGTCCGCCCCCGAAAGCGTCTTCTACCTGACCGGCCTCGACCACTGGGGCTATTTCGCGCCGCATCACCTGATCGTCCCGGCGGAGGGCGAGATGGTGCTGGTGACAAGGGCGATGGAGCGGGTGACGATCGAAAACCAGGTGCGGAACGCGCGCTTTTCCGGCCACAGCGACAGCGTCACCCCTGCCAGCCATCTGGCGCAGGAGCTTGCCGCCCTGAAGGGCCGCCGCTTGGGGTTTGAGGTCGCCTCCACCGGCCTGACCTTCGCTGCGGGGCGGGAGATTGTCGCCACTCTCGGCCTGACCGATTGGGACGATATCACCGACCTGACCCATACCCTCCGGCTGGTGAAATCGGAGGAGGAGCAGGCGCTGATGCGCGCCGCCGCGAAGGCCTCGGACGCAGGCACGCTGGCCGCCATCGCCGCCATCCATGACGGCGCGGCCGAGG
>DAIOXI010000029.1:2774-6247 GCA_036758045.1 Albidovulum sp.
CACTCGACCTGGGGCGACGGCACTTACAAGGCGGGCGGCCGGGTGATGCTGGAACTTGCGGGCTGCGTCTCGCGCTACCACGCGCCGATGGGGCGGTTGATCCATATCGGCCAGATCCGCGATGAGGACGCCGCGATGGCCGAAATCTCAAAACGTGCCTTCGTGGCAAGCCTGAAGGGCCTGCGCACCGGCCGCAAGGCGCGCGAGGTCTATGCCGACTGGCAGGCGGTCGTCGATCAAGCCGGAATGCCGCGCTACCGCCGCCACCACTGCGGCTACCTCGTCGGCCTTGGCATGGCGCCGTCCTGGACCGGCGGAAACTCCGTCACCGGCCTCAGGCACGACAGCGACCTTGAATTGCGTGAGGGGATGACCTTCCACCTGCTCTCATGGTTCACCGAAACCGGGCGCGGCGATTACTTTGTGTCGAACACGGCACTTCTGGGCGCGAACGGGCCGGAACTGTTGACCAGAGCGCCGATGGGGCCGACGGTGGTCCGATGAAGCTGGACGACCGCGACATCGCCATCCTGCGCGTCCTTTCGACCGAGGGCCGCATCACCAAGGCGGCGCTGGCCGACCGCATCGGCCTGTCACCGACCCCCTGCTGGGACAGGCTGAAAAAGCTTGAGGATGCCGGGCTGATCGAAGGCTACCGCGCCGATATCGGCCTCAAGAAGCTTGGCCCCCATGTCACCGTCTTCGTTGCCGCCGAACTGGCCGACCACACCGCCGCCAGCTTTCGCGCCTTCGAGGAGGCGGTCGGGCGTTATGATGAGGTCATCGCCTGCTGGGCGCTGGGCGGCGGGTTCGACTACCTGATGCAGATCGTGACGCGCGACATCGACGCCTATCAGCGCCTGATCGACACGATGCTGGATGCCCGGATCGGGCTCGCGCGCTATTTCACCTATATCGTGACAAAGCCGGTCAAGGGACGCAGCGCGCCCCCCTTCGCCGCGCTTCTGGGCCGCTGATCACCGCGAGCGGCGGAAAAAGCGGGCGCGGGCGTAAAGATCCTCAAGCCGCTTCATCCGGGTTTGCGTTTCCTCCCATGTCAGCGCCTGCACCGCCGCCAGAAGCGTCTCGACCAGTACCTGAAGCGCCACGGTCGAATCCCAGGCCGACGGCACCTCGATATGCGCCGACAGACGATAGCGCGCGCGTTCGGCGGCGGGGCTGACCCATTGGTCGGTCATCAACACGACCTCCGCCCCCTGATCGGCGGCCATCTCCACCAGGGACAGAACGTTGTTTTCATAGCGCCTGATGTCGAAGGCCAGGATCACGTCGCCTTCCCGCATGTCGATCAGCGCCGGAGGCCAGGCGTTCGACATATCCGAGATCAGCGTCACATCGCGGCGGATCACCTTCATATGGGTCACGAAGTAATCCGCCATCGCATGCGTGATCCGACCGCCCATCGCGAAAAGCTTGCGCTGCGGATCGGCCATCAGCCGCGCGACGGCGTCAAAGTCGGCATGGTCGATCTGGCCCAGCGTCGCCTGAAGGTTGCCGACGACCGCATCGGCAAAACGGTTGAGGATATGGGTATCCGGCACCCCCTCGGCCCAGCGGTCATGCTTGGTGAGGGGGGAGATCAGGCGTTCCTCCACCTCTGAGCGGACCACGGCCTGAAAATCCGGGTAGCCCTTGAAGCCAAGCTTCTGCGCCAGCCGCACGACCGTGGGCGTGGACACATCCGCAGCCTTCGCCAAGGCAGTGATCGAACCCAGCATCGCGACCGGGTAGTTCCGGGTGATATGGGTGGCGAGCTGCCGCTCTGCCCGCGTCAGGGCGTCGAAATGCGCCTTGATATGTTGTGCGACCGTCGGGGCAGGTTTCGACACGGGCAATACTCCGAACAGATTGCGCATCTTCCCGGCACACGCATCAGAAACGATTGTAACAGAAATTTCCAGTGGGAAAATATCTTGACACAACGCGGCTCCGCAAGTGAGCCTTACCCACGGGAATCGGGGGAAACTCAGTCATGGCGACGGGGCGCGGATCAGACCGTCTGAACGTGGTGGGGGTCGAAAACCGCGCGGCACCCGGTCCGTTCCTGATTGTCTGCGAACATGCCTCGAACGACTTTCCCGCCGCCTTCGGCTCGCTGGGTCTGTCCGACACCGCCCGTCAGGCGCATATCGCCTGGGACCCCGGCGCGCTGGGCGTGGCGCGGCGGCTGGCGCAGAACCTTGACGCGCCGCTGGTTCATGCGCGGGTATCGCGGCTGATCTACGACCTGAACCGCCCGCCCTCCTCCGCAAGCGCCATGGCGACCCGGAGCGAGGATTACGACATCCCCGGCAACCACGACCTGACCCCGGCAGAGCGTTGGCGCCGGACCGAAAGCATCTACCTTCCCTTTCACGCCGCGCTTCACGGCGAAATCGCCCACCGCATCGCCGCCGGCAATCCGCCCGCGATCGTGACCATCCACAGCTTTACCCCGGTCTGGTTCGGCACCCCGCGCGATGTCGAATTCGGCATCATTCACGACGCCGACCCGACCTTCGCGCAGGCCGTTCTGGCCGAGGCGAAGGCGCGCACCGGCCTCGATTGCCGCCTGAACGAACCCTATTCGGCGGCCGATGAGGTCACCCACACGCTGCGCCTGCACGCCACGCCCTACGACCTGCCCCACGCCATGCTGGAGCTGCGCAACGACCTTGTCGCCGACCCGGCGGCCGAGATCGCGATGGCCGACGGTCTGACCCCCGTCCTGTCCGCCGCACTCGCCGCGATCCGCAAATACCAGACCGAGGGGGCCAGTGCCTGACATGCCGAACTGGATCAAGGCCTATGTGAGATTCGTCGATGCCCTGAACTACCGGGTCGGGCGGTTTTCGATGTACCTGCTTTTCGTGCTGATGGGGATCCTGCTCTGGTCCTCGATCAGCAACATCCTGCGCCAGAACGCGATCTGGACGCTGGAAATGGCGCAATTCACCATGGTCGCCTATTACATGCTGGGCGGGCCCTATTCCCTGCAACTCGACTCGAATGTCAGGATGGACCTGCTTTATCACCGCTGGTCCGACCGCACGAAGGCCTGGTTCGACGCCTTTTCGGTCTTTGCCCTGCTCTTCTACCTTGGCGTGCTCCTTTACGGCGCCGTCGAAAGCACGATCTACTCGCTCGAATACGCCGAGCGCAGCCCGACCGCGTGGCGCCCCTATATCGCGCCGATCAAGATCATCATGTGTGTCGGCATCCTCCTGATGCTGCTTCAGGCCATCGCATTCTTTTTCAAGGACGTGGCGAAACTGCGCGGCGAGGAGCTTTGACCCATGTCCTATGACATGATCGCGATCATGATGTTCAGCACGATGATGCTGATGATGATGACCGGCCAGCGCGTCTTCGGCGCCATCGGTTTCGTGGCGGTCACCGCTTCGGTCTTTCTCTGGGGGGTTGGCGGGTCCGACCTTGGCTTTGCCGCCGCGATGAAGCTGATGAAGTGGTAT
>DAIOXI010000029.1:6257-11184 GCA_036758045.1 Albidovulum sp.
CCGATGTTCATCTTCATGGGCTATGTGCTGTCGGAAAGCCGCCTGGCCGACGACCTTTACCGGATGTTCCATGTCTGGATGGGGCCGGTGCCGGGGGGCCTTGCCATCGGGACGATCCTGCTGATGGTCGTGATTTCGGCAATGAACGGGCTTTCGGTCGCGGGCATGGCCATCGGCGCGACCATCGCCCTGCCCGAGCTTCTGAGGCGTAACTACGACAAGCTGATGGTGACGGGCGTGATTCAGGCGGGATCGTCGCTGGGCATCCTCGTGCCGCCCTCGGTCGTCCTTGTCCTTTACGCGATGATCGCGCGCCAGCCGGTCGGCCAGCTTTGGCTGGCGGGGGTCTTTCCCGGCCTGATGATGGCCGCGCTCTTCATCGGCTACATCTGGCTGCGCTGCAAGATCACGCCGTCGCTTGGCCCCGTGCTGTCGCCCGAGGAACTGGCACAGGTCAGCCGCGCCGAAAAGCAGCGCCTTCTGCGCGCTGGCCTGCTGCCGGTCATCATCTTCGTGTCGATGATGGTGCCTTTCGTCATGGGCTATACCAGCCTTGTCGAAAGCTCGGTCGTCGGGGCGCTCGCCTCGGTCTTCGCGGCCGTCATCAAGGGCCGTTTCACCCGTCAGGTGTTCGAAACCGCAACGCGCGAGACGCTGGCGATCTCCTGCATGTTCATGTGGATCATCCTGGCCGCGCTCGCCTTCGGCGCCGTCTTCGACGGGCTTGGCGCGGTGAATGCGATCGAGGGCTTTTTCGTCGACCGCCTCGGCCTCACGGCCTGGGAGATTCTGATCCTGATGCAGCTTTCCTACCTGATCATGGGGACCTTCCTTGACGATACCGCTATGCTGGTCATCGTCGCGCCGCTTTATGTTCCGCTGGTCAAGGCGCTTGGCTTCGATCTGATCTGGTACGGTGTCCTTTACACCATCACCTGCCAGATCGCCTACATGACGCCGCCCTTCGGCTATAACCTCTTCCTGATGCGCGCGATGGCCCCGCCGGAGATCTCGATCATCGACATCTACCGCTCCATCATCCCCTTCGTCTTCGTGATGATCCTGGCGCTGATCATCGTGACCGCCTTCCCGCAGATCGCGCTCTGGCTGCCCGAACACGTCTATGCCCGTTAACCCGACAAGCCCCGTCAAGAGGGACCACATCAGCAAGGAGAAGAAGATGACCACGACAAGACGGATGTTCCTGACAAGCGGCGCCGCCGGCGGTGCCGCGACGCTCGCTGTACCGGCGATTGCCCAGTCCGCCCCGATCAAGTGGCGGCTTCAGACCTATGCCGGCCCCGCGCTTGGCGTCGAGGTGATCGACCAGTGCATCAAGGATTTCAACCAGATCGCCCAGGGCCAGATGGAGATCGAGCTCTACTATGCCGATCAGCTTGTGCCCACGGGTGAACTGTTCCGCGCCATGCAGAAGGGCACCATCGACGCGGTGCAATCGGACGACGACTCCATGGCCTCGCCGACCGAGGTCACGGTCTTTGGCGGCTACTTCCCGCTGGGCCTGCGCTATTCGCTCGACGTGCCGGCGCTGTTCAACCACTGGGGTCTGGATGAGATCTGGAAGGAAGAATACGCCAAGGTCGGCGTGCGCCACATCTCGGCCGGTTCCTGGGACCCGTGCAACTTCGCCACCCACAAGCCGATCACCTCGCTGGCCGACCTGAACGGGCTGCGCATCTTCACCTTCCCGACCGCAGGCCGGTTCCTGTCGCGCTTTGGCGTCATTCCGGTGACGCTGCCCTGGGAAGATGCCGAGGTCGCGCTGCAAACCGGTGAGTTGGACGGCATCGCCTGGTCCGGCATCACCGAGGACTATACGAGCGGCTGGGCCAACGTGACGGAGTATTTCCTGACCAACAACATCTCCGGCGCCTGGATCGGCCACTTCTTCGCCAACATGGACCGCTGGAATGAGGTGCCGCCGCATCTGCAACGGCTGATGGAGGTCTGCTTCAACTCCTCCCACTACCACCGGCAGCACTGGTACTGGAACGGCGAGGCCTATCTGCGCGTCAACGAGACCAAGCTGAAATCGACCACGATCCCCGACGACGAATGGGCCAAGGTCGAGGAAGAGGCCCACAAGTTCTGGGATGAAATCGCCGCCGAAAGCCCGCTCAAGGCCAAGGTCGTGGACATCTTCAAGAAGTACAACGACACGATGGTGAAGGCGGGCAAGCCCTACCGCTACGGCTAGGACCAGCGGGGCGGCGGGATTTTCGCCGCCCCTTCCCTTCCCGACAGAATTTGATCAAATATCGCAGCAACAGGGAGAGGGCCGATTCCGGCCCCACCAGAGGAACGAGGAGAGGCGAGAATGCCCGCAAACCTGACCTTCGACGCGCTGAAGAAAGCCGTGGCCAGCGGAGAGATCGACACCGTCCTGGTGGCCTTCCCCGACATGCAGGGCCGCCTGATGGGCAAGCGCTTCGTCGCGCAGCATTTCGTCGACAGCGCCTGGGAGGAAACGCATTGCTGCAACTACCTTCTCGCCGTCGATGTGGAGATGTTCACGGTGCCGGGCTACAAGTCCGCCGGCTGGGAAAAGGGCTATGGCGACTACACCATGAAGCCCGACCTTTCGACGCTGCGCCGCGTGCCGTGGCTGGAAGGCACCGCGCTTTGCCTTGCCGATCTTCTCGACCATCACACACATCAGGAGATCGCCGTCTCCCCCCGCGCGATCCTCAAGCGGCAGATCGCCCGCGCCAAGGCGATGGGCTTCGATGCGATGATGGCGACGGAACTGGAGTTCTTCCTGTTCCAGGACAGCTATGACGCAATCACCGACCGCAACTTTCAGGACCTGAAGCCGCTGGGGCGCCACAATATCGACTACGCGATCTTTGGCACCACCAAGGAAGAAGGCGTGATGCGGGCGATCCGCAACGGGCTGTGGGGCGCGGGCATCCCGATCGAGAATTCCAAGGGTGAGGCCGAGGTCGGCCAGGAAGAGATCAACGCGAAATATTCCGACGCGCTCGACACTTGCGACATGCACGCAATCATCAAGAACGGCGTGAAGGAAATTGCCTTCCAGCACGGCCATGCCGCGACCTTCATGGCGAAATACGACCACCGCCGGGCTGGCTCCTCGTCCCACGTCCACCAGTCGCTCTGGCAAGGCAGCAAGCCCGCCTTCCGGGACGACAAGGACCCGCATGGCATGTCCGACCTGATGAAGCACTATGTCGCCGGTCAGCTTGCCTATGCGCGCGAGATCACGCTCTGTCTCGCGCCCTACGTCAACAGCTACAAGCGCTTCGTCGTCGGCATGTTCGCCCCCACGAAAGCAGTCTGGAGCCTCGACAACCGCACCGCGGGCTTCCGCGTCTGCGGTGAGAACACCAAGGCGATCCGCGTCGAATGCCGCATCGGCGGCGCCGACCTGAACCCCTACATGGCCTGCGCCGCCCTTCTGGCTGCGGGCCTTGCCGGGATCGAGGAAAGGCTGGAGCTGGAAAAATCCGTGGACGGCGACGTCTACAACGCCAGGCGCGTGCGCGAGATCCCGCATACGCTGGGCGAGGCGGCTGCGCTGGCGAACAAGTCGAAGATGCTCCGCGCCGCCTTCGGCGACGATGTCGTGGATCACTACGTCCATGCCGCGCATTGGGAGATCGCGGAACAGAACCGCGTCGTGACCGACTGGGAAGTGAAACGGGGATTTGAGCGGCTGTAGGGGCCGTTGAAGGGCGCCGATCGCGCCAAGTGAGGACCAGATGACCAAGATGATCCAATGTATCTCGCCCGTGGACGGGCGGGTCTATGCCGAGCGTCCGGCCCTGACGCTGGTCGAGGCAGAGGCCGCCGTGGCCCGCGCCCGCGCCGCGCAAGGGGAATGGGCCGCGCGCCCGCTTGAGGAGCGCATCGCGCTGGTGAAGGCCGGTGTCGAGGCCCTGAACGGGATGAAGGACCGCGTGGTCGAAGAACTGGCCTGGCAGATGGGCCGCCCCACCCGCTACGGCGGCGAATTCGGCGGCATGAACGAACGCACGACCTATATGGCAGGGATAGCGGTCGACGCGCTGGCGCCGATGGTGGTGGAGAACTCCAACCTCTTCGAACGCCGCATCGAACGCGAGCCCTTCGGCGTGGTCTTCATCGTCGCGCCCTGGAACTATCCCTACATGACCGCGATCAACACTCTGGTGCCCGCGTTGATCGCCGGGAACACGGTGATCCTGAAGCACGCGACCCAGACCCTTCTGGTGGGCGAACGGCTGGCCGAGGCGTTCCATGCCGCGGGCGTGCCGGAGGATGTGTTCCAGAACGTCGTTCTCGACCATTCCGTCACCGAGGAACTGATCGGCCAGCGCGCCTTCGGCTTCGTCAACTTCACCGGCTCGGTCGGGGGCGGGCAGGCGATGGAGCGCGCCGCCGCCGGGACCTTCACACCGCTGGGGCTTGAGCTTGGCGGCAAGGACCCCGGCTATGTCATGGAGGACGCCGATCTGGACGCCGCCGTCGACAGCCTGATGGACGGCGCGATGTATAACGCCGGTCAGTGTTGCTGCGGGATCGAGCGGATCTACGTCCACGAAAGCCTTTATGACGCATTCGTGGAAAAGGCCGTGGCCTGGGTAAGAAACCTCAAGCTCGGCAACCCCTTCGATGCCTCGACGACGCTCGGCCCGATGGCCAACAAGCGCTTCGCCGACACGGTCCGCAGCCAGATCGCCGATGCGGTGACCGACGGGGCGACGGCGCTCATCGACCCGGCACTATTCCCCGAGGATGACGGCGGCGCCTATCTCGCGCCGCAGATCCTCGTGAACGTGAACCATGAGATGCGGGTGATGCGCGAGGAAAGCTTTGGCCCCGTCGTCGGCATCATGCCGGTGAAGGACGATGCGCAGGCGATCGCCATGATGAACGATTGCGACTATGGCCTGACCGCCTCGCT
>DAIOXI010000029.1:11194-19335 GCA_036758045.1 Albidovulum sp.
CCGTGTCGGGCGGCAACTGGAGACGGGCACCGTATTCCAGAACCGCTGCGACTATCTCGATCCGGCGCTTTGCTGGACCGGCTGCAAGGACACCGGGCGCGGCGCCGCTCTGTCGCCCCTTGGCTACCAATCCGTGACCCGGCCGAAATCCTACCATCTCAAGAAGGTGACGAAATGAACGTGCCTACCGCCAACTGGTCCTACCCCACCGCCGTCAAGTTCGGCCCCGGCCGCATCCGGGAGCTTGCCGACCACTGCAAGGCCGTGGGCATGAAAAAGCCGCTGCTGGTCACCGACAAGGCGCTGGCCGCCCTGCCGATCACCGCCCAGGCGCTCGACATTCTCGACGCGGCCGGGCTTGGCCGCGCGGTCTTTTCCGAGGTGGACCCCAACCCCAACGAGATGAACATGGAGACCGGGCTGAAGGTCTTCCGCAGGGGCGGTCATGACGGGGTGGTCTGCTTTGGCGGCGGCTCGGCGCTTGACCTTGGCAAGATGATCGCGCTGATGGTGGATCAGGCCGTCAGCGTGTGGCAGCTTGAGGACATCGGCGACTGGTGGACGCGGGCGAACCCCGCAACCATCGCCCCGATCATCGCCGTACCGACCACCGCCGGGACGGGGTCCGAGGTCGGCCGCGCGGGGGTGCTGACCAACTCCGCCACGCACAAGAAAAAGATCATCTTCCACCCGAAGCTGCTGCCCGCCGTCACCATCTGCGACCCGGAGCTGACCGTCGGCATGCCGAAGTTCATCACCGCAGGGACCGGCATGGACGCGCTGGCCCATTGTCTTGAGGCCTATTCATCGCCCTTCTACCACCCTATGAGCCAGGGCATCGCGCTGGAAGGGATGCGGCTGGTGTTCGAAAACCTGCCCAGGGTCTACGACAATCCGACCGATCTGGAGGCGCGCGCCCATATGATGAGCGCGGCGGCAATGGGGGCCGTCGCCTTCCAGAAGGGCCTCGGCGCCATTCATTCGCTGTCGCATCCGGTCGGCGCTGTCTATGGCACCCATCACGGCACCACCAACGCGGTCGTCATGCCGATGGTGCTGGACTTCAACCGGTCTGCCATCGAGGACCGGATCGAAAAGGCCGCCGCCTATCTGGGCATTTCGGGCGGTTTCGACGGCTTCCGCGCAGCGGTCATGGACCTGCGCACAAGGCTCTCCATCCCGGAAAACCTGACCGCGATGGGGGTTGAAGCCGCGCGGCTGGACGAGTTGACCGAGATGGCGCTTGAGGACCCGTCCTGCGGCGGCAACCCGATCGAGATGACGAAGGAAAACACCCGCAAGCTCTATGATGCCTGCATGTGACCGGAACGGGCGGCCCATGGCCGCCCGGCCCCGCTGATGGAGACGGTCGAAACCGCCGTCATCGGCGCCGGTGTCGTGGGGCTGGCCATCGCGCACCGGCTTGCCGCCGAGGGGCGCGAGGTTCTGCTGATCGACCCCGCAGCGCCCGGATCGGGCGCGTCCCACGGCAATGCGGGGACCATCGCCGACTATGCCGTGCAGCCGGTCGGCACGCCCGATGTCCTGCGCAACCTGCCCGGCCTACTCTTTGACCGCAACTCCCCCCTGTCGATCCGCAAGGCCGCGCTGCCGACGCTGGCGCCCTGGCTTCTTCGCTTTGCGCGCCAGTCGCTGCCGGGGGCCGCGCGGGCGAATGCGGAGGCTCTGGCCACGCTTCTCGCCGACGCCGCACCGCGATGGACAACACTGGCGGCGGAGATCGGGGCCGATGCCTTCCTTCGGGATCGGGGCTGCCTCTACTGGTACCGGACCGACGCCGAATACCGCGCCGCCGCCCGCGACATGGCCTTCCGCCGCACCCTTGGCGCAAGCGTCGAGCTGCTGCCCGCGCCGGACCTTGCCGCCCTTGAATCCACCCTGCCCGTGGAGGCAGGCGGCGCGGCCTTCTTTCGCGGCGCGCTTTTCCTGACCGATCCGGGCGCGGTCATGGGCCTTTTGTCCGACCGGGCGCAGGCGGCGGGCGCGGCGCTGGTCAAGGGCAAGGTCACGACCCTGTCGCGCGACGGCGGGAAGGTGCACCTCATCGGCCCCGGCCTGTCGGTCAGGGCGCGGCATGCCGTGATCGCCGCAGGCGCGCATGGCCGCGACCTGGCCTTGCAGGCGGGCGACCGGGTCCCGCTGGACACGGAGCGCGGCTATCATCTGGAATGGGACATGACACAGCCGCGCCTCTCGCGCCCGGTCTGCCCCACATCGCGCGGCTTTTACCTTTGCCCGATGCGCGGCCGCCTGCGCGCGGCGGGAACGGTAGAGCTTGGCGGGCTGACGGCCCCACCCTCCGCCCACCGCCTTGCGCGGATCGCGGACGGGGTGGCAAAGGTCTTTCCCGATCTCGGCCCGCCCAGCCGCGAATGGATGGGGTTCCGCCCCTCGATCCCGGATTCGCTGCCGGTGATCGGGCCATCAAGGGGCGGCGACACCGTGATCCACGCCTATGGCCACGGCCATATCGGCCTGACCCTTGCCCCCGTTACCGCCGAGATGGTCGCGGGCATCGTCACCGGCAGACCGCCCCATCCGCTGCTGGCCCTGACGCGCCCCGGGCGGTTCTGACCCCAAGCCCTCCGCATTCGCGCAATTGTACGCAAAACCAGAACAAATCCGGCAGCGTCGCGCCGGGTCCGCCGCGCCCCATTGACACGTCCCGCGCCTTCGTCCCATGACGGGCCAGAAATTTGCATGAGGGCGCATTGATGAAGATCGCGATGATCGGCACCGGCTATGTCGGCCTTGTTTCCGGTGTTTGTCTTTCGGATTTCGGCCATAACGTGATCTGCGTCGACAAGGACCCCCGCAAGGTCGAGATGCTGACCAAGGGCGAGGTCCCGATCTACGAACCCGGCCTTGACGTGCTGATGGCCAAGAACGTCGCGGCCGGGCGGCTTGAGTTTACCGGCGATCTGAAGGCCGCCGTGGATGGCGCGGATGCCGTCTTCATCGCCGTCGGCACGCCCACGCGGCGCGGCGACGGCCACGCGGACCTGACCTATGTGATGGCCGCGGCGGAAGAGATCGCCGAAGCGCTGACCGGCTATGCCGTCATCGTCACGAAATCCACCGTTCCGGTCGGCACCAACGCCAAGGTGCGCGCCGTGGTCGAAGCCGCCGCGCCGGGAAAGGCATTCGACGTCGCCTCCAACCCCGAATTCCTGCGCGAAGGCGCGGCGATTGACGATTTCATGCGCCCTGACCGGGTCGTCGTCGGCACCACATCCGATCGCGCCAAGACCGTTATGGGCGAGATCTACCGCCCGCTGTTCCTGCGCGATTTCCCGATCCTCTACACCGATCTGGAAACGGCGGAGATGATCAAATACGCCGCCAACGCCTTCCTCGCGACCAAGATCACCTTCATCAACGAAATCGCGCGTCTTTGCGAAAAGGTCGGCGCCGATGTGAAGCAGGTGTCGAAGGGCATGGGCCTTGACAACAGGATCGGGAACAAGTTCCTCCATGCCGGTCCCGGCTATGGCGGGTCCTGTTTCCCCAAGGACACCACCGCGCTGGCCCGGATCGGGCAGGATTACGCCTCACCCATGCAGATCGTCGAAACGGTCATCAAGGTGAATGACGAGATCAAGCGCCGAATGATCGAAAAGGTTCTCGACCTCGGCGACGGGTCGGTCAACGGCAAGACCGTCGCGGTGCTTGGCGTGACCTTCAAGCCGAACACCGACGACATGCGCGACGCGCCCGCGCTGACCATCGTCCCGGCACTGGTGGGCGGTGGCGCCAAGGTCCGCGTCGTCGATCCTCAAGGCCGACGCGAGGGGGAGCGTCTGCTGCCCGGCGTCAGCTGGCTGGACGATCCCTATGCCGCGACCGAAGGCGCCGACATCGTCGTCATCCTGACGGAGTGGAACGAGTTCCGCGCCCTTGACCTGCCGCGCATGGCCGCCGGGATGAAACACGCCCGCATGGCCGACCTGCGCAACGTCTATTCCCCGCGCGACGCCGAAGCGGCGGGGTTCGAGGCCTATGCGGGCGTGGGCCGCTAGGCCCTACCCGAACAGCGCCTTCAGCTCCTCGCGCAAGACGTTCTTCTGCACCTTGCCCATCGTGTTGCGCGGCAAAGCCGCGCGCAGCACGACGCGCTTGGGCAGCTTGAACTTCGCCAGCCGGTCTGCGATCTGCGCCGCGACGCTGTCAGGGTCCGGCGCCGCCCCCGGTTCCGGCACCAGCACCGCCACGACCGCCTCACCAAAATCGGGATGCGGGACACCGATCACCGCGCTTTCCAGCACGCCGGGCAGATCGTCCAGCACCAGCTCCACCTCCTTCGGGTAGACGTTGAAGCCGCCGGAGATCACCAGATCCTTTGCGCGCCCGACGATGGTGACATAGCCGTCGCCGTCCATGAACCCCAGATCGCCGGTGATGAAGAAGCCGTCGGGGCGAAGCTCTTCCGCCGTCTTCTCGGGCATCTGCCAGTAGCCCTGAAACACATTCGGCCCGCGCACCTCAAGCGTCCCGATCTCCCCCCTGGGCAGTTCAGCCCCTGAAGCGTCGCAGATCTTCACCTCGACACCGGGAAGCGGAAAGCCCACCGTCCCGGCGCGCCGGTCGCCGTCATAGGGGTTCGAGGTGTTCATGTTCGTCTCGGTCATGCCATAGCGTTCCAGGATGCGATGGCCCGTCCGCGCCTCCCATTGCCGGTGCGTCTCGGCCAGAAGGGGGGCGGAGCCGGAAATGAACAGCCGCATCCCCGCCGTCAAGTCCCGGTTCAGCCGGGGGTCATCCAGAAGCCTTGTGTAGAAAGTCGGCACGCCCATCATCGCGGTGGCGCGGGGCAGGTGCCGGATCACCTCCTCTGCGTCGAACTTCGGCAGGAAGATCATCGGCCCGCCCGCCAGAAGCGCCACATTGGTCGCCACGAAAAGTCCGTGGGTATGAAAGATCGGCAGCGCGTGCAGAAGCACGTCATCCGCCGTGAAACGCCAGTAGTCGACCAGCACCCGCGCGTTCGACAGCAGGTTGTCATGGCTCAGCATCGCGCCCTTCGACCGCCCCGTCGTGCCGGAGGTATAAAGGAACGCGGCAAGGTCCCCCGGCCCGGCGGGACAGACCGGCAGCGGATCAAGGCCCGCCGACCGTTCCGCGAAGGACCCGGTGCCATCGGCGTTCAGAACCTCAACCCGCGCCCCGGCGGCGCGGGCCACGGGCGCCAGCGCGGCTTCGTTCCCGCCATCGCAAAGGACAAGCTTCGCGCCGGCATCGGTCACGAAATAGGAAATCTCGGCGGGTGTATAGCCGGTGTTCAGCGGCAGGAAGACGATGCCCTGCCGGATCGCACCGGCGATCACCGCCAGCATGTGAACGCTCTTTTCAAGCTGCAACGCTACCCGGTCGCCCGGTTGCAGCCCGGCGCCGACAAGGGCCGCGCCGTAGCGGGCGGCCAGCGCGCAGAACGCGCCATGGGTCACGGTCGATCCGTCGGGCAGGTGCAGGAACACCGTCCCGCGCCCCTCATGCGGCGCCAGGAGCCCGTCGTGCAGATGGTTGGTCATCGCCCCCCTCCCCGGCCTTGTTCCGTTCCGGGCATAGCGGCATGGGGCAGGGATTTCTAGCGGGCGCGTTGACGAAAGCCGAGGCTGGCGGCAAAGATCGCCGCCGCCGCGACCACGATGCTTGGCCCCGCGGGCGTGTCGAAGCTGAGCGAACCCCAAAGCCCCGCCAGAACCGCCACGCAGCCGATCAGGCCCGCCATCGCCGCCATCGCCTCGGGCGTGCGGGCGAAGCTGCGCGCCGCCGCCGCCGGGACGATCAGCATGGCCGAGATCAGCAGCGCGCCCACGATCTTGATCGCGACCGCCACGACCAGCGCCAGCGCCACGGTCAGGACAAGGCGTTCCCGGCGCGGATCGAGGCCCGCGGCCTGCGCAAGTTCCTCATTCACCGTCGCGGTGAGAAGCGGGTTCCAGCGCCAGACCAGAAGTGCAAAGACCGCGGCACTCCCGCCCCAGATCCACAGAAGATCGGCCGCCGTCACCGTCAGGATGTCGCCGAACAGGAAGCTGCTCAGGTCGCTGCGCACCTCGGGCGCGAAGGAGACGGCGACAAGCCCGACCGCCAGCGCGGAATGCGCCAGAACACCAAGGATCGTGTCGCCCGACCTGTCCCGGCCGGACAGAAGCGTGACCAGCGCGGCCATGACCAACGCCACCAGCGCCGCCCCCAGCGCGATCGGCAGGTCGGAGAGAAGCGCCAGCGCGACCCCCAGAAGCGCCGCATGCGCGGTCGCATCGCCCATATAGGCCATGCGTCGCCAGACGACGAAGGCACCCAGCGGCCCGGCGGCGATCATCAGGCCGACGCCGGCAAGGGCGGCATGGATCAGGAAGATGTCAGGCATCGGCGGCCTCCGGCCCGTGTGCGTGGGCGTGATCGTGGTCATGCGTACAGCCGTCATGGACATGGTCCGGCCCATGCGTATGACGGTAAAGCGCCAGCGTCCCGGCCGTCCCCAGCCCGAAAAGCGCGCGGTATTCCGGCGCCTCGGACACGATCTCGGGCGTGCCTTCGCGGCAGACATGCCCGTTCAGGCAGACCACCCGGTCCGAGGCGCGCATGACGACATGCAGGTCGTGGCTGACCATGATGACCGCCGTCCCGGTTTCGCCCCGCACCTCTTCCAGCAACTGATAGAACGCGGCCTCCCCCGGCTGGTCGAGACCCTGCGTCGGCTCATCAAGGATCAGGACCTGCGGCCCGGCCAGAAGCGCGCGGGCCAGAAGGACCCGCTGCAACTGCCCGCCCGACAGCGCCACGACCTGCCGCGCGCCAAGATCGGCCACGCCGGTGCGGGCGAGAACGGCGGCGGCGGCGGCATCGCTGACCGGTCGCGGCAGCGACAGGAAGCGGCGCACCGTCATCGGCAGCGCCGCGTCAAGGTGCAGGCGCTGCGGCACATAGCCGATCCGCAGGCCCGACCGATGCCGGACCGCGCCCGAACTGGGCCGCTCAAGCCCGATCAGCGCCCGGATCAGCGTCGATTTGCCCGACCCGTTGGGGCCAAGGATCGTCACGATCTCCCCCGGTGCGACGGTGAAATCGACGCCGGTCAGGATCGTTTTGTCGCCGCGCCGGACGGAAAGCCCTTGCGCCTCAATCAGCGGCATGACCGTCATCCCTGCATGAAGGGCAAAGGCCCACCGCCTCGACATTGCTGCGTTCGACCGCAAAGCCGATCGAGGCTGCGACGCGATCCACCGCCTCGGCCACCGCCGCCGCCGGGGCCTCGGCCACCGCGTTGCAGGCGTGGCAGATGAAGAAGACCGGGCGATGCGCGGTCCCCGGACACATGCAGGCGGCAAAGGCGTTCAGCCGCCGGATACGATGGGCAAACCCTTGATCGACAAGGAACTCCAGCGCCCGGTAGGCCACGGGCGGCTGGTTGCCGAACCCGTCCTCGGCCAGCTTCTCCAGCACCTCATAGGCGCCCATGGCGCGGTGCGCGCTCAGCAAGATCTCAAGCGCGCGGCGGCGCACCGGGGTCAGCCGCACGCCCTGGCTTTCGCTCAACGCCTCGGCCTCGGCCAGCAGGTCGCCGGCGCAAAGCGAATGGTCATGGGCCTGAAAGGCGAGCGGCAGGGGAGCGGAGGCCATGTTATAGTATCACATTCCGGTTGACATGTTACGATATAACATAAATAAGATACCCCTGCACCGCAACTGCCAAGATGGACCCGACATGCACAGACTGCTCCTGCCCGCCGCATTCCTGCTTTCCGCCACGGGGGCCACGGCCGAGGTGCCGCAGGTCGTGACCGACATGCCGATCACCCAATCCCTTGTCGCCGGGGTGATGGGCGACCTTGGCACGCCCGAAGTGATCGTCACCAGGGGCGCGGACCCGCATGACTATCAGCTGCGCCCCTCGAAGGCCCGCGCGCTGGCCGGGGCGGATGTCGTCTTCTGGGTCGGCCCGGAGATGACCCCCTGGCTGTCCGGCCCGCTTGAAGCGTCCGGCGCCGCGACGCGGGTGGAACTGCTTGAGGTCGCCGGAACCCATCTGCGGCATTTCGACGAGGCCGAAGAGGACCACGACACCCATGATCATGCCGACGATCACGGCCACGATCATTCCGGCATCGACCCCC
>DAIOXI010000030.1:0-1002 GCA_036758045.1 Albidovulum sp.
CATAGGCCTCATCCGCGATCTCACGCAGGATCTGCTCGCTCATCTCGCCCGAGGCGAGCTTCAGCGAAAAACGATAGGAGAGGGCACGTTCCAGTGTCGGGTGGTGCAGGATGCCGGAATGGATCAGCCCGCCCATCAGCGGCTCATCCCTGACGGCGGCACGGGCCTCGTCGCAGATATGCGACCAGACGGGATCAACTCGGGCAATGGCGGCGCGTTTTTCAGACATGGTAATTCTCCGCATTCGTGCAGAGCATATCAGATAGGCAACCGGCAGGAAACGGGAAGGCCCCGTTCCATGATGATTTGTCATTGCCTTGCCTGTTTTCGGCGGATCAGCGCCATCAGCACAGCCACCATCGCCTCGGCATAGACCGGGTCCGACAGGCGCGGTTCGGGCCTGACATCGCCCCCGGACCGGAGCAGATAGCCCGCGATCCGGGCATCCCACCCCTCCGGCGGCACCGCCATCAGGGCGCAGGCGACCGCCACCACATCGCCATGAACGACCTCGCGCATCGCCGATCAGAGGTCCGGCAACCCGATCTGAAGGTAGTGGACCGCGAAGCGTACCGAGCCGCCCGCGAAATCGCCGCCGCTCGCCTCAAGTTGCAGGACCTCGGGCGCGTAATAGGCCGTCGGCTGCGACAGCACGCCCCGCACCCACGACCCGGCGCCGGTCCCGATCCCGCTCCCGAACCGCGTCGGCGCGCCGGGATTGCCCAGCGACCAGGAGCCGAGCGTCCCGGTGATGTCTGTCAGAACACGCCCGGTCACCCCCACGACCATCGCATTCGACGGGATGATGAACCCGGTGGCCGAAGTGGCCCCCGCGGTGATGACATGATCGGCCTCGGCCACCCGCATCGCCATGCCCGCGTTATGCGGCGACAGCGTCACGAACCCGTCGCGCCAGTCCGCGCCGTCAAAGATCGCCGCCTCCCCCGCATCGACCACGAAGGCGCGCCAGCCGCGCTGCGGGGCAACGAAATCCCAGCCGCC
>DAIOXI010000030.1:1012-1858 GCA_036758045.1 Albidovulum sp.
TGGCGATCGCGCCGTCCTGCCCGCTCCAGGCGTTCACCGCGCCCACCGGCACCGCATAGCAACTGCCATCCACCACCGCGACCGGCGGCACCGTCAGCGTCTTGGACAGCAACACCAGTTGCACCAGACCGTCGAGCCGCATCAGCGCCTCGTTCACCGTGACATGCTTTTGCGCCTGCGCCGCCTGAACCAGCGGCAGACCGAGTTGAGTGGTATTAGACATTGACGATCATCCTCGCAAACACCCCTGGCCCGAACGTGTCGGACAGCTGGGCGACCTGAAGTTCAAAGCTCTGACCCACCCCGTCAGCGGCCCGCTGCGCCGCGCCGTAGGTCCACCCCGGCTGGCTCACCACCGCCTCGCGCCGCATCTGGCCGCCGTCATAGACGCGGACGATATAGGCCTCGTAAGCCTCGCTCAGCGGCACATCGAGACCGGTCCAGCTATCGCCCCCGATCCGCGTCCGGCGCGTCCAGGTGACATCCAGATCGCCCCCCGCGCCCGCCCGCACCCGCAGGTGAACCGGCGCATAGGGCCGCAGACCATTGCCCGCAAAGGCCTCGATTAGATGGACATAGGACGGATCGTCATAGCCAAGCCGGGCAGAGCCGATCCGGTAATGCCGCGCCAGATCGCGTTCGTTCATCGAAAGCGAGATCTGCCCCGGCGCGCCGTTCATCAGGACCAGCGTACTGCCCACTGGCCAGCCCGCCGCGCCCGCTTCCTCGGTTCCCGCCTGCCCGCGCAGCAAAAGCGACAGGTCGTAGGTATCGGGCGCGACCAGCACCGCATCGGCGAACTGGAACAGCTCCCAGTTGCCCGATGTGCCGTCGCCCACCGCCATC
>DAIOXI010000030.1:1868-18584 GCA_036758045.1 Albidovulum sp.
GTTCAACAGTTGCGACGCTGCGACCGAGTTGAGTGCCCCGCCCGACATCACCACCCGGATCGGCGCCGAACGGTCCCAGACCGAGCCACGCGCCGGAGCCATAAGCCCTTCGGTCCGCCCGATCACCGCCTGCGCCGCGATCAGCCGGTTCAGCGCATAGCCCGCATCCTGGTCCGATCCATAGATCGCCACCGATCCCGGCCATGGAGTCGCGGCCACCGCCAGATGTGGCGCGTGGGGGACCTCCTCACCCGTCATCAGCGGCAGGTCGAGGAAGATCGGCAGGACCGGCACCGGCGCCACGAAACTGCGCGGCGCCACCGCGCCCTCGGCCTCGTCCGAGGCGACATAGACCCCCGGTTCCACCCTGACCGCCTCAAGCTGGATCGCGCCCGCCTGCTCCGCCCGGTCGATCCGGTAGCGCTGGCCGCCTTCCATCTCCACCACATTGCCGACGCCCACATGGCCCAGCGATGGCGGCAGGGCAAAGCGCGCGCCGTCCCGCGCGACGCGCATCTCGGTCAACCAGCGTTCCACCGTCCGCTGCGCCTCGGCCTGGGTGAAGGCGATGGCGAATTCCGATTGCGACACCGATTGCAGATCGCCCGCCGGATGCAGCGCCTCGACCGCGCGGCTTTCGTAATCGCCCTCGGCCTCGACATAGTTCAACCGCACCCGGCCGACCGTCTCGGCATCCGTCGCGCGCAGCGTCTCCACCCAGCCATTCGTGTCCTCACCGACGGCAAGGTCCCCGGCCGACAGGGCCGCGTCCGAAAGCCCCGTCCGCATGACGAAGCGCAGGGCGCCGTCGCGCTCCACCGCGTCGAAACCATAGCTGACCATCAGCGGCTGAAGCGCGCTACGCCCCGAGCCGTTGTCAGCCACCACATAGCCGCGCAGCAGACCGTAAAGGTTTGAAACATCGACACCGTCCGCGCCAGAGCGTTCGCATATCTCCGCCACGACATTGGCCAGGGGCTGCGCCGTCGCCCGGCCGTTAAGCCAATGGCCCCGCGCGTAATTGTCCCCGTCGCTCCACAGCGCCCGGTCGCCCGGAAACTGCGGAAACGGCCGCGCGTCCCAGGCCCAGACATGGGCGCGGTCCATATCGACCATCGGCCCGCCATAGACCTCCGAAACCGGGTTATTCGCCGGATCGCGCCAGTAATCGACCATCGCCCGCAGATATTGCATCTGAATCAGGTCGTCACGGCGCCCGTTCGAATGGAAGGGCAACCCGGATTCCGAGGATTTCGGGTCAAGGAAGCGGTTCGGCTGGTTGGTCCCCTTGTCGATCGCCGCGCAGCCGAACTCGGTGAACCAGATCGGCTTCGACCCCGGCACCCAGGCCGTCTGCGCGCCCTTCACGCCACCGGGCCGGTCGTGATGCGGGTTTTCCCACCAGGACCGTATGTCCTTGATCCGCCAGACCCAGTCATCGCCATAGGCACCATCGGTGATCGGCGTGCGGATCTGGGCTTCGCGCTCCTGCGCGCTGGCATAATACCAGTCGAACCCCTCGCCCCCGGCGATATTCGCCTTCAGGTAGTCGATGTCATAGATCGAGCCCCAACCCGCATCGGCATGGTCGGTCCCGTCGCGCCAGTCCGACAGCGGCATGTAATTGTCGATGCCGATAAAGTCGATCTCGGGGTCGGACCAGAGCGGATCGAGATGATACAGGAACTCCCCCGCCGCGCCTTGCATCCCGGCATATTCGGACCAGTCCGCCGCATAGCCGATCTTGACCGAGGGGCCGAGGATCGCGCGCACATCGGCGGCCAGCACGCGCAGCGCCTGAACGGCGGGAAACCCGCCCCCCGCACCGCGGATCTGTGTCAGCCCGCGCATTTCCGAGCCGATGCAGAAGGCGTCCACGCCGCCCGCCAGCGCGCAAAGATGGGCGTTGTGCAGGATGAAGCGGCGATAGGACCACTCCGCCGGGCCGGAATAGCTGACGATGCCCCCGGCGATGGAAAAATCGGCTGCCTGCGCCGTCCCGAAAAACGCGGCGACCTCGGCGTCTGCCTGCGCGGTGCCTTCCGGGCTGCCCGCCTGCCCCGGCGCCACCGACAGCGTGATCCGCCCGCGCCAGGGCAGGACCGGCTGATCCGGCGACCCGCTCCACGGATCGGTCAGACCATTGCCCGCCAGTTGCTCCATCAGGATGAAGGGGTAGAATACCGCCGCCTTGCCGCGCTGCCTGACCGCCTGCAATGCCTCGACAATGGCCGCATCGGCCGGGGTGCCGCCGTAAACCGGCCGCCCATTGTCCCGCGCGACCATGGCCGCCTCCGCGCGGCCGATCCCGCCCGAGCGCCACGGCATCCCGACCCCGTCAAAGGCGGTATTCTCCACCTTCGGCGCGATGCTGCACTGCCCACAGCGCAGATCGTCCCCGAACCACGACACCACGATCGAAACGGAACCACAGCCCGGCAATTCCTCACCCAAGGCGTTCAGCGACACCGTCAGGTCGGTCGCCGTTCCGGGCGTGTGGACATTGGCGGAGATGTTGCGGCCCAACCCTTCGGCATAATGCACCGGCGTCGTCGCGAGCGCGTATTCCCCCGTGCCGGGGATCAGCGCCACCCCCGCGATGGCATGGCTCAGGTCCGGCACATCGCCGATCCCCGGCCCCTGCGCCGGGCGGAACACCTCGAAGCTGAACTGCGGCACCCGGTTGCCATAGGGGCCAAGCGGCAGGTCCTCGAAAACCACATAGGCAAGGCCGCGATAGGCAGGCGCCATCCCCGCCCCCTCGACCGCCTCGATCTTCGGATCGGGAAGCTGATCCGCCGCGCCCGTATAGACGCGCATAGACACATCGCTCAGCGATATTTCGGTCCCGTCGGCCCAGACCCGCCCGACCCGCGCGATCTCGCCTTCGCAAAGCGCGATGGCAAGGCTGACCGAATAGCTGTGCTCAGTGACCTTGGGCTGTTTCGGCGCCCCCTTGCCACCACCGCCGCTGACCGTGGTGCTGTCCAGAAAACGCGACGCCCAGATGATCTGGCCGGCAACCCGCATCCGGCCCCAGACCTGCCCGATGGGCGCACCCTCGCTGGCGCCGCTCAGGCGAAAGCGGTCGACCTTGCCCGTCTCCACCGCGCGCGAGCCGCCACCCATCAGACGCTGATCGATGACCCGGCCGATGGTCGCGCCCACGGCACGGCCGATCACCGCGCCGGAGAGGCCAAGGACCGAGCCGCCGAACCCCGCACCAACCGAGGCACCGACAGCGGAAAGGACAATGGTCGCCATGCTCAGGCTCCTTCAGGGAAAGTCAAAACGGGCGACGACACGCCGCAACCAGGGCGCCGACAGCGGGCTTTCAACGACCGAATGCCCGCTATAGGCGTGAATGAATGTGGGCGCGGACCCGACCCGCCCGACCAGCCCCAGATGCTTCGCCACCGCGCCATCGCGCATGCGGAACAACAGGACCTGCCCCGGCGCCAGCGCGGCCCCCGGCGCGACCGGGATCAGGTGGCGCAGCGCCGCCGCCCACAACCGCTCCTCGCCGCCCGGCTCGCTCCAGTCCTCGGTATAGGGAGGGACCTCTTCCGGCTCGGCGCCGTAAACCGCGCGCCAGACACCGCGCAAGAGGCCAAGGCAATCCGTCCCGGCCCCCTGCACCGCCGCCTGATGCCGATAAGGCGTGCCGATCCAGCCCCGCGCGACGGCAACGGCGCGCTCATTCGCTCTGCTCATCCCGAAAGGCTCCCGCCATCGTTGCGGGCGGAGCTGACCGGATAGGACATCACCCAATCCTCACCCGGAATATGAGGAAAGCCACGGAAGTTCAGGAAATTGTTGAATTTTAACCGACATGTCTCCGCCCGCCGGTCACACCCGGCCTCGATCCGCACCATGTCACCCGGGGCCGGAGCGGCGCCAAGGTTCTGCCAAAGCTCCACCTCCCTGCCCCCGCCGCCGGTGGCCCGGTCATTCTTGATCGACCCGACCAGCCCCTTGGCGACACCGTCCAGCACCACCAGCCGCCCCTTCTCGAACCAGCGGTCCTCGAAGCCCGGCATGGCGGCGAAGCGGAACACCCGGCCCTCCTGGACCATCTCCACAGGGCGCTCCTCGGCATAGCCCGGCTGCGACAGATCGAACCCGCAACGCCCGTCGCCCAGCACCGCCGAACAGCGCGCGTGATAGATCAGCCCGACCGGCTGGTTCAGTGCCTCGCTGAGCCCCCTGAGTTCGGCCGTGAAGGCGCCGCCCGACCGCACGATCTCCCCCAGCGTCCCTCGGAATTGCAACACCCGGACCGCAGGATCGGCCCAGTTCACCAGCCAGGCGCGCACCTCCGCGCCATCATAGCGCCCGGCCAGAATATCGGCCTCGGTGATCGCGGCCGACCGCAGCGCGCCGAAGGCCTCGCTGTTGTCCACCGACAGGCCGGTCGCCTGCTGGATCGCCTTCGCGGTCAGCCCGCTATCGGCGCGAAACGTGATCCCGTCGAAGTTCAGATCCCGGTCGTGATCGGTAAAGCCAAGGACAAGCCCGTCCTTCCGCAGCACCGAGAAACAGCGCGCCAGCGTCGTGGCGCCGCCCGCAAGATGCGCCTTCATTGCGTCCGAATAGCCCATCACAGCCGCACCTCGACCACCGGCACCTGCGGCACCTCACCGGCCTGGAACGACGCGACCGACACCTGGATGCGGTCGGTGTCAAAGCGCACCGGCACGTCGAATTAATAGCCCGCGGTGCCCTGCGCGCCGAGGGCGGGCGGGCTCGCGAAACTCACGATGCCCGTGGCGTAATCGACCGTGAAATGGACCGTCTCGACCAGCTCGTCGCCCTGAAGCCCAACCCGCACCGTCCCCTGCACCGGCTTGGCGATCGCCCGCGTCTCGGCCGACCCGCCGGAGACATAGGTTTTCACCAGCGCGAAATCGCGGCTCACCCCGTCCCCGGTCCCGATCACCTGGTCCTCATACCCGACCGTGGCCGAGGCGGCGCAGGATTTGTAATCCGCCCAGTCCTTCCAGCGAAACCCGTTCAACTGGCCCTGCCGCGCCTCGAAAAACGCGATCAGCTCGCCAATATCGTCCAGCGACCGCAGGCTCAGCCCCGCGTCATAGCGCCGGCGCGACTGGGACCAGGGCGTGTTGCGCTCCTCGAACCCGTTCGTCAGTTGGACGATCTCGGTCCGCCGCTCGGGCCCGCCGACCGAACCGAAACTCAGCTTGGCGGGAAAGCGTACCTCGTGAAATGCCATCTCTGCCCCTCATCTGTTGCGTTCGCCACGCGCAAGCGCGCGGCTCATCTGCGCCGCAATCTGGCTCTGGCTGCGGGCAAAGCCCTGCACGTCCGGCGTCGTCACGTTCATCACAATATTGATCGCGCGCCCGCCGCCCTGCGCCTGAACGCCCAGCCGCCCGTCCGCGCCCCGCGTCAGCGGCATGATCGCCTCCGGCCCCGCCTCGCCCATCAACCCGCGCGCGCCGCGCATCGGGAACATGGTGGGGAAGGACACGACACCCCCTTTGGCAAAGGGCATCACCCGCCCTTGGGCGAAGCTGGCCCCCTTCTCAAAGGGGAACAGCCCGCTCAGCAGGCCATTCATGCCGCCCGCGATCGCGCCGCCCACGGCCTGCTGCACCGGCCGCATGGCGATGTTGTAGACGCTGTCCACCATGGTCTGCGCCAGTCCCTTCAGCGCGTCCGACAGCTTCAACCCGTCGAAGACGAGGCCATCGAAGGCCCGCCGCAGTCCGCCCCCGATACTGGTGGAGAGCGAGGAGACCTCGCGCCCTGTAAAGACCATGCTGTCCCGCATCCGACCCAGTTCGGCATCGAAAGCCGCCGTCATCGTCTGTGCGCCGCCCAGCGTCTGCTCAAGCATCGTCATCTGCTGGGACAGGCTGTCCAGCCCGTCGGTCAGTGCCATCCTCATCCTCCTTCATCTTGTCCGGCCAGGCCCGCGCCAGTTCCGCCAGCCGGGCGCGGTCCAGCGGCGCCACCGCCGCCGGATCGCCCAGCATCAGCACCAGCTCTGCCGGGGTCAGCTTCCAGAACTGCTCGGGATGCAGGCCAAGCGCCCCCATCCCGGCCCGCATCAGGCCGGGCCAGTCAAAGGCGCTCATCGCGCCTCCGGCACCGTGAAGGCGCGCGCCAGAAGCTCTGCCGCCGCCCGCGCGGCGCCCACCGGCCCGCCGCCGATCTCGACCGCCATCAGGTCGCCCGCCGTCCCGCCCCAGCCGCCGCCGCGCAGGCCCGCGACGATCAGCATCAGCACGTAGCGGGTGGAAAACCGCCCCGCCTCGAACCGTTCGACCAGCTCGACCAGCGTCCCGGTCCCCAGCTCTGCCTCAAGCTCGGCCAACGCGCCCAGCGTCAGCTTCGCCCGATGCGCAACCCCGGCCAGCGTGATCGCGACCTCGCCCGGCCAGGGGTTCGCCATCAGATCGCCGTGAAGCTCAGCGCCCCGGCCGAGGCCAGCGACAACTCATAGGTCGCCTCGCCGTTATAGCTGCCTGCATATTCGATGGCGGTGATCTGGAACGGCCCCTCGACGATGCCGAAATCGGGAATGATCACCTGGAACATCTCGACCGTGCCGGAAAAGAAGATCTGCCGCGCGCGGTCATCCGTGGCGCTGTCCACAAACACGCCCGAACCGGAGACCGAGGCCGACCGCACCCCCGCGCCGCCCAGAAGCTCGCGCCAGCCGCCCTGGCTTTCAAGGCTGGTGACATCGACCGTTTCGGCGTTGAAACTGATCCGCGTGGCGCGCAGCCCCGCGATGGTGGTGAATTGCCCGCCCCCGGTGAGGTCGAGCTTGACAAGAAGGTCCTTGCCGTTCTGGGCGCCCATGAGAGTTCTCCGATATGTGAAACCGAACGGCAGATTTCATGCCGTGATTTGCCAGCTATTGTTCGATTTGTGAAAGCGATTTGATCGCTCTAATCCTCGACCCGCGCCCGAAAGATCAGGTCGATCCGGCGCACATCCGCCTTCTCGACCCGCCTTGCGCGCGCCGACAGGAACCACAGACCGACCAGGCGGCCCCGCGACAGCGGCAGGTTCGCCCCGGTCAGCGCGTCCGACACCGCCGCCGCGACTGCCTTGGCCTGCTGGAACCCCGCCTGATCGGTGACGACCGAGACGGTGAATTCATGCAGCGCTCCGCGCCCGACCTGGTCGGAGGCATCGCGCGCATCCTCGGGGCCAAGCGAGACATAGGTCCCCGTCACCGTCCCCGGCGGGATCGAATCGTGGATCGCGCCGGAAACCAGCGCATCCAGCGCCCCGTCCCCCGCCAGCCGCTGATAGACCGCCGCCTGAAGCGCGGCGCCGACACCATAGCTCATGCCAGGACCTCCTCCTGCGCGTAGCAGACCAGATAGCGGCCCGCCTCATCCGCCTCGGTCACGGCCGTGATGCGGAAGATCCGCGCGCCGTCGCGGAACCGCTGTTCCGGCTTCGGCCGCGACGGCGCGCCCTGCGGCGCGCCGCGCACGGTGATGCGGTAGGTAACCTGCGACAGCGTCGCGAATTCGCCGGCCCGCTCGCGCCCGGTTCCGGCATCGACGGCGGCCCAAAGCGCGCCCATCGCCACCCATGTCAGCGCAAAGCCGCCCGCGCCATCGGCCACGCGCTGCGCCTCTTCCAGCACCAGCTTGCGGTTCAGATGCGGCGCCCTCATGATGCGCCCCCGCCAAGGACACGCACCGTGCGCCAGCGTTCGATCAGCGCCGTCACGCCAAAGGGCATCGCCGCGCCCTCGCCCTGTTCATGGCGCACCTCGTGGTAGGATGCCGCCAGCAGGAACACCGCCTGCGCCAGATCGCCCGGCAGATCGGTCCAGGCCGGGCCGAACCCGGCCGAAAACACGATCTCGGCCCGCCCGCCGCTGGCGATGCCGGGCAAAAGCGCCCCCGCAGCCACAAGGCGCGGCCGGTGCATGTCCTTCACCAGCCGGTAGCGCGCCGGGTCGATCAGGTCCGCCACCCCGTCGCGGTCATAGACCGTGAGAGAGACCACCCCCGTCACCGGCGCCAGCGGCAGCGCCTGGCTGTCCGGCCAGCGCCAGCGCTCCAGCGCCAGCAGGAAATCCCGCGCGATCAGCGCCTTGCCGATCCGCCCCTCGATCGCGGCCATCGCCGCGCGAAGATAGCTTTCGGCCAGCGCGTCCTGCACGCCGTCATCGGCGAACCCGGTGCCAAGCCGCAGATGGTCCTTGAACGCCGCCACCGGCAAGGCGGCCTGCGGCACCGCCAGAACTTCGCTCAGCATCATGGGAATATCTCCGAAATTCTCGCGCCCCCGGTCCGGCAAGGAAACGGGCGCGGGTCTGCCCGCATTGCTCGGACGGAGGGAGCAGCTAGACAATACGGGGGAAAAACCGGCGACCCGCGCCCGAACGGCCGGGGACCCGCGAAGGCCCCCGGCCGGCTCGCCACCTCAGGCGATGGCGAACTTCAGAAGCTTGATCGCGGCAAAGTCGCTCACATCGCCGCCCACGCGCTTGGAGGCGTAGAACAGGACATGCGGCTTGGCCGAGAACGGATCGCGCAGCACCCGCATGTCGGGGCGTTCGGCGACCGTATAGCCGTTGTGGAAATCCCCGAAGGCGACCGCGAAGGCGCCCGAGGCGATATCCGGCATGTCCTCCGAGATCAGGACCGGATAGCCCATCAGGCGCGCCGGCTCCCCCGCGGCCAGGCCGTCGGACCACAGGAAGCGGCCATCGGCATCCTTCATCTTGCGCACCGCGCCCGCGGTCTTGGAATTCATCACGAAGGTCGCGTTGGCGCGGTATTCGGCGTCCAGCGCATAGACCAGGTCGATGATCGAATCCGAGGCATTGGTGGGCGCGAAATCGCCATCCGCACCGGTCGGCACATAGCCGAGCGAGCCCCAGGCCCAGACGCCATTGTCCACCGCCGTGTGGCTCAGGAAGCCCTTCGGCTTGTCGATCCCGTCGCCCGACACGAAGGCCTGCGATTCCGCGCGGGCGAACCTGTCGGCGATGCGCTCGGCCAGCCAGCCCTCGACGTCGAAGGCGCTGTCGTCCAGCAGCCGCTGCGAGGCTTTCGGCATCGCCGACAGCTCATGCAGCGGGATGGAGATGCGGTCGATCTGCGGCGTGCCGGTCTCGCTCAGCGTGCCGGTCTCCGTCGCCCAGCCGGAACCAAGGTCGGTGTGATCGACCAGCACGTCGAACGAGGTCGCCTCCACCTGCACGACATTGGCGATGGCGCGGATCGAGGCGGTGGATTTCAGAACGCCGCGAATGCGGTCCGAGGTCTCGGGATCGACGAGGAACCCGCCATCGGCGTTGACCTGCGTGTTCAGCGCCTTGCCCTCAAGGACAAGGCCGCGCAACCCGTCATCGTCGCCCGACCGCAGATAGGCGCCGAACGCCTTCTTGTGCGGCGCGTCGAGGTCAACGGCGGTGGACAGCACCGGGCGCCCCTGGGCAAAACCGGCAGTCGTAGATTTGCGATCCAGCATGGTCAGTCGCTCTTCCTGTTGTTGCAGCTTCGATGTCATCTCGTCCTGAAAGCCCTTGAACTCGCCCAGAAAACCGGCAAGCGCGGACTTAACTTCCTCAGCCGGAGCGCCGGACACGCCTTCCCCGGCCCGAGCTTTCGTCTCGGTCGTCTTCATACCCATCACCTCGTGTCAGGGGTTGCGTCGAAAGGGGCGCCTAGCGCCCCGCCAACACCCGCCGCGCCGCGTCGAACAGCGCCGCCAGTTCGCGCAGGTCCATGGCGTCCGGGCTGTCGCCCTTGGCCCCGACCCGCGCCTCGGGAAGCATCGGGAAGGTGACAAGCGACACCTCCCAAAGCTCCACCTCACGAAGAAGCCGCTGGCCCTTCGCATTCTTCTCCGCCGTCACCGTGCGATATCCGATCGACAGCCCGTCGATCGCTCCCGCCGCAACCAGCGCCGCCGCCTCGCGGCCCTTCTCCACCTCGGTCAGGATACGGCCCCTGACCTTCAGGCCGCGCGCGTCCTCGGTGATCTCGTCCCAGACGCCGATGGGCTGCGTCGCGTCATGCTGCCATAGCATCCTGACCGCGCGCCCCTCCGCCTTCAGACGCGTCAGCGACCGCGCATAGGCCCCCGGCATCACCACATCGCCGCCCTGATCGGTCAGGCCGAAGAAGGACGCATAGCCCTCGATCCGGCTGCCCTCGGTCAGCCGGATGTCTTCGCCCAGCCGGCAGTACTTCGTCTCCAGCCCGTATTCACTCATCATCTGGCTCATCCTCATTTCGGCCCGAACTCGATGATCGACTGCGCCGCCTGGCTCAGGATCACACCCACGACCCCGAACACCGTCATCCAAAGCCGCTTTTCCACGCCCAGGATCATCCCCTCGATCCGCTCCAGCCGCTTTTCGACGGTCTCGAACTGAAGGGACATGATCCGGTCCACCGCCTCGAAGCGATGCTCATGCGTGCAGGCGAACGGCTCCTTGAGGTAACGCGACCCCGCACCCGCCATGCTCACGCCCCGCCCGGCAGCGGCGGCAGGCCAAGGATGGCGCGTTTTTCCGCGTCGGTCAGGAACAGCGCCTCGCCGACGCGCTTCCATTGCTGGTCGCGCTCGCCCGCCAGCGCCGGCACCTGGTCCAGATCGGGCTTCAGCTCGATCTCCTCGCCCAGATGGGTAGACAGCCAGTAGGCCACCGCCGCCGTGACCCGCGTCGCCAGCGGCAGCACCGTCAGGCGATAGAAGGCCCGGTTGGCCTCCTGATAATTCGCATAGGTCGCGTCGCCGGGAATGCCCAGCAGCATCGGCGGCACTCCGAAGGCGACCGCGATCTCGCGCGCCGCCGCCTCCTTTGTCTTCTGGAACTCCATATCCGAGGGGCTGAACCCCATCGGCTTCCAGTCGAGCCCGCCCTCCAGCAACATCGGCCGCCCGGCATTGCGCGCGCCCTGATGGTGCATCTCCATCTCGTGGATCAGCCGGTCATACTGCTCGGGCGCCAGCGCCCCCTGCCCGTCCGTTCCCTTGTAAATGATCGCCCCCGAAGGCCGCGCGGCATTGTCCAGAAGCGCCTTCGACCAGCTCGATGCGCTGTTATGCACATCGACCGCCACCGCCGCCGCCTGCATCGGCGACAGCCCGTAATGGTCGTCCTGCGGGTGAAAGCTCTTGATATGACAGATCGGATCGGCCGGCCCCGCCATGTCGAAACGATGCCTGCGCCCGCCGACGGTATAGTCATAGGCCACAGGCCAGCCATCGGCACCGGGCACCAGAGACATCCGGTCGGACCTCAGCACATGCAGTTCCACCGGCAGCCCGGCGCCACCCACCGCCTCGACATAGCCGTTCCCGCTCAGCAAGAGCTGACCATAGAGGGCCTCGAACAGCTCGGCCCGCCCCTGCCCCGGATTGGGCCGCCGCATCAGGTCGATCACCGGATGCAGGTCATAGCGCCGCTCGCGGTCCTGACAGACGAGCGGCAGCGCCGCCGCCGCCTCGGCGATCAGCTTGACCGCCCGGAACCCGACCGGATTGCCGGAAAACCCCGTCTTTGTCAGGCTCACCGTATCGCGCGGCGACCAGGCCACGCGCCCCGACGATCCCCAGGCGATCACCCGCCCCGCGGCCGAGGCCTTTTGCTCCGGCACCACGCCCTCGGCGCGCCGGAAGATGTTCCATGCCATCCGAATTCTCCTCGTTCAGCCACCAGGGGCCGGCGCCCCTGCTTTCACTGTGGTCGAAATACTCTCGGGGGGTGCGGGGGGCAGACGGCCCCCCGCTACGCCGTCACAGGCTTCGCACCTGCGGCCGCCGCCATTTCGCCGCCGGGTCCAGCATGAGGTCGGTCAGCGCCCAGACCAGCGCATCCACCCGGTCCGGCGATCCGCGCCCCTCGTAGCCCCGCGTGGTCATCCGGCTCATCTGATCCTCCAGCACCTCAAGCCCGCGCAGGTGATGCACCCGGCCCTGCTCGTAAAGCGCCGCCACCGGCTCCGCCCGCGCCGCCTTCCCGCGCGAGGCATGAACCGGCCGGTAAGAGCGGATCGACCGTGCGCACCACGCTTTCCACCAGCGCGCCGCCCTGGTTGACCTCGGCCACCAGCCGGTCCGCGCCATGCCGGTGCATCGCCGCCACCGCGGCCCGCGCCCAGGCGTCCGGGCTTGCCGCGCTGACGCTGGCATCCTCCAGAACCCAGGCCCGCCAATCCGACGGCGGCCCCTCGGTCAGCGCGCCCACCACGACGATGCCGCATTCGTCCGATCCCTCATGCCCGGTGACCGGCGGGTCGACCGCCACCACCACCCGGCTGAAGGCCTTCGGCGCCTCCGCCTGCGCCGCCTCGATCACTGACGCGGACCAGAGCGCGCCCTCCAGATCCTCCAGCAACTCACCGTTCAACTCCTGCCGCCCCTTGCGCGTTCCGGCATAGCGCGCCCGCACCTCCTCCAGGAACGAGGCCGCCAGATAGGCCCGGTTGGCCTCGGTCGGTGCCTGCGTGATGACGGTCGACGGGTTCTTCAGGATCGCCTTCAGCACGCCCACGTTCTTCGGCGTCGTCGTCACCACCTGGCGCGGGTCGGGACCCAGCCGCAGCGCGAATTGCAGCATGTCCCAGGCCTCTTCGCCCTTGCTCCATTTCGCCAGCTCATCGGCCCAGGCGGCATCGAATTGCGGCCCCCTAAGTGCTTCCGGGGAGAAGGCGGAATAGGCCTCCGCCACCGCCCCGTTCGGCCAGACCAGCCGCCGCCTGGTTGCCTCCCATTTCGGTTTCCGGTCGGGCGGCGAACAGGCCATGATGCCGCTGTCGCCGAAGATCATCACCTTCTCGACCTGCTCCAGCGTTTCGCCGATCAGCGCCACCCGCTTCGACCGGCCGGGATCGAGGGGGCGCGCCCCCTCGACCTCGGCCCGGACCCATTCGGCCCCGGCGCGGGTCTTGCCCGCGCCCCGCCCGCCCATGATGATCCAGGTCTTCCAGACCCCCTCGGGCGGCAGCTGATGCGGCAGCGCCCAGACCTCGAAAAGCCAGGGCAGCGACATCAGCGCCGCGTCGCTGAGGCCGGTCAGGAACTCATCGACCGTCTCCGGCGTCGCGGAGGCAAGCCAGGCGGCGGCAGATTTCATCCCGCGCCGCGTCGAGGTCGAGCGCGTAGTCGTAAACGACCCCGGCTTCGTCTTTGCGAAGTTTTGCAACGCGTATCCTCTCTTCCAATGCCGTTTTGTAGGCAGAGCGGACCTCGCCAATCTGCTTGGCGATCTCCCTTGCCTCCCCGAGCTCACCCGCCCTGAACTTCCGCAGCGCGGCGTTCAGCGCCTCCTTCGCCTCATTGAACAGTTCCCCAACCTCCACGACCGAAGGGCTGGAGGAGATTTCGTCTTCCGAAATCAAGGTAATCATGCAGTCTGGCCCGCCTCTCATGCCTATCCGCACGAGCGAAATGAAAAAGCGGCCCGGGGTCACCCCCCGACCGCTTGCCCACTTCTTCTAGCTTGCCCGAAGGAATATCCCCGACCGTTCGGAAAGTCAAGAAAAACTGTGTTATCAGATGGTTAACGGATCGTTCGCCGCAGGCAGGGGATCAATTCCCCGCGCCCCCCTGCTGTTCCAGCGCCCGGAACCTCGCGACATTTTCGTTATGCTCGGCCAGCGTGGCCGCGAAGACATGGCCGTCGCCCGGCACAAGGCTTTTGGCCACGAAGAACAGGTAATCCGACGTCGCCGGATTCAGCGCGGCGGCGATGCTGTCGCGGCCCGGATTGGCGATCGGCGTCGGCGGCAGCCCCTCGATCACATAGGTGTTGTAGGGCGTGCGCCCGCGCAGCTCGCTCTGGCGCAGCCCGCGCCCGAGGACGCCCTGCCCCTTGGTGATGCCATAGATCACCGTCGGGTCGGTTTGCAGCTTCATCCCCTGCTCAAGCCGGTTGATGAAGACACTCGCGACCAGCGGGCGTTCGTCGGCGATGCCGGTCTCCTTCTCGACGATGGAGGCCATGGTCAGCGCCTCTTCCGGCGTCGCATAGGGCAGCCCCTCGGCCCGCGTGGCCCACAACTCGGCCAGCGTCGCCTCCTGCCGTGCCTGCATGTCGGCCAGAAGCTCGGCCCGCGGCTCGCCCTTCGTCACCTCATAGCTGTCGGGCGACAGCATGCCTTCCGGCGGAACGTCCCCCGCCTCGCCGCTCAGGAAATCCGCCCGCTTCAGCGCGTCCACCACCTGCCAGCTTGTCACCCCCTCGGCCAGCGTCACGCGGTAGCGCACATCGGCCTCGCCCGTGGCTGCGGTATATTCCTCGGGCGCGGCGTCTTCAGCGGGGTCGAACTTCACGACCTCGACATAGGCAGAAGTCGCCGGATCAAGCTCCCGCAGGATCAGGTCGGAGCCGTTCACACCGATGCGGTAATTCACCTCCGTCCCGCAGGTCGATTGCCCGCCACGCGTCACCGCATCGACGATCTCGGCCATCGAGGCATGTTCGGGGACAAGGAACGACCCCGCCTTCAGCTTGGCGGTCTTGCCCTCATACTCCGCGCCGACCTTCAGGATATAGGCGGAACTGATCGCCTGCCGGTCGGCCAGATCGGCCGCGACGCTGCGAAAGGTCGCCCCGTTCGGAACCTTCAGGCAGATCGCATCGGCCAGCGGTCCGGGGCCGGAATACTGGTTCTTTCCCCAGGCGATGATCCCCGCCACCCCCGCGATCAGCACGATCGCGATGGTCAGGAAGTTCGAGGCGATGCTACGCCACATCAGCCGTCCACCTGGCCAAGCACGAGCGAGGCATTGGTGCCGCCGAACCCGAAGGAGTTGGACAAAGCCACTTTGATCTCGCGCTTCACGGCCTTGTTGGCGGCCAGGTCCAGCTTCGGCGTGACCGCCGGATTGTCGAGGTTGATGGTCGGCGGCGCGATCTGATCGCGGATCGCGAGGATGGAAAAGATCGCCTCCACCGCGCCCGCAGCGCCCAGAAGGTGGCCGATGGAGGATTTCGTGGACGACATCGTCGCCTTTGCCGCCGCATTGCCCATCAGCCGCTCGACCGCGCCCAGTTCGATCGTGTCGGCCATCGTCGAGGTGCCATGCGCGTTGATATAGTCGATCCGGTCCGGCGTCAGGCCCGCGCGGTTCAGCGCGGAATGCATGCAGCGATAGGCGCCGTCGCCGTCCTCGGACGGCGCTGTGATGTGATAGGCATCGCCCGACAGGCCATAGCCGAGCACCTCGGCGTAGATCCGGGCGCCCCGCGCCCTGGCGTGTTCGTACTCCTCCAGCACGACGACGCCCGCGCCCTCGCCCATGACGAAGCCGTCGCGGTCGATGTCATAGGGGCGGCTGGCCTTCGTCGGATCGTCCCCGCGTTTGGTGGACAGCGCCTTGCAGGCGTTGAACCCGGCGATCCCGATCTCAGAGATCGGACTTTCCGCGCCGCCCGCGACCATCACATCGGCATCGCCCCACTGGATCAGCCGCGCCGCGTCGCCGATGGCATGGGCGCCTGTCGAACAGGCCGTCACGACCGCATGGTTCGGCCCCTTGAAGCCGTAGCGGATCGACACCTGGCCAGAGATCAGGTTGATCAGCGCGCCGGGGATGAAGAAGGGCGACACCCGCTTCGGCCCCTTTTCCCTGATCAGCACCGCCGTCTCGGCGATGGAGGACAGCCCGCCGATCCCCGACCCGATCATCGCGCCGGTCCGCAACCGGCTTTCATTGTCCTCGGGAGTCCAGCCGGCATCCTCGACCGCCATCTGCGCGGCGGCCATGCCGTAAAGGATGAAATCGTCCACCTTCCGGCGGTCCTTCGGCTCCATATAGGCATCAGGGTTGAACGTCCCGTCGCTGCCATCGCCAAACGGTATCTCGCAGGCATAGGTCGTCACCACGTTCGATGTGTCGAACCGGGTGATCGGCCCGGCCCCGGACTGCCCCGCGATCAAGCGCTTCCAGGTCTCCTCGACGCCCGCCGCCAGCGGCGTGACCATCCCCAAACCCGTGACTACGACCCGCCTCATGCCCACCTCTCCGGCCAAGTTCTTACGTCCGAAAGGGTGATACACGGGGGGCGCGGCCTCTGCAATCGCCGAGACCACGCCCCCCATGTCCCGCGGCACATCCCCGCGCGCGGGCCGGGCTTTCCTGCCGGGCTACTTGCCCAGATGGCTTTCGATGAACCACAGATCCTTGTCGAGTTGCCGCGACAGGCCGACGAAGATGTCCACCGTCCCCTCGTCCCCGGCCTCCGCGACCGTCTCGATCGCCTTGCGCACCCGGCCCCCGACATCGGCGAGGCGGGAGGAGATTTCCTCGACATGGCGCAGATCCTCCACCGCATCGGTCGGATAGGGCGCCATCTTCGCCTTGCCCGCGACCACCTCGACCGTTCCCATGGCAACGCCGCCAAGGATCTGCACCCGTTCGGCCACCGTATCGGCCCCTTCGCCGACCCGGTCGAAGACCGCGTCGAACAGCTCATGAATGGCGATGAAGTTGCGTCCCTTCACGTTCCAATGCGCCTGTTTCAGCGCAAGACGCAGCGCGACAAGGTCGGCCAGCGTGGCGTTCAGCGTCTCGATCGAGGTCTTGATGGCGTTATCTTTCAAACCTTTAACCGGCATGGCTGCCTCCTTCATCCCGTCGCCGCGTATCTTCGCGGCACTCGGGATCAGAACGGACTGCCCCCCGGCCCGGTTCCGCGACCGGGGAAAATTTCCCGGCAGCCCCCGCGCCCTTCAGCGCGGCGCAGGCCGCCTCATC
>DAIOXI010000031.1:0-1095 GCA_036758045.1 Albidovulum sp.
TGTGGCAGATGTCGGCGCTCAGGGGGTATTTCCTGCGGCGGCTCGGCGGGCGGGCAATGAGATAGGTGGCGCGATGAGTATTCCCCTGTTCTGGAGACGGAAAGGATGAAGGGTGCCGAGACTATCGGTGTCGTGATCGTCACCTTCAATTCGACCGATGTCATCGTCGATTGCCTAGACGCGCTTCTGGCACAAACGGGGGGGCGCCCCCGTGTCGTTGTTGTCGACAATGCCTCATCGGACGAGACGGTGGAAACCGTCCGCCGGTGGGGTGCGGCCGGCGGCGTGGCGCTGAGCGAGAATCCGTCGGGCGATCGCGTGACCGAGGCTGAGCTTGGCGACGTGGCGCTGCTGCATTCGTCCGTCAATCTGGGCTTTGCAGGGGGGGTCAACCTTGGGTTGGCCTTTCTGGCGGGTCTTGGGTCCATTGACCATTTCTGGGTCCTGAACCCGGACGCCGCGCCGGATCCGGGGGCGACGACGGCGATTCTTGCGATGGCCGCGAAGGAACCGGGATACGGATTGATGGGGGGGCGCGTTTGCTATGCCGCGCCGTCCAACCTGATCCAGATGGACGGCGGAACCGTCAACTTCTGGACCGGTGTCACCGGCAACGTCAACCTCGGCAAGCCTGCGGCCGAAGCTGTCCTTCCCGGAGCAGACGAGGTCGATTTCATTTCCGGGGCAAGCATGGTCGCCTCGCGCCGGTTTTATGAAAGCGTCGGCCCGATGCGCGAGGATTATTTTCTGTATTACGAGGAAACGGACTGGGCCATGCGGCGGGGCGATCTGCCGCTGGTCGTGGCGCCGGGGCTGGTGGTCTATCACCATGCGGGCACGGCGATCGGCTCGCCCACGCTGGACCGGATGGCCTCGCCGTTTTCGTTCTGGTTCAAGTATCGCGGGCGGACCCTGTTCATCCGCCGCTTCAACCCTGTCGCCTTGCCGGTGACGCTGGCCTATGCCGGGGCAAAGGCGGTGCAGATCCTGCTCAAGGGCGCGCGCCCCCAGGCGGTGGCGCTGCTGCGTGGCGCGCTTTGCCTGCCGCCGCCGAAGGAGGTGCGCGACCGGCTGTCGCCCGAAGCGCAGAAGATC
>DAIOXI010000031.1:1105-1896 GCA_036758045.1 Albidovulum sp.
CGCCTTTGGCCGCGCGTCGGAGTAGCGCCGCGCTTTGCGCGCTGATGCTGCTGGCCGCCCCGGCCGGGGCGTTGGAACTGCGGTTCCTGCAAAACCTCGACTGGACCGTGGAAGACCCTGATTTCGGGGGGTTTTCCGGCCTTGCCGTGACCGATGAAGGGCGCGCCTTCTGGGCTGTCAGCGACCATGGCACGCTGTGGCGGGCAAGCGTTGCGCGCGACGAAGCGGGGCGGATCGTGCAGGCGGTGCCGGACTGGCACGCGCGGTTTCTCGACAACAAGGGACAGCCCGTCGATGGGTTCACCAGCGACGCGGAATCGCTTGCCATGGGGCCGGACGGTGGGCTGTTCGTGGGGTATGAAAGCTATTCACGCATCACCGCGGTAAAGCCCCCGGACATGAGGCCGATCCCGCTTCACGCCTGGGACCGCTTCAAGGGCGATTGGGGTAATGAAGGCTTCGAGGGGCTGGCGCGGCTGCCTGACGGGAGGCTGCTGGCGGTGATCGAGGCGGCGGACGAAAAGGCCGGTGGCTACCGGACCTATATCGGCCGCAAGGGCGACTGGCAGGACGGGCCGGTCCTGCGCGCGGACGGGGATTTCGGCGCCTCGGACGCGACGGTGGACGACCTCGGGCGACTCTGGCTGCTGGAGCGGCGGATGACCTGGCTGGGGAGGATGCAGGCCCGTATCTCCACCTGCCCTGTGGCCGCCACGGGCGTCGTCGATTGCGCCCCGGTGCTGACAACGAAGCCGGGGGCGTTGGGGAATATGGAGGGCATGTCGCTCTGG
>DAIOXI010000031.1:1906-18325 GCA_036758045.1 Albidovulum sp.
GGGGGGCGCTTATGCCGCCCGGGGCTGTCAAAGTATGCGGGGGCGGTTGGGTATTAGGTTGGGAAGGCGGCCAGGGGCGTTTCCTAATGGGCGCAGATCATGACCCTGATCTCCGACGATAATTTCAGCGCCTTTGGCCAGACCACCCTTGTCGAATACGAAGTCCTGCCCTGAGGCGGATTGTCCACGCTTCGGCATGTGATCGCCGACCGGCCGGGATTTTCATTTTGCCAATGCAGAAACGCTCGGCTACAACTCGCGCTGAATTGAGGCGGGGCGTTCAGGGCATTCCGGCGGGGACGGGCCACAGGTCCGGCAACACAGAACAAACGGAACCGCAGCGAGCGCGAGGTTTAAGGTGAAGATCGCAGTATTTGGCATGGGCTATGTCGGCATCGTTTCGGCAGCCTGTCTGGCGCGTGACGGTCACGAGGTGATCGGCGTCGATCCGCAACCGACCAAGGTTGAGCTTGTCAACGGCGGCAAGCCGCCGATCATCGAGAAGAACGTGGGCGAGTTGGTCGCCGAGGCGGTCGAGGGCGGGCGCCTGCGCGCCACCACCTCGCCGGCAGAGGCGGTCGCCTTCGCCGACCTCAGCCTTGTCTGCGTGGGCACGCCTTCGCGCAAGAACGGCAGCCTTGAAACCGGCGCGGTCCAGAAGGTCTGCGAGGAAATCGGCGCGGCCATCGCGGCCAAGGGCACGCCCCACACTGTCGTCATCCGATCGACCATCCTGCCCGGCACGATGCGGGAGATCGTCATCCCGACGCTGGAAAAGGCCGTGGGCGAGCGGGCCGGGGAACTGCTTCGCGTCGCGAACAACCCCGAATTCCTGCGCGAATCGACCGCCGTCTACGATTATGACAATCCGCCGAAAACGGTGGTCGGGTCCGAGGACCCTTCCGTCGCGCAATCGGTGCTGGCGCTTTACGCCGACCTGCCGGGGCCCAAGATCGCGGCGCGGCTGGAAGTGGCCGAGATGGTGAAATACGCCGACAACTCCTGGCACGCGGTCAAGGTCGCCTTTGCCAATGAGATCGGGAACATCGCCAAGGCGGTCGGGGTCGACAGCTGGGACGTGATGGACATCTTCTGTCAGGACACCAAGCTCAACATCTCGCCCTATTACATGAAGCCGGGCTTCGCCTTCGGCGGATCGTGCCTTCCCAAGGACGTGCGCGCGCTGACCTTCAAGGGCCGCGATCTGGACCTTGACCTGCCGCTGCTGAACGCGCTGATCCCGACCAATGTCAGTCAGGTGGACCGCGCGGTCGAGATGATCGCGGATTACGGCATGCGCAACATCGCCTTCCTGGGGATCAGCTTCAAGGCGGGCACCGACGATCTGCGCGAAAGCCCGCAGGTGACACTGGTCGAGCGGCTGATCGGCAAGGGGTTCGCCTTGCGCATCTATGACAAGAACGTGCATCTGTCGCGGCTTCTGGGCGCGAACCGGGCTTATATCGAAGGCGCCATCCCGCACATCGCCGATATCCTGTCGGATGACATGGACGCGGTGCTGGCCCACGGCGATCTGATCATCATCGGCAACCCCGCGCCAGAGTTCAAGTTCCTCGGCGCCAAGGTCCGAGCCGACCAGAAGGTGCTGGACCTCGCGCGTATTCCGGGCCTCGCGGCCGATCTGGGCGAGCGGTACAATGGAATTAACTGGTAAGCCCGTGGCCGATCAGCGCGGCCGCGGCCGCCGTGTCCTGATCGTGGTCGAAAACCTGCCGGTTCCCTTCGACCGTCGCGTCTGGGCCGAGGCGACGACGCTTGCGGGCCATGGCTACACGGTTTCGGTCATCTCGCCCAAGGGCAAGGGCTTTGAGAGCGAGTACGAATTCCTCGACGGTGTCCATGTCTATCGCCACGACCTGCCGCCCGAGGGGAATTCGGCCGGGGGGTATCTGCGTGAATACGGATCGGCGCTTTACAACGAGCTTCGCCTCGCGCTGAAGGCAAGGCGGGAACAGGGCGTGGACATCCTGCATGGCTGCAATCCGCCCGACCTGATCTTTCTCGTCGCCTGGGTGATGCGGCTTTTCGGGGTGCGCTATCTGTTCGACCATCACGACATCTGCCCCGAGCTCTATGAGGCGAAGTTCGACAAGAAGGGGCTTTTGTGGAAAGCGATGGTCATCTTCGAATGGCTGACCTTCAAATCCGCTACCGTCTCCATCGCCACCAATGAAAGCTATGCCGAGATCGCGCGGCGGCGGGGCGGCATGAAGGCCGAGGACGTGTTCGTCGTCCGCTCTGGCCCGAAGATCGAAAAGCTGGAAGTGCGGGCGCCGAAGCCCGAGTTGAAGAAGGGCGCGAAGTACCTGATCGGCTATGTCGGCGTGATCGGCCAGCAGGAAGGACTGGACCTGCTGGTCGACTCCGCGGAACACATGATCCGCAAGATGGGCCGGACGGATGTGCATTTCGGTATCGTTGGCGGCGGCCCGGCGCTGGAGGAGATTCAGGCCGACGTCGCGGCGCGGGGGCTGAATGGGTATTTCACCTTCACCGGGCGGGCGCCGGACGATCTGCTTCTGGACATGCTGAACACCGCCGATGTCTGCGTGAACCCGGACCGGGTGACACCGATGAACGACCTGTCCACGATGAACAAGATCATGGAATACATGACATTGGCCAAGCCGATCGTTCAGTATGAGTTGAAAGAGGGCCGCGCCTCGGCGGCCGATGCCTCGGTCTATGCGCGCCCGAACGACACCGTGGATTTCGCCGAAAAGATCGCGGAACTTCTCGACGATCCCGAAAGACGCGCCGAAATGGGGCGGGTCGGGCGCGAACGTGTACTGTCCGCGCTGAGCTGGGCGCATTCGGTGCCGAACCTTCTGGCGGCCTACGACCGGGCTTTTGAGAAGATCGGCAAATAGTCAGGCGCGGCGCGGGGCGACCAGCGCCACGAAGGCGATCCCGGCCAGCGCGCCGCCAAGATGGGCCTGCCAGGCCAGCCCGCCCGCCATCGCCCACCAGAGGATCAGGTTGAGCAGGACCAGCGCGCCGACCGATTTCAGGACCGGGATGACGCTTTGTCCCCGAAGGCGCAATTGCCGCGCGCTGAGCATCAGGAACGCGCCCGCAAGTCCGAAGATCGCGCCCGAGGCGCCGACCATCGGCACGTTGTCGGCCGGTGCAAGCAGGGCGTAAGCCAGCCCGCCGCCGATCTGGGACAGAGCGTAAAGGACAAGGATCGCGCCGCCGCCATAGCGCTGCGCGAGGATGGAGCCGAAGACGATCAGCGTCACCATGTTCAGCGCCAGATGCGACAGCCCGCCATGCAGGAAACCATAGGTCGCGAACATCAGGGCGGGCTGGCCGGGATAGGTCGGCACCCAGCCATGCAGCAGGCCGGACCAGAAGGCGCCGTATTGATAGACCGTCAGCCGCCAGGACGGATCGCCCCAAAGCCGCAGGTCGGCGCCGGTCAGCAAAAGCTCCGTCAGGGTCGAGGCGATGACCAGCGCCCAGATGACCGGGGGCACGCGCAGACGGGGGGGCGCCGGGGCCGGCATCGCGTCAGAACGGGACGAAGCGGGGCAGGGTGGACAGGCTTGCGCGCATGAAGCCGATCAGCCGCGCCTCTGCCTGCGTTTCCGTTTCATCGGGGCCGATGGGGGTGACATAGCGCACCAGCGCGCCGTCGGTCCGGCCGGAAACGAGGCTGTCCTTCAACACGCTCATCTTGGCGGTGAAGTCGTTCGATTCCCGTTTGCCGCGCCCTTCGAACCAGTAGATGACCAGCTGCTTGGTCAGCCCTTTCTGGATCACCGCGCGGTTGGCGTTGAACGTGCCGTAACCCTCAGCGGTCAGGTCAAGCGGCATTTCCTGAAGGCTGAACACCTCCCACCCGCCGGTCGGCAGGCAGACCTCGGGCGAATGGATGCCCTGACCTTCGGTCTGCTTGTTGTACCAGGCGACAAAGAAGCTGACCGGCTGGGTGACCTCGGGGTTCTGGTAGATCGCGTTCAGGTAGTCGTCGGCGGCCAGCACCTTCTCGATGTCGGGGTCAAGCTGCTCGGTGTAGCTTTGCCAGTTGTCGATCACGCGCGGGTAAAGCGCCAGCGGGTCGCGTTCCGGCGCGGCGATCTGCGGGGCGGGCAGGGTCTGCCAGGCCAGCGAGGTCGCGGCGGTCAGCAGCACCGCGCCCAGAAGGCCCGCCGAGGGCTGAATGCCGAAGATGCGGGCGAAGATGCCGCCAAGACCGTTGAAATCGAGGTCGATCGCCTCGGACAGCGACAGCGGCCTGGGGGCGATGCGCTGCAAGCCCATCGCCATCAGAAAGAGGATGCCGACGCAGATCAGGAAGATGACCCAGCCCTCGAAGAAATGCAGGAAACCTTCGGCCTGCTCGATCCCGTAGCGGTCGACAAGGATGCCGATCACCCCGATACGGACAGAGTTCATCAGCACCGTCAGCGGCGCGGCCGACAGAAGCAGCACGATCTTGTGCCAGAACGGCCCGCGATAGAGGATCGCGAAGAGGTAGGAAAAGCTGAGGATCGGGAACAGGTAACGCAGGCCGGAACAGGCCTCGGCCACCTGAAGCTTGTAGACGCCCAGGTCGATCACGTTGCCCTCCAGATAGACCGCGACACCGGCAAGGCTGACCAGCCAGACGCCGATTTCGGAGGACACGGTCTGAAGGAAGATGGTCAGCTTCCAGTAGAGGATCTGCGGCAGCGGCAGCATGAAGACCAGATGCACCACCGGCAGCATGTGGTGGCGCCCGCGAGACCAGCCGAAGACGGTCAGGACGACGCCGCCGACCCAGATGATGAAGGCATAGGTGACGATGTCGGGTACCCGCATCATGTTGCCAAGCGCGGCAAGGCCCAGACCGAGGCTCAGGACCACCAGCCCCGGCCAGCGCGCCCGCGCCGGGCCTGGCGGCGGCATCCGCCGCAATTCGCGCAGGAAGAGGTAAAGCGAGATCAGCGGGATCAGCGGCCCGTGGCTGTACTCCGCCGTCGACCAGGCGCTGAGGAGAGAGGCGAAGCCAAGCCAGAAGATCGGCAGCGACGCCACCAGAAGTGCCGCGAACAGCCCGAAACCCACGGGGCGCACTCCGGCCGAAAGCGAAGCGGTGCTGTCATGCGGGGCGGGGTTGTGGGTCATCTGATGTAAAATCCGGCCTGGTTAAACACGCGGGAACCTACTGTATCCGCTCGCAAAGATCGACAGGCTACCGGCGCGGGCCGTTGAACTTTGCGTCAGGACGCGGCAACCGTTGCGCAGGCGCGCGCGGAATCCGCTCCGCGCGCGTCATTGCGTCAGGGACGGAAACTGAAATTCCGGTCCAGCGTCAGGAACACCGCGTTCGATTGCGCCGTACCGCTGTTGTCGGACCGATGGCGAAGCTGCAAGCCGCCGGTCATGTTCCAGTCCTGCGTCAGCATCCGCGAATAGCCAGCGTCGTGCGTTCAGTCGTGTTGTAGGCAAACCAGGAATCGGCTGCCTCGGCCCGGCCCCAGTCGAAGGCGAGGTTGAAGGCGGAATCGGTGTTGATCGCGTAATTGTAGACGACACCGATACGCGTGTTCAGGACGTCGGTGCTGGCGCCCGCGGCCGTGTTGGCGCCATTGCTCGTCACGCTGCGCTGGGCGGTCACTGTGATATCGCTCGACCGCATGACGCGGTTATAGGCCAGACTGCCGGAAATCCGGTCGTTTCCGGCGGGCGTATGGGTCACGCCAAGGGTGCCGGAGAAGGTGCCGGACGGCAGTTGCAGCGTGCGCCCGAAGCTGAGGATGGAGCGGGTGCCGTTCTGGTTCACGGTCGAGGTGAAGTTGCCGAAGATCGTGCCATTGGGCAGCGTTTTGGTCAGCTGGATGGCCGAGGTTGCGCCGTTGCGGTTGAAACGGCCGCCGGTGGTGTCGGTGGTCACATCGGTAAAGCCGATCTGTGCGTCCAGAAGCAGCACCGGATTGATGTCCATCGTCGCGCCGATGGCGTAATCCTCGGTCCGGCGGCTGGTGCTGACCGGATCCTGCGCGTCGAAATCCGTCAGCCCGACGGAACCGCGCAGCGTCATCACGGGCGAGACCTTCATCGTCACCGTCGCATTGGCGGTGTCGGTGACGCGGTCGTAAAGCGTGAACGGGTCGATTGCAGTGGCGAAGGTGTCGTAATCCGTCTCGGCCCGCTTCAGCGCAAGCTGGAAGCCCAGGGGCGCGTTGAGGCCCGTCTGGTAGGTCAGCCCGTAATTCTTCCAGGTCACCGTCCCGCCGCCGCCCAGAAGCGTCCCCAGTGCCTGTTCTTCCTGCTCGACCTGGAAGGGGTTCAGGAACTCACGGTCGGCATGGCGATAGCGGCCGTCCAGCGTGAAGCGGCTGATGACGCCGTCGCGGCTGTAGCGAAGCCGGATCTGCGGGTCCTCGAAGCCCGACACGCTGCGCCCCGGAATGGAGGCATTGCGCAGCACGGTGGAGCCGATGATCGACAGGTTGCTGAGCGGGGTGATGCTGGACAGGTTGAAGTCCAGCTTGTTGTCCCAGATCGTCGTCGTGCCGCCGCTGGTATTGCTGAGGCGGAAGTTGGCGTCGAAGGTCAGCTTGCTCGACAGACCGAAGTCGATCTGAAGCCCGCCGGTATTGTTCAGCCCGCTGGGCGAGGGCGTCAGGCCCCCTCCGGACGCCTGCGCGGCGCCCGCCGTGGCCATGCCCGGCGTCGCGGCCGTCGTCGTTGTCGTCGGCTGCGTCCCCGCCACCGTGCCGACGCCCCCCTGCTGCTGAGGGAGGGCGCTTGTTGGCAAGAGTGTCGTCAGGGCCGCGATTACCGCGATTTTCTTACTGCTCGTCCCCACCACGCGATTTGCCCTTTATTCGAAGAGTTTGCGCTCCGGTGCCACGATGACATCGCCGTCACGAAGGACGATCACGGGCGCCTGCGCCCCCCCTTGTACGGCTTTGAAGTTATAGTTGTACACCGTTTCCGTACCGGTTTTCTTGTTCGGGCGACGCAGTTGGATGCGCTTGGTCGCGGCGAAACGGGTCAGGCCGCCGGTTTCCGCGAGGAATTGCAGCAGCGTGGTGCCGGACTGGATGTCAAGCCGGCCCTGGTTGTTGAATTCCCCCATCGCGTAAACCGATACGGTGCCATAGGGCTTGTAGTTCTGCGCGGCGGTCTGGGCGGCGGCGTTGTTCACGGCGCTGGTGATCGGGTTCAACTGGCCCACCGACAGGTAGACCGTCGGCGCCGAGGCGAAGTTCGGCGCCAGCGCCGAGGAAATGGCGCTCCGCATGGAACTGACGCTGCGGCCCGAGGCCTTGAGCGAACCAACCAGCGGCAGGCTGACAGTGCCGTCCGGCAGGACGAGAAGGCTGCGGTTCAGGCTCGGGTCTTCAAGGACTTCCATTTGCAGGACGTCGCCCGGCTGGATGGAATAGCCCTGCGCCCATGCGGAGGGGGCGAGGAAGATAACCGCGAGAAAGGCAATGAGGGTCCGGAACATTATGTCACCCTGAGTTTCGAATCGGACCCAGACTAAGCCCGATTGTTGATCTTTCAAATTGTTAACTCGTAATCTTCATGCGTTTGCTCTGTGCCGGAACGGTTCGTTGTCCAAGGGCAACACACCTGAACTCAGTTTCCCACCGTCGTCCCGGCCGCTTCAAGGGCCTGAACGTCCTTGTCGGCCTCGGCCGCGTAACCGGGTTTCTCCACCCCTTGCGGGAAAAGACCCTCCATCCTGCGATACTGGGCCAGCGCGTCGCTCTTGCGATCGAGGGCGAGGTAGGTCTTGGCAAGATGGAACTGCACGGAGGGGTCGTCGGGCAAGCCCGCGGCGGCCTTCTCAAGCTCGCTCACCGCTTCCTTGTAGTTGCCGCGCAGATAGGCGATCCAGCCATAGGTGTCCTGGAAGGCAGGAACCGTGCTGCCGCGCAGACGTCGGGCGATGATCTCGGCCCGGTTCAGGCTGTCCTCGTCCGCGCCGTGAACCGATAGCAGGCTGGCGAGGTTGTTGGCGATGATCGGGTTGCCGGTGTTTTCCTTGTAAAGCGCCTCGTAAACGCCGATCGCGCCTGCAAAATCCCCGGTACGCTCCAGAATGCCTGCCTTTGCCCATTTCAGCTCGGGCGAGTCGGGGGCCGTCTTCTGCGCCTCGGCGATCAGGGTCCGGGTCTCCTCGGTCCGCTTCGGGTCGGTGGCGACGATGCGCACCAGCGCAAGCCAGGCCTGGGTACGCGAGGGGTCCGCCTCGACCAGCTTGCGCATAATGGTTTCGGCGGCCGCCGTATTGCCGGCAAGAAGCTGGACCGAACCGTTGATGAACTCGATCTCCGGGTCGTCAGGCGCCTCGTGGCTCAGCTGGTTGGCATAGGCCAGCGCCCGGTCGATCTGGTTGTTGCCGATATAGGTCCGCAATATCGCGATCTTGGTCCCCAGATCGCCCTTGCCGCTGTCGACCAGGCCCTGAAGATAGCCGATCGCCTCTTCGCTGTTCTTCTGTCCGGCCAGGACGGCGGCCTGAAGCCCGATGGCGGCGTTGCGGGCGGCGGGCTGGGAACTGGCGGCAAGCTGATTTGCGACGGCGCTGGCGCGCGGCCAGTCCTGCATCGCGACATAGACCTGGCCCAGCGGCATCAGGATATGGGTGTTTCCGGGTGTCAGGCGCAGCGCGTCGATCAGCACGCCTTCGGCCTGCACAAGCTTGTTTTCGGTGGCGAGGAACTGCGCATAGCGCAGCGATTCGTCCGGCGCGCGGTTCGAGGCGTTGACGGCCAGCGACAGCATTTCTCGCATCAGGTCGCGATTGCCGTCGCGTTCATAGGCGCGCGCCATCAGCGTCATCAGGGCCGGGTCGTTCGGGCTGTCGTCCAGCGCCCGGCGCAGGATCGCGATGGCGTCCCCCACCTTGTCGTCGCGGATGTCCCAGCCCGCCTGAAGCTTCATCGCCTCGACATAGCCGGAATCCTCGGCCAGCACCTCATCGACCAGCTTGCGCGCCTCGTCGTCCTGGTCCGAGGCGCTGAGCATCCGGGCCAAACCGATCTTGATCCGCCGCGTGTCGTCGGCGCTGTCGCTTTGCTCCAGCACCGCGCGCATGTCGGCGATCGCCTCATCCCGGCGCCCGAGGTCGAAGAGGAACCCGGCGCGCGCCGATTTGAAAATGGGCGAGGTGACGCCGCTGGCGATCACCTTGTCAAGCTCGGCCACGGCGGCGTCGGTGCCGCGATGTTCGGCGAGGAACCGCACAAGGTCGAAGACACGGGTGACATCGGGCGCGGTCAGATCGACGCGCGAGCGCAGATGCGCCTCGGCCTTGTCCAACTCGTCGCGGGAGACATACCAGCGCACGAGGGTCGCGCTCATCTCCGGCGCCTCGGGGAAGCGCTTGACCATGTCGATCAGCCCGTCCTCCACCGCCTGTTCGTCGCCAAGCGCGGAAAGGACCGTCAGGCGTTGCGCGTTCAACTGCCGGTCTTTCGGCTCAATCGCGATGGCTTCGTCGATCTCGGCCAGGGCGGCGTTGAAGTCCTGCGCGCGCAGGCGGTCATCGACGATGACCCGGCGCAGCAGGATGTTGTCGGGACTGGTCTCACGCAGGGCCTTGACGCGGTTCATGGCGTCGACGATCCCGGCGCTGTCCGCGTCTGCAGTGGCCTTGCCGTAATCGGCCGCCGCTTTCAGGGCGAGGATCTGCGGGTCCTGGGGCGCAAGTTCCGCCGCCGGGGTCGCGTAACGCTCCGCCACCTCCCAGTCGCCATTGGCGACCGCCATTTCCGACAGCGCGCGCAGCGCGTCGAGGTCGGCCGGGTCCTGCTCGGCCAACCGCAGATACTGCGAAAACGCCTCGCGCAGGTTGCCCCGGTTGCGCTCGATCTCGGCATAGGCGCGGCGGGCTTTCTTGTGTTCGCCGTCAAGCTTGAAGACGTTGCGAAACTCGACGATCGCGCGGTCCACATCGCCCTGTTCCAGGTAGGCCATGCCGGACTGATAGAATTTCTCTGCCCGTTCCTTCGAGGAGTCGCAGGACGACAGGGCCATCACGCCGATGGCCAGGAAGGCGGGAACAAGTGCTTTGCGGAACGTCATCGAATCCTCTTACGCGCCTCGGGGCGGCCGATATGCCAGAACCGAGGCGCCAATATGGCAGGTCCGTCAATTACCGGGAAAGTCTTTGCCCGAAGTCGGGGCACGGGGTCAATTCAATAGCCCGTGCCCTTCAGGACCACGCGCACCGTCGACCACAAAAGCCAGAGGTCCATGGCGAAGGTCAGCTTCTCGTCATACTCGCTGTCATACTCGGCGCGCTTGGAAAAGGCGCTTTCGTTGCGGTCGGACACCTGCCAGATGCCTGTGATGCCAGGGCGGAGCGAGTAATAGGCGAGGCCGTGGTAGAGCGGTCGCTGGCTGGGCATCATGGGGCGCGGGCCGACAAGGGACATGTCGCCGGTCAGCACGTTCCACAGCTGCGGCAGTTCATCGAGAGAGGTCTTGCGCAGGAACCGCCCGATCCGGGTGATGCGCGGGTCGGTCTTGAGTTTCTGCGTGCTGTTCCATTCCAGCCGCGCTTCGGCGTTGCGGGACAGGTAGTCCTCAAGCATCTTGTCGGCGTCGGGAACCATGGTCCTGAGCTTCAGCATGCGGAAATTCCGCCCCCGGCGTCCGACACGCTCGTTCCAGTAGAACGGGTTGGAGCCGTCGGCTGCGACCAGAAGCGCAAGGAAAAGGATCAGCGGCCCGACGACGAGACCGGACGCGACAACGGCGGCGACGTCAAACAGGCGCTTGAGGTAATTTCGGTAGAGACCAGAGCGAGCCGCGATATTCACCAGACCTACCGGAGCGCTAGACATCTCAAAGTCGTCTGACAGCTCATTCAACTGAAGCGTCATACGTTCACTCCGCCCGTGCAACCATTCACCCCCACCGCGGCGAGACTGCGTATGCTCACCTGACCAGTCACGATTCTGCGTCGCGGCAACTTCACCATATGTGTACTAGCATTTTTTCGATGTTGGCGAAAACAACAAATCAGGGGCCCCGGCCCCGATGGCAGCGTTCCCAGCACCTTGCCAGCTGATTCCCGCCATTTATGGCAATCTTAGGGCAAGGCGCAGAAAATCGCGCGTTTCGGTTTCGGAAACAGAACGGTTGACCTTCGGGGTTTTGTGCGGATTTTGCCGCAGTGCAGCGCATCGGGTGGGGCGATTCGAAAGCTTGAGGCAGTTCATTCTGGCGCCGGCCTCGGCGGCGCCATTAAGTTGCCGAAGTTCTCGGGCAGGAACGGCGTGAACTCCGGCCCGGATTGGGCTATGCAGGCTTGCATGTAGGACGAATATTCTTACCTGCATTCGACGGATGGATTGGTGAATGAACAAGGTCGTGGAGACCGGAGCAGAAGATACGAGTGTCGGCTTTTACATGGATTTCTTCGGGTTCCGCGAGCGCCCCTTCACGCTCGTCCCCGATCCCGATTTCCTGTTCTGGTCGGCGCAGCACCGTCGTGCCTATTCCGTTCTGGAATTCGGCATCCTGTCGCGTGCGCCCATCACGCTGGTCACCGGCGGGGTCGGATGCGGCAAGACGACGCTTCTGCGGGAACTGCTGCGCCAGTTCGGGTCGAAGGTTACCGTCGGGCTGATCTCCAACGCCCAGGGCGGGCGGGGGGAACTGATCCAGTGGGTGCTGAACGCGCTCGATGTGTCCTTCGACCAGAATGCCAGCTATGTCCACCTGTTCCAGCAGCTTCAGGACTACCTGATCGAGGAATATGCCGCGGGTCGCCGCGTCGTGCTGATCTTCGACGAGGCGCAGAACCTGTCGCAGGAAAGCCTGGAAGAGCTGCGGATGCTGACCAACATCAACTCCGGCAAGGATGAGGTCATCCAACTGGTACTGGTCGGGCAGCCGGAACTGCGCGAGCTTGTGCTCGACCCCTCGCTGCGCCAGCTTGCCCAGCGGATCGCGGCCAGCTTCCATCTGCTGCCGCTGGACGAGAAATCGGTGGGCGATCTGATCGCGCACCGGCTGCGTGCCGCGGGCGGCACGGGGGAGGAGATCACGCCCGGCGCCGCGGCGATGATCCACAAGCACACTCATGGCGTGCCGCGTCTGGTCAATCAACTGTCCGACATGTCGCTGCTCTATGCTTGGAGCATGGACCATCATCATGTAGACGAACATGTCGTACAATCCGTGCTGGACGATGGCGTGTTTTTCGCCGCCCAGATCGCGGCCGAAGAAGAGAAGCGGAAATGAACCTGGACCTGTCTTTCTACTTTGCCGTCTTCCTGCGGCGTATCCATTACTTCATTCTCGTCTTCGCCCTGGTTACGGCGGCGGCCATCGCGGCGGCCTTCCTGTTGCCTGCGGTCTATACCGCGCGCTCGACACTGGTCATCGAAAGCCCGCAGATTCCGGGCTCGCTGCTGCCGCCGACGGTTCAGGCCGCAGCGATGGAACAGCTGCAAAACGCCGAAAAGAACCTGATGCGGCGGGTGAACCTTCTTGACGTCGCCAACAAGCTGAACGTCTTCCGCGACATGGACAAGATGACCCCGGATGAGATCGTCCAGGCGATGGTCGACGCGACCAAGATCAACAAGAGTGCGGGCAAGGGCGAGGCCGCCTACATGACCATCAGCTTCGATGGCGAGACCGGGCCAAAGGCGGCTGCGGTCGTCAACGAATATGTGACCATCGTCCTGACCGCGGATGCGGAGCGCCGCAAGACCAGCGCGTCCGAAACCGTGGCCACCTTCCAGTCCGACGTGAAAGATCTTGATGGCAAGCTCAGCGACATGAGCGCGAAGATCCTGAAATTCCAGGAGGAAAACAAGGATGCGTTGCCCAACACGCTGACCTACCGCCTCGGCCAGCAGCAGATCCTTCAGGACCGGCTGGCCCAGACCGAACGCGATATCGCGCTTCTGAAGGATCAGAAGGACCGTATGATCGCGCTCTTCAACGCGACCGGCCAGATCACCGGCGTTGCGGCGGCGCAGACGCCCGAGGCCAAGCAGCTTGACCAGTTGCGTCAGCAGATGAACGCTTCGCTGGCCGTGCTCTCGCCAGCGAACCCGAAGATCAAGCAGCTTCAGGCGCAGATCGACCAGCTTGAAAAGGTCGTTCAGGCGCAGCAGGTTCCGGCGGGTGCCTCGGGCGCCGCGATGTCGCCGATAGATGTGCAGATCGCCTCTATCGACGCGCAGATGGAGTCGCTGGAAGAACAGCGCAAGCAGTTGATCGAACAGCTTGATATCCTCAAGGATTCGATCGACCGGACGCCCGCGAACCAGATCGCGCTTGACGCCATGACGCGGGACCTTGGCAATATCCAGGGCCAGTACAACAATGCCGTCGCCAAACTTGCCGCCGCACGCAGCGGCGAGGTGGTGGAGACCCAGGCCAAGGGCGAACGTCTGACCGTGATCGAGGCGGCGAGCGCGCCGGACAGCCCGACGAAGCCCAATCGCCTGATGATTGCCGCGGCCGGTGTCGGCGGCGGCGCGGCCCTTGGCATCGCGCTGATCGTGCTGCTGGAGCTGCTCAACCGCTCGGTGCGCCGGCCGAAGGACCTTATCAAGAGCTTTGGCATCACGCCCCTTGTGACAATCCCCTATATTCGTACCCCGAACGAGACGATGAAACGGCGCAGCGGCTTTGTCGCGCTGCTGCTGCTGGCCGTCGTGGGCATTCCGGCGGCGATCTATGCGGTGCATGTCTATGTTGCGCCGCTTGACTACATCTTTGCAAAAGTGGCTGACAAGCTCGGCATCAGGCTTTGATGCGCATCGGGCAACGCGGACAGCGGAAGGTTTGACGGTATGGAAAAGCTTGAAGCGGCGCTGGCGAAGGCGCGGGAGCTGCGCAAATCCGCGATCGGCGGGGGCGATGTCGTGCGCAGCCGGACCGCGACGGCGGCGGCCCCGGTCACCGCGACGGGCTGGGAGGATCTGCCCGAGGTGGCGATCTCGCCCGAGATGGCACAGCGCAACCGCATCACGGCCCTGTCGGGCGGCAAGAACGCCGCGCCCTATGACATGCTGCGCTCGCGCGCGGTTCGCATGATGAAGGACAAGGGCTGGACCCGCCTTGCGGTGACCTCGCCCGAGGCCGGATGCGGCAAGTCGACGGTCACGCTGAACCTTGCGATCAGCCTTGCGCGGCAGAAGGACCTGAAGGTCATGCTTCTGGACCTTGACCTGCGGCGGCCGTCGCTGCACCGGACGCTGGGCTATACGCCCGAGAAATCACTGCACGACTATCTGGGCGGCGAGGCGGAGTTCGAACAGACCGCTGTGCGCATCGGCGAGAATTGCCTTGTCTCGCTGAACGCGACGGTCAGCAAACGCCCTGCGGAACTGTTGCAAAGCCAGGCCGCGCGCGATGCGCTGGACGCGGCGGAGCGGCGCTACAAGCCGGACCTGATCCTGTTCGACATGTCGCCGATGCTGGCCAGCGACGACAACCTTGGCTTCCTCGGCAATGTCGATTGCGCGATCCTGGTCGCGGCGGCGGAAACGACGACGCTGCCGAATATCGACATCTGCGAAAAGGAAATTGCCCAGTTGACCAACGTGCTGGGCGTGGTGCTGAACAAGTGCCGCTATTCGGATGACTCGATCGGCTACGACTACGGCATGTACGAATAAGCCGGGCAGGACGATCCGTCCTTCGCCCGTTTCCGTTCAACGGTCCAGGAAACGAAAAGGCCGGGCGAATCGCCCGGCCTTTCTGGTTCTTTCTGGTTCTTTCTGGTCCGATCAGGCCGTCTTGCGCTTGCGGCGCATCGCCGCGAGACCACCGAGGCCGCCGAGCAGCATCAGGCCGGCAGCCGGAACCGGGACCGGCGCAAGGCCGATGCCAGCAAGCGCGCCGTCGGCGAAGCCGATGTTGTCGTTGGTGCTCATGATCGTGAAGAAGATGTCGCTGACCAGGATCGGCGCGAAAGTCGACGCGGCGAAGCCCGGCCGGTTGTTGCCGAAGACGTCCGTCGCGTAGGTCGACACGATCGGGAAACCGCCGTTGATCGAGGCCATCGCAACTTCCTGCGAGGAGCCGTCACGCGCGACGAAGAGGTCGAGGAAGTAAAGCGCATCGACCAGCACCGGGGCGCTGAAGGAAACGCGGATCCATTCCTGCGTACCGTTCGGGAACGTGGTCACTTCGTCGTCATGAAGGCCCACGCCATAGCCGTCGGTGTCAAGCGCCAGCCCCGCCGCGTTGGTACCGGCATTCGCCGTCCCGTCGAAGGCCTGGGAATTGTTCAGCGGGCCACTGGCCGTCATGGTCCAGCTCACGCTGCCGCCGAAGATGGATCCGGTCGATCCGGTATTCGCATCCGTAAAGTCGATGATGTAAGCGTTCGCCGCGACGGACCCCAGTCCGATCACAGCGCCCGTAACAGCACCGGCCACCCATTTCACGTCCAACATAACCACCCCTTCTGAAAAAATAGCAAGCTCCGTCTCCACATAGTTTTACCACATTTCGCCGGGGAAGGAACATCTGTCGGCCACATTTCGACCATTTTTCGTTCGACTTCGCCACATTTCAACCATAGCGTGTTCCCCAAATGGTTCCATGGGCTTATCTGCCGTTTTCGGGGGCGTTCGTCGCCGATCTGGCAACATTAGTCGATCCGACTTTGGCGACGATTCTTCAAAATAGCTAACACCGTTTCCATTTTGTGAAAGACGCGCCGAAATCGCAGTTCGCGATTGCGGGGGGCGGGCAAAGTTGTCAGACCGTCCGGCAAGAGATTGCCCCGAGCCATGGCAGCAGAAATGACCTTCGACCACGTCGTCATCATCCCGCACTTCAATGATTCGAAGCGGTTGCAGCGTTGCCTGCGCGCGCTGACGCAGGGCGACACCGACAACACCGAGATATTGGTGGTCGACAATGCCTCTACCCAGCCGCTCGACGTGGTCCGGGCGGCCTTCCCCTCCGTTCGCTTCGTGGTGGAGCCGTTGGCGGGCGCGGCCAATGCGCGCAATCGCGGGGTCCGGGAAAGCGCGGCCCCGAACCTCTTCTTCCTCGACGCCGACTGCGTCCCCGCGCCGGACTGGCTGCGGGTGGCCAAGGCCTCGGTCGGCCGGGCGGACCTCATCGGCGGTGCGATCGACGTCTTCGACGAAACCCCGCCGCCACGCAGCGGGGCCGAGGCGTTCGAGACGGTCTTCGCCTTCAACTATCGCGACTATATCGAGCGCAAGGGGTTTTCGGGCACCGGCAACCTCCTGACGACGCGGGCGGTGTTCGAGGCGGTCGGCCCGTTCCGGCACGGCCTGTCGGAAGATGCCGAATGGTGCTTTCGCGCCCGCGACAAGGGCTTTGGGCTGGTTCTGGAAGAAGCGCTGCGGGTGGCCCATCCGACGCGGTCGGACTGGCCCGCCCTGATGCGGAAATGGCGGCGGATCACGCGCGAGATGTTCGGGCTGCACATGGCGT
>DAIOXI010000032.1:0-5392 GCA_036758045.1 Albidovulum sp.
GTGGACCTCTGATCCGTCCAGAACATGCTTGTGAAGCTGCGGCATGAGAGAGCCGCGCGTCTGGTCGGGAACAACGGTCAGGATCGCATCGCCGCCACGCTCAATCATGCCCATCACAACGGTCTTGCGGGCGCGCCAGTCCATGCCCTCGGTCTTGCCGCCAATGAAGGTTTCATCGACTTCGACAATCTCGCCATGACCGCCGATGGGCGCGTCACCGTCGATGGCGGCCATGTGCTCGCGGATCAGGGCTGCCATGCGCCATGCGGTCTTGTAGGTCACACCAAGCTGGCGCTGCAATTCCTTTCCGCTCACGCCATGCTTGGACGTGGTGAACAGGAAGATTGCGTAAAACCACAGCTGCAGCGGGGTGCGGCTCTTTTCGAAGATGGAACCGACCATCGGATGAATGTGATGGCCGCACCACTGGCATGAATAGGCTTGCTCAGAGGCGAGACGATACCATTTGGCGGGGCGTTCGCACTTCGGGCAGGCGCAACCTTGACCAAACCGAACGTTAAAAAGATGCTCCAGGCAGGCTTCATCGTTGGGGAACTGCTGGAAGAACTGGCGAACGTTGGTCTGTTTCATGGCGTCGTGTCCCTCTGATACTATTCAGATGGGTACGCAACCACCGTATGTCAAGGGGATACACTCCACGGGGGACATACCAAATGGAACAGATCATTGCGCAGGTGATCGGCGGGGCCTTGGGCGGCGTCGGCGGCGGCAAGGCCGTGAAGGGCGCCGATATGGGCAATATCGGCAACCTCATCGCCGGGGCCGTCGGCGGGCTTGGCGGCGGTCAGCTCCTGGGCGGGATGTTGGGCGATGCCGGCGGGATCGCCGCGATGGCGGGCAACCTTGTCGGCGGTGGCGTCGCGGGGCTGATCGTGCAGGTTGTCGTCGGCCTGATCGTCAAGAAGATGCGCGGCTGACCGGCCCGCGCCTCGGGGTCAGCCCGCGTCGCTGCGGGCTGCCTCCCAAGCCAGAAGGGCGCGCTTGATCGGCAGGCCCCAGTGATAGCCGCCAAGCTCCCCCGTCTTGCGCAGCGCGCGGTGGCAGGGGATCAGCCAGCTGACCGGGTTGCGCCCGACAGCGGTGCCGACGGCGCGGACGGCGCGCGGGTTGCCGATCGCGGTGGCGAGGTCGGTATAGGTCGTCACATGGCCCGAGGGGATCGCCAGAAGCGCCTCCCACACCTTGATCTGGAACGGCGCGCCGATGGCGAAGACCGGCGCGGGATCGGCGCTGGCGCCGAAGGCGGACAGGGCCAAGGGGCGCAGCCTCATCGGGTCCTCGACGAAATCTGCCTTGGGCCAGCGGCCAAGAAGGTCGGCCATCGTCGCCTCGGCCCCGGTCTCGGCGGCAAAGCCGATGCCGCAGATGCCGCGATCGGTCGCCATCAGAAGCGCGGGGCCGAAGGGGCTGTCGCTCCACCCCCAATGGATCTTCAAGCCCTCGCCTGCGCAGGCGAATTCACCGGGGCTCATCGCTTCCCAGCGGATGAAGAGGTCGTGCAGCCGTCCGCCACCCGACAGCCCCGCGCCATCGGCGGCGTCAAGGACCGTGTGCCGTTCCGCCAGAAGCCGCTTGGCAAGGTCGAGCGTCAGGTATTGCTGATAGCGCTTCGGGCTGACGCCGACCCAGCGGGTGAAGACACGCTGAAAATGCGCCGGACTCATGTTCAAGGCGCGGGCGAGATCGTCGAGCGGCATCGCGGTGCCGCCCTCGGCCTCGATCAGGCGAAGCGCGCGGGCGATGACGGCGTAGTGATAGCCCGCGGGTTCGGTCATCTCGGTCATGGCGCGTCTCTCCTTCGTCACGGGAAAGACTAGGCGAGCCTGCGCGCCTCCGCGACCCGGATTTTGCGGTTTTGCGGGAAGAGATCGACGGGTCCGGCCACGCCGATGCGGCGCCGGGCCGGGATGCCGGGGGCGGGGGCGCTTTCGGTCCACTGACCGTCCGCCAGAAGGATTTCGTGCCGGTCGAGGCGCAGCACGAAGACAAGCCGCCGGGTCAGGGACGGGGCGCCGGTGGCAAGGTATTGCGCGGGGACCAGCACCTCCTCCCCCGCAGGGGCGCGGTCGAGAAGGCCCTGTCCGGGCCGCAGCCAGAGACCGGCGACCCGAAGGCAGGGCAGCGGACCGAGCGGGCAGAGCGCCCGCAGCGGCCGGTAGCCGCTGTCCCGCGTCAGGATCAGGTCCCCTGGCCTGAGCATCGCGACGGGGACGAGGCCGCGGCGGGTGGCGATGCGCACCGTTGCGGCAAGGCCGCCGGTCCGGGTCTCCTGACCGCTGCCGTCCCAAAATGCACTGTCACGGTTCGGCCGTCCCATGCGCGCGTCCCTGCAAGCCTGCGCGGCCAGACTGCACCATATGCGCGAAAACACCGTTAACGCCGATGCGCGTCGCATTCGTTCCCCGAAGGGCTTGCCGTCGGGCAGCGCGCCCGCTATCGCCGTTCCCATGGCCCGGCAACTCGACTACCTGACGATGAAGGAAATCTTCCGCCGCTTTCACGAGGCGGAGGCGGAACCGAAGGGTGAGCTTGAGTATGTCAACGCCTTTACCCTTCTCGTCGCGGTGGCGCTCTCTGCGCAGGCGACCGATGCCGGGGTGAACAAGGCGACGCGGTCGCTGTTCCAGGTGGCCGATACACCCGAAAAGATGCTTTCCCTGGGCGAAGAGGGGCTGACCGAACATATCAAGACCATCGGCCTTTACCGTCAGAAGGCGAAGAATGTCATCAAGCTGAGCCGCATCCTCGTGGAGGAGTACGGTGGTGAAGTCCCCTCCTCACGCGCGGCGCTGCAATCGCTGCCGGGCGTCGGGCGCAAGACGGCGAATGTGGTGTTGAACATGTGGTTTCACCAGCCTGCGCAGGCGGTCGATACCCACATCTTCCGCGTCGGCAACCGCAGCGGCATCGCACCGGGCAAGGACGTGGAAACAGTCGAACGCGCGATCGAGGATAACGTGCCGGCCGAATACCAGCTGAACGCCCATCATTGGCTGATCCTGCATGGCCGCTATATCTGCGTGGCGCGCAAGCCCAAATGCGGGGCCTGCCTGATCCGCGATCTGTGTTCCTATGAGGAGAAGACCCTGTGAAGAGCTATGATGTTGTCGGCATCGGGAATGCCATGGTCGACGTGCTGACCCAATGCGATGACAAGTTCCTCGACTGGATGGGGATCGAAAAGGGCATCATGCAGCTTGTCGACCGCGAGCGGGGCGAGATGCTTTATGCCGCGATGAAGGAACGGACCGAGGCACCGGGCGGTTCGGTCGGCAACACCATGGCGGGGCTCGGCAACATGGGGCTGCGCACCGCCTTCATCGGCCGGGTCAAGGACGATGCGCTGGGCCGCTTCTACGCCAAGTCGCTTGAGGTGGAGGGGACGGATTTCCCCAACCCGCCGGTCGGGTCGGCGGATCACCCGACCTCGCGCTCGATGATCTTCGTGACGCCGGATGGCGAACGCTCGATGAACACCTATCTTGGCGCGGGGGCGGATTTCGGCCCTGACGATCTGGACGAAGAGGTGGTGAAGAACAGCGCCTACCTGTTCCTTGAAGGCTATCTTTTCGACAAGGATCAGGGCAAGGCCGCCTTCCGCAAGGCCGCCGCCGCGGCCCATGCCGGGGGCGGCAAGGCGGGGATCGCGCTCTCTGATCCGTTCTGCGTCGACCGCCACCGCGCCGACATACGTCGGCAGGTGAAGGACGAGATGGACGCTCTACCAGACCGACCTTGACGGCGCGCTGGCACAGGCGCGCGAGGAATGCGGCGTGGTGGTCTGTACCCGGTCGGGCGCCGATGTGGTGATCCTGCGCGGCACGGAACGGGTGGAGGTGCCGGTGCATCGCGTGGTGCCGGTGGATGCGACGGGCGCGGGCGATCAGTTCGCGGCCGGGTTCCTCTATGGCCTCGCGACCGGCCAGCCGCTTGCCGTGTCGGGCCGCATGGGCTGTGTCGCGGCGGCCGAGGTCATCAGCCATTTCGGCGCGCGGCCCGAAACCGACGTCAAGGCGCTGTTCCGCGATCACGACCTGATCTGATCAGTCCTCATCCTCGATCGCGCCCCGACGCGACAGGTAACGCGCAAGCGCCGCACAGCCAAGCGCCCAGCCGCCGCCCGCCGCCCATCCGGCCAGGACGTCGGTCGGCCAGTGAACGCCAAGATAGACGCGGCTGACGCCGACCGACAGGGTGACGGCGGCGGCAAGGGTGACGACATAGATCTTCAGCCGCCGGTCGGGCAGGGTCCGGGCGACCAGCAAGGCCAGCGTCAGGTAGACGATGGCCGACATCATCGAATGGCCCGAGGGGAAGGACGCTGTGTAGACATGCGATCCGTGCGGGACAAGGTCCGGGCGCGGCCGGTCGAACAGCGCCTTGGCGGCGGAGCTGAGCGTAAGGCCGCCGCCTACCGCCGCCACCAGGAACAGGGCCGTCAGGCGCCGCCGCTGAAGCCAGAGAAGGCCGAAGACGGCCACCGTCAGGAAGGCCAGAACGGCGGTCCCGCCAAGTGCGGTCGTGTCACGCGCCAGTTCCTCCACCCAGGGCGGACCCAGCGGGTCGGCCGGGTTGCCGGGCGCGCGCAGCGACAGCAGCACCGCTTCGTCGAAGGCATGGGTTTCGCCCTCGGCCACCTCATCTGCGATCAGCGCAAAGGCCCAGCCCCCCGCCGCCGCCAGCGCCAGAAGCGCGGCCAGCCCAAGCTCCATATGGCCGGAGAGCCATCGCAGAAAGCGGGCGGGCAGGGCGGTCATCGGGCGCTTCTCCTCAGCCACCGGGGCGGCGGTTCACCCAAGCTTGGCGTGAATCTCATCCAGATCGAGCTCGCCCAGCGGCATCTTGTTCGACGGATCGTCGAAGTCATAGCGGAAGAGCTGGAAGTCCTTGTGATAGATTTCCCAGATCAGGTGGCGGGAGAGGTCGTCGAAATAATCCTCGACCGGATGGGCGCGCTTCGGCCCATGCCCCTCGCTTTCGTTGAAACGCGGGATGGCGGCAAGGTCTACCTTGTGCGGCGTCTCGATATGATCCAGCACGACCTGCATGCCGTCGTTGAAACGCTCGGTAAAGAAAATCTGGTCGTAGCGCCCGCCATTGACGATGAAGGTGGAGATATGGCCGGCCATGGCCGACCAGTGGATGTCCGGCTCCATCGGTTTTTTCCAGCGGATCGTGTCGCGCGCGAACAGAAGGAAGCGCCGGAATGAGGCGATCTGATCGAAGTCGAACCCGTCCTCGGGGCTGCCGACCTCGATCCCGTATTTCTGGATCAGCGTCGGCACAAGGTTGCCGCGATAGCGCTGGCCGTTGCGCTGGATGCCGGCGATCTTGTCGAAGAAGGACGACAGGATGCGGGTATAGGGGTTGC
>DAIOXI010000032.1:5402-18319 GCA_036758045.1 Albidovulum sp.
TCCTTGACGGCCCTCTCGATGATCGGCTGGCTGTCCTCACGCGCCCATTTGTGCAGGCCCTCGGTCGCGTCATGTATATCGCCGTCGAAAAACCGGCCGTGGTCGGAATAGAACATGATCTGACCAATGGTCGAACAGGCGCATTTCGGTACCACGCGGTAGACCATGCTGCCGCTTTCGGTCATCCAGGTTCCGGGAAATCCCATCTATGTCTGTCCCTAACTCACCGGCGGGCCGGGCTGGTTGTGACATTAGGCAACAATTGCGGCCTAAAGAGCAAAAAGACTCTGTCTTTTCAACGGCTGATATAGCTATCTGGCCCCACAATAGCCACAAAGGCGCGCGGTCGGTATCCCGTATGGCGAAAATCGCTTTCATCCTGCTCTGTCACAAGGACCCCGAAGGGGTCATCGCCCAAGCGCGGCGGTTGACAGCGGTGGGCGATTTCATGGCGATTCACTTCGATGCCCGCGCCGACCCGGCGGATTACGCGAGGATCCGCGCCGCCCTGAAGGACAATCCGGGCGTGGTCTTCGTCAAGCGCCGCGTCAAGTGCGGCTGGGGCGAATGGAGCCTTGTGGCCGCCACGCTCCGCGCGGTCGAGGCCGCCGAGGCCGCCTTTCCGAAGGCCAGCCACTTCTACATGCTGTCGGGCGACTGCATGCCGATCAAGTCGGCCGAGTATGTCCACGAATTCCTTGACCGCGAGGATGTGGATTATATCGAAAGCTTCGATTTCTTCCGCTCTGACTGGATCAAGACCGGCATGCGCGAAGATCGCCTGATCTATCGCCACTATTTCAACGAGCGGCTGCGCAAGAGGCTGTTTTACGGGGCCTACAACCTGCAAAAGCGGCTTGGCCTGAAGCGCGGCATCCCCGCCGATCTGCGTATCATGATCGGCAGCCAGTGGTGGTGCCTGCGCCGCCGGACCGTCGAATGGGTGCTTGAGCTGATCGCACGGCGCCGCGACATCGTGCGCTTCTTCCGCACGACCTGGATCCCGGATGAGACCTTCTTCCAGACCCTCGTCCGCCATGTCGTGCCCGAGGGGGAGATCAGGTCCCGCACGCTGACCTTCCTGATGTTTTCCGATTACGGGATGCCGGTGACATTCTACAACGATCACCACGACATGCTTCTGGGGCAGGACGCGCTTTTCGCCCGCAAGATCAGCACCGAGGCGGCGGAACTGAAGGCGCGGCTGGGGGACCTTTACGCCGAAACCGGCGTTGAGTTTCGCATCTCCAACGAAGGCCGCAACCTGTACCGCTTCCTCACCGGGCGCGGCCGGATCGGCCGCCGCTTCGCCCGTCGCTTCTGGGAAACGGAATCGACTTTGGGCCGGGAACGCGAACTCCTCGTCCTGATCTGCAAGAAATGGCATGTCGCGAAACGTCTGGCTGCGCGGCTGTCGGAGGAAACCGGCATCCCGGCCGTCGAATATCTTTTCGACGAAGCCGCCACGCCGCTGCCCGACCTCGGCGGCATCCAGACGTCGCTGGCCAAGCGCAACCGCCATCGCCGCGCGCTGCTCAGAATGCTGTTCGATCAGATGCAAAGCGACCGGCTGATCATCTGCCTCGATCCGGCGGGGATCGAGACGCTGCGCGATTTCGCCGCCGACCGGGCCACCATCCGCATGCTGGAAATCGAATGCGCCTTCAGCGACGATTACCTGATCGGCCACGCGCGGCGCACCGGCCTGGCGGGCGATCATACCGGGGCGGAGACGCTGGCCCGGCTTCTGCCGACGATCCGCTACGACATCCGCCATGAAAGCGACATGCTGCGCGATGCCGCCTTCGCGCATTTCTTTATCCTGCGCGAAACCGCCGGGGCTGCGGAAAATGCCGTGCCTCTGGCCGCGTTTGCCGCTATCCCTGAAGATAAGGCACGCGCCCTTGCCGCCACCGACCATCTCTTTTCGGACTGAGGACTGACATGGCCTACAGCTACGACGACAGCAACGTCTTTGCCCGCATCCTGCGCGGCGAGATCCCGAACAAGACCGTGAAAGAGACGGAGCATACGCTTGCCTTTCACGACATCGGCCCGCAGGCGCCGGTGCATGTGCTGGTGATCCCCAAGGGCCGCTACGTCAACTTCGACCATTTCGCCGCCGAGGCGACGGATGCCGAGATCCTCGACTTCATGCGCACCGCGGCCGAGGTCTGCCGCATGCAGGGCGTCGCGCCGGGGGACAAGGGGGAGGGCTACCGCGCCATCGCCAATTCCGGCGTCCATGGCGTGCAGGAGGTGCCGCATTACCACCTGCATATCTTGGGCGGCCGGGTTCTGGGGCGGATGTTGCCGCGCGCGGATTAAGCGCGCTTGTCCCCGCTGACCCAATGCGTATCATGCGCCCGCAGTTACAGAACGGAGTAGCCCGATGACGATCCCCGCCCCCGAGACCGAGGTTGTGACGACCTGGAAAGTCGCCTGCGACGGGGGTGACGGCGCGCTGGGCCATCCGCGCGTCTGGCTGACGATCCCGCATGGCACGGGCTTTGTCGAATGCAGCTATTGCGACAAGAGATATGAGATCGACCGGGCCCACGCCCACGACGATCACTGAGGCCGGAACAGGCGTGATAGACACGCCTACCCCTTCATGCCGTCCCAGAAGCTGCGCACCTTCGAGAAGAAGGACGATTCCTCAGGGTTGTTATCCTTGCTCAGTTCCTGAAACTCACGCAGCAGGTCCTTCTGGCGCGAGGTCAGGTTCACCGGCGTTTCCACCGCGATCTCGATCAGCATATCGCCCGATCCGCCGCCGCGCAGCGCAGGCGTACCCTTGCCGCGCAGGCGCAACTGCTTCCCGGTCTGGGTTCCGGAGGGGATCTTCACCCGGCTGCGGCCGCCGTCGATGGTCGGGACCTCGACCTCACCGCCCATCGCGGCCGCCGTCATGGCGACCGGCACGCGGCAGTAAAGGTGCACACCGTCGCGCTGGAAAAGCGCGTGTTCCTTGACCTCGATGAAGATGTACAGGTCCCCCGCAGGCCCGCCGCGCATCCCGGCCTCGCCCTCACCGGCAAGGCGGATGCGGGTGCCGGTTTCCACCCCGGCGGGGATGTTGACGGAGAGAGAGCGGTCTTTCTCAACCCGGCCCGCGCCGTGGCAGACCTTGCAGGGGTTCTTGATGATCTGGCCAAGGCCCCCGCAGGTCGGGCAGGTGCGTTCGACCGTGAAGAAGCCCTGCTGCGCGCGGACCTTGCCCATGCCCGAACAGGTGGGGCAGGCCTGCGGTTCGGCGCCACCCTCGGCCCCGGTGCCGTTGCAGGTGCCGCAGGCGACCGAGGTCGGCACGTTGATCGCCTTCTGGACGCCCCTGAACGCCTCTTCCAGCGTGACGCGCAGGTTGTAGCGCAGATCAGAGCCGCGGCTGGCGCGCTGACGCCCGCCGGGGCCGCCGCCGCGCCCGCCCATGAAATCGCCAAAGAGGTCCTCGAACACGTCCGAGAAGGCCGAGGCGAAATCGCCATTGCCATAGGCACCGCCGCCGCGCGGACCGCCACCCATGCTGCCGTCGAAAGCGCCATGGCCAAAGCGGTCATAGGCCGCCTTCTTGGTGTCGTCCTTCAGGACGTCATAAGCCTCGTTCACTTCCTTGAACTGGGCTTCGCAATCGGGCTTGTTCTTGTTGCGGTCCGGGTGAAGTTCCTTCGCCTTGCTGCGATAGGCCTTCTTGATCTCGTCGGCCGAAGCGCCGCGCGACACGCCCAGAACCTCGTAATAGTCGCGTTTCGCCATTCCAGTTCCTTCCGGTGAACGCGCAGGCCGGTCCGATATGGATCAGACCGGCCCCGTCGGTTCAGGTCGCGTCAGCCGCGCTTGCGGTCGTCGCCGAGGTCTTCGAAGTCGGCATCCACGATGTCGTCATCGACGCCGCGCGGCCCTTCGTCCGCATCATCGTCGCTGGCCTGACCGGCTTTCGCCTGTTCGGCCTTGTAGATCGCTTCGCCAAGCTTCATCGACGCATCCGTCAGGTTCTGGACGCCGCCCTTGATCTTGCCGGCATCATCGGTCTTGAGCGTCTCTTCCAGCGCGCCGATGGCCAGTTCGATCGCCTCGACGGTCGATCCATCGACCTTGTCGCCATGCTCTTCCAGCGCCTTCCGGGTCGAATGGATCAGGCTTTCGGCCTGGTTGCGGGCCTCGACCAGATCCTTGCGCTTCTTGTCGCCTTCGGCATTCGCCTCGGCGTCGCGCACCATCTTCTCGATTTCCTCGTCCGAAAGACCGCCCGAGGCCTGGATGGTGATCCGCTGTTCCTTGCCGGTGCCCTTGTCCTTGGCGCCGACATGGACGATGCCGTTGGCGTCGATGTCGAAGGTGACCTCGATCTGCGGCATGCCGCGCGGCGCGGGCGGGATTTCCTCAAGGTTGAACTGACCCAGCAGCTTGTTATCGGCCGCCATCTCACGCTCGCCCTGGAAGACGCGGATCGTCACGGCATTCTGGTTGTCCTCGGCCGTGGAGAAGATCTGCGACTTTTTGGTCGGGATCGTGGTGTTGCGGTCGATCAGGCGGGTGAAGACGCCGCCCAGCGTCTCGATCCCCAGCGACAGCGGCGTCACGTCCAGCAGGACCACGTCCTTCACGTCGCCTTGCAGAACGCCCGCCTGGATCGCCGCGCCGAGCGCCACGACCTCGTCCGGGTTCACCCCCTTGTGGGGTTCCTTGCCGAAGAAGTTCTTCACTTCCTCGATCACCTTCGGCATCCGCGTCATGCCGCCGACCAGCACGACCTCGTCAATATCGCCCTTCGAGAGACCGGCATCCTTCAGCGCGGCTTCGCAGGGCTTCATCGACTTCTTGATGAGATCGGCAACCAGGCTTTCCAGCTTGGCGCGGGTCAGCTTCATCACAAGGTGCAGCGGCGTACCGGTGTTCTTGTCCATCGAGATGAACGGCTGGTTGATCTCGGTCTGCTGGCTCGACGACAGTTCGATCTTCGCCTTTTCGGCCGCTTCCTTCAGTCGCTGAAGCGCCATCTTGTCGCCGGAAAGGTCGACGCCATGCTCTTTCTTGAACTCGTCGGCGAGGTAATTGACGATCCGCATGTCGAAGTCTTCGCCACCAAGGAAGGTGTCGCCGTTGGTGGATTTCACCTCGAAGAGGCCTTCGTCGATCTCGAGGATGGTGATATCGAAGGTGCCGCCGCCAAGGTCGTAGACGGCGATGGTCTTGGTTTCCTTCTTGTCGAGACCGTAGGCGAGGGCCGCTGCCGTCGGCTCGTTGATGATGCGGAGCACCTCGAGGCCGGCGATCTTGCCGGCATCCTTCGTGGCCTGACGCTGGGCGTCGTTGAAATAGGCCGGAACCGTGATGACGGCTTGCGTGACCGGCTCCCCCAGATAGGATTCGGCGGTTTCCTTCATCTTTTGAAGGATGACGGCGGAGATCTGCGCGGGGCTGTATTTTTCGCCCTTGACCTCGACCCAGGCGTCGCCATTGCCACCGTCGACGATCTTGTAGGGGACAAGCTTCTTGTCCTTCTCGACCTCGGCATCGCCGATGCGGCGGCCGATGAGGCGCTTGACGGCGAAGATGGTGTTGGTGGGGTTGGTGACCGCCTGGCGCTTGGCCGGCTGGCCCACAAGGCGCTCGCTGTCGGTGAAGCCGACGATGGACGGCGTCGTGCGCGCGCCTTCGGAGTTCTCGATCACGCGGGGCTGCGACCCATCCATGATGGCAACGCAGGAGTTGGTGGTCCCGAGGTCGATACCGATGACTTTGGACATATGTATTCCCTTTCTTTCGGCGATATTCTGGCACCGGATCCGATTGCGGCCTCCGACGCCGATCCCAAGAATTCGGCCGGGTCTGCCCGACCAGCTTCGAGCGGTATATAAGGAGGGAGTTTTTGTGCTGCAAGCATCGCCGGGTCAGGAAAAGTGGTGAAAATCTTCGAAAACGGACGCCCGTCGCCGGACCATCCCGCGGGTCGCCCCGCAGGCCGCCCGGCGGCGGTCGATCTGCGCGGGGCGGCGCTCTACCCCGGCTATCTGGGAGCGGACGAACAAGGCGCCCTGGTGGACGATCTGCGCGGTGTCGTGGCGGCCGCGCCGCTTTTCGCGCCCGTTACGCCATGGGGCAGGCCGATGTCGGTGCGCATGACCTCGGCCGGGCGCTATGGCTGGGGCACCGACCGGCGCGGCTATCGCTATGCCGACCGCCACCCCGATGGCGGCGACTGGCCGCCGATCCCCGACAGCGTTCTGGCGATCTGGCGCGATCTGGTCGGCACCGACCGGCTGCCCGATTGCTGTCTGGTCAATTTCTATGCTGACGGGGCGCGGATGGGCCTGCACCAGGACCGCGACGAGACCGATTTTTCCTGGCCGGTGCTGTCGGTCAGCCTGGGCGACGATGCCCGCTTTCGCATCGGCGGGACAGAGCGGGGCGGCAAGACCGCCTCCACCTGGCTGCATTCGGGCGATGTGCTGATCCTCGGCGGGGCCGCGCGGCTGGCCTATCACGGCATCGACCGGATCGCACCGGGCAGTTCGACCCTGCTGCCGAAGGGCGGGCGGATCAACCTGACACTGCGGGTGGTGGACTGAAGGGCGCTACTTGCCCGCGAACCAGCTCAGCGAGACATGGCGGCGGCCGTAGAATTCGCCCATCAGCCCGATCATCAGCAAGCTCAGCGACAGATAGACCGGGTAAGCGATCGAGGAATTATGCGGGTAATAATCGATGAATGCATAGCCGCGCGCCTGGTCGATGATGTGGAACAGGGGGTTCCAGTCAAAGAACTTCAGCATCGTGTAGCCAAGCGCGTTGCCGACGAACATCTTGCCGGAAAAGATCAGGTTGACGCGGGAATAGATCGTCGTTGCGATGCCGACGATGCCGGGCGCCCAGGGCTTTGCCGCCAGAACCACAAGGCCGACGCAGGCGCCGCTGAACCAGGCGAGGATGATCATCGCCATGACCCCCACCGGATCGTAGATCTCGATCGGGGTGACGGCGAGGTGATAGATGCCGAGGATCGCGACCAGCGACAGGATCTGCGTGTAAAGCGCCGCCAGCGCGGCCGAGCTGATGGCGATGGCCGTGGTCATCGGCGCGTGAAGCATCATCGCCGAGGTCGGCCCCTCCGCCCCGGCGACGGCGCCCATCGTCTTCACATTCGTCATGAAGGTGAAGATGCCGGTCATCAGGTAAAGGAAATAGTCGCCCCGGATCGCCGCCCCGCGCATCCCCATGATCTGAAACAGCGCGTAGAAGACCGCGATCATCACCAGCATCTGGAAGATGTTCATCAACAGGCCGATGATGGCGTTCGAATGCCCGCGGCGGACCGAACGGACGGTGTTGTGATAGATCAGGTCGACGGTCCGAAGGGCCGCCTGAACGCCGGTTTGCCGCTTTTCGATCCTGAACATGCCCTTGTGCCGCCTTCCGTGCGTATGAGACAGGCCTGCCCCTGCGTCGCATGGAGTCCTTGCCGTTGTCTTAACGGCGCATCATAAGGGGCCTCTAAGGTCCGTACAACGGGCGCAAGACGAGGAGAGTGAAGTGGATTTCGAACGCCTGACACCCGTGATCCGTCGCCTGGCGCTTGAGGCGGGGGACCGCATCATGGAAATCTACGACAGCGCCGATTTCGAGGTGCGGGCCAAATCCGACGACAGCCCCGTGACCGCCGCCGATGAGGCCGCCGATGCGCTGATCTCCGAAGGGCTGGCCGAGGCCTTCCCGCAGGTCGCGCTGGTGACCGAGGAGCAGGCGGCAAGCCAAAGGCAGGAGGTGTCCACCTTCCTGATCGTCGACCCCCTGGACGGGACCAAGGAATTCGTCCAGCGGCGCGGCGATTTCACCGTCAACATCGCCTATGTCGAAAATGGCGTTCCGCTGCGCGGCGTGGTCTATGCCCCGGCGAAGGGGCGGCTTTTCTACACCCTGCCCGACGGACGCTCGGTCGAGGAGACCGGCCCCTTCGACAAGGAGGTGCCGGGCGCGACCAAGGCGATCACGGTTTCTGTCCCCGACAACCGGGGGCTGATGGTCGTGGCGTCGAAATCGCACCGCGATCAGGCGACGGACGATTATATCGGCCGCTACGCGGTGCGCGACATGACCTCGGCCGGGTCGAGCCTGAAGTTCTGTCTTGTCGCCACCGGCGAGGCCGACCTTTACCCGCGTCTGGGCCGGACGATGGAATGGGACACCGCCGCCGGTGACGCCGTACTGCGCGGCGCGGGGGGCGAGATGGTGCGCTTTGACGATCACACGCCCTTTACCTATGGCAAGCCGGGCTTCGAGAACCCGTTCTTCATCGCCTATGCGCCGGGTGTGCTGCTGGTGAAGGAATGAGCGTCCTTCTGGTCATCCCGGCGCGCTACGCCTCCACCCGCTATCCGGGCAAGCCCTTGTCCGAACTGCGCGGCGCCGACGGCATGTCGCGCACCTTGATCGAACGCAGCTGGATCGCGGCGCAGGCGGTGCGCGGGATCGACCGGGTCGTGGTCGCGACGGACGATGCGCGGATCAAGACGGCGGCCGAGGGTTTCGGGGCCGAGGTCGTGATGACCTCCGACACCTGCCGAAACGGAACCGAACGCTGTGCCGAGGCGCATGAGCGGCTGGGCGGCGGCTATGACATGATCGTCAACCTGCAAGGCGACGCGCCGCTGACGCCCTCATGGTTCGTGGAGGAACTGATCGAAGGGCTGGATGCCCATCCCGAAGCCCGCGTCGCGACCCCGGTCCTGCGCTGCGACGGCGCCGCGCTGAACGGGTTCCTTGAAGACCGCCGCGCGGGTCGTGTCGGCGGCACCACCGCCGTCTTCGATCATGACCGGCTGGCGCTCTACTTCTCCAAGGAGGTGATCCCCTTCACCGCTCAGGCCTACGCGGCCGATGAGGAGACGCCGGTCTTTCACCATGTCGGCGTCTACGCCTACCGCCCCGACGCGCTGTCGGCCTATCCCGAATGGGAGCCGGGGCATCTCGAAACCCTCGAAGGGCTTGAGCAGTTGCGCTTTCTCGAACGCCGCAGCCCGGTCCTTTGCGTCGAGGTCGAGTCGCGCGGACGACAGTTCTGGGAACTGAACAACCCCGAGGACGTTCCCCGAATCGAGGCCATGATGGCCGAGATGGGAATGGTGTAGGCGGAAAGGAGCGGGCCCGTCAGGATCGGGCGGCAGAGAGTCGCGCAAAGGCTGCGGAATACCGGACTACAATCTGATATGATTGGGGCGTATCGTTGCCAAATGGATTCTTTTTCGGGCAATTTCCGCGCCGGGCATGGTGGGAAATGTCATAAGGTTGTCCCATTGGACGCGCAGATATTAAATGATACCGCCGAACCGACTGCCACCATGGCAGCGGCGCGCGGAATGAGCGAGACGGTGTAAAGATGAAGCGGAAAGTCACGAAGGCCATTTTCCCTGTGGCAGGGCTTGGGACGCGGTTCCTCCCGGCGACCAAGTCGATCCCGAAGGAGATCATGACGCTCGTCGATCGCCCGCTGATCCAGTACGCCATCGACGAGGCGCGCGCCGCCGGGATCAAGGAATTCATCTTCGTCACCTCGCGCGGGAAGTCTGCGCTTGAGGATTATTTCGACCACGCCCCCGTGGTCGAGGCGGAGTTGAAGCGGAAGGGCAAGAAGGACCTTCTGAAGATTCTGAAGGAAACCAACATGGATTCCGGCGCCATCGCCTATGTGCGCCAGCAAAAGCCGCAGGGACTTGGCCACGCCGTCTGGTGCGCGCGCCGTCTTCTGGGCGATGAACCCTTCGCCGTCCTCCTGCCCGATGACGTGATCGCCGCCGAAAAGCCCTGCCTGCAGCAGATGGTCGAGGCGCATGCCGAAACCGGCGGCAACATGGTGGCCGCGATGGAGGTGTCACCGGACAAGGCGTCCTCCTACGGCGTGCTGGATATTCGCGACGACATGGGCTCGCTCGTCTCCGTGCAGGGAATGGTGGAAAAGCCCAAGGCGGCCGAGGCGCCGTCGAACCTTGCGGTGATCGGCCGCTACATCCTGACCCCGCAGGTGATGGAGAACCTCAACCGCCGCAAGAAGGGCGCGGGCGGGGAGATCCAGCTGACCGACGCGATCGCTGAGGAGATCCGCAAGTCCAACAACGTCTATGGCTATCGCTTCCGCGGCCAGCGTTTCGACTGCGGATCGAAGGCCGGGTTCCTTCAGGCGACGGTGGCCTTCGGCCTCGCGCGCGAGGAGCTGCATGACGAATTCAACCAGTTCCTGATGGGTATGACAGCGATGCGCAAGGCGGCCGAGTAACGCCGCAATGCCAAGACATATTCTGGTCACGGGGGGCGCCGGGTACATCGGCGCCCATGCCTGCAAGGCGCTGAGCAAGGCCGGTTATGTGCCGGTCACCTTTGACAATTTCGCAACCGGCTGGCGCGATGCGGTCCGCTTCGGGCCGCTGGAAGAGGGCGATCTTCTGGATCGCGCGCGGCTGGATGAGGTCTTTGCCCGCTACGCGCCCGAGGCGGTGATGCATTTCGCGGCGCTGAGTCTTGTGGGCGACGCGATGCGCGATCCCGGCACCTACTGGCGCAAGAACGTCAACGGCGCGCTGAACCTGATCGAGTCCTCCCTCGCCGCCGGGTGCCGCGATTTCGTCTTCTCATCGACCTGCGCGACCTATGGCGATCAGGACGGCGTTCTGCTGGACGAACGCACCCCGCAACAGCCGCTGAACGCCTATGGCAAATCGAAGCTCGCCATCGAGCAGATGCTGGGCGACTTCGGCGCCAGCGACGGGCTCAACAGCGTCATCTTCCGCTACAACACTGTCGCCGGGGCCGACCCGCAGGGCGAGCTAGGCGAGTTTCATCAGCCCGAAACCCACCTGATCCCGCTGATGCTGGACGCCATCGCGGGCAAGCGCGACGCGCTCACCGTCTTCGGGACGGATTACCCGACCCCCGACGGCACCTGCATCCGCGATTACGTCCATGTCAGCGATCTGGTCGATGCCCATGTGCTTGGCCTGAAATGGCTTGGCGACGGCAAGGGAAGCGAGGTCTTCTGCCTTGGCACCGGATCGGGCTTTTCCGTGCGCGACGTCATCGCCCAGTCGGGCCGGGTGACGAACCGCGACGTGCCGGTGGTCTATGGCCCGCGCCGCGCGGGCGATGCGGTCAGTCTGGTCTGTGGCAGCGAACATGCGATCCGGACGCTGGGCTGGCGGCCCAAGCGGTCCGACATGGCGACGATGATCGCCGATGCCTGGCGCTGGCATCAGGGGCCGGGTTTCACGGCCTGATCCCCGCCGGGCAGGGTGGTGCGCCCCGCCGGAACGTGACAATACTCCCCCAAGCATCCGGCGCGAAGGGGGAGGGCATCATGGGGTTCGGCAAGGGCAACCACCTGCATCTGGTCGATGGTTCGGCCTATATCTTCCGCGCCTATCACGCGCTGCCGCCGCTGACGCGGAAATCCGACGGGCTGCCCATCGGCGCTGTCGCGGGCTTCTGCAACATGCTGTGGAGCCAGCTTGCCGCCAACCGCACCAAGGGCGGCCCGACCCATATCGCGGTCGTGTTCGACTATTCGTCAAAGACCTTCCGCGACGCGATCTATGACAAGTACAAGGCCAACCGCCCCGAACCGCCCGAGGACCTGCGCCCGCAGTTCCCCCTGACGCGCGAGGCGACGCGGGCCTTCAACGTCGCCTGCCTTGAGATGGAGAATTACGAGGCCGACGACATCATCGCGACCCTTGCCCGGCAGGCGACCGAGGCGGGCGGCGATGTCACGATCATTTCCTCCGACAAGGACCTGATGCAGCTCGTCGGCAAGGGCGTCGATATGTATGATGCGATGAAGTCCAAGCGCATCGGCATCGAGGAGGTGGAGGAGAAATTCGGCGTCGGGCCAGAGCGGGTGGTGGACGTGCAGGCTCTTGCCGGGGACAGTGTCGATAACGTGCCGGGCGCGCCGGGCATCGGCATCAAGACGGCCGCCCTTCTCATCAACGAATACGGCGATCTGGAAACGCTTCTGGCGCGCGCGGAAGAGATCAAGCAACCCAAGCGCCGCGCCGCACTGGTGGAGAATGCCGAACTGATCCGCATTTCGAAACGCCTCGTCACGCTGGACGATCATGTGCCCCTGACCTGGTCGCTGGATGAGTTCGAGGTGAAGGAGCCGGAGCCGGAGACGATTCTGGGGTTCCTAGGCAAGATGGAGTTCCGAACGCTGAGCAAGCGGGTGGCCGACAGCCTGAAGGTCGAGGCGCCCGCCATCCCCGACGCCCCTCCAGCCGCCCCGGCGGCAGAGGCCGCCGCCGACGTTCCGCAGGCGCCCTTCGATCCCGCCGCCTATGAACATGTCTGCGATGCGGAGGCGCTCGACCGCTGGATCGCGCTGATCCGCGAACGCGGCCATGTCGCCGTCGATACCGAAACCACGAGTCTTGACGAGATGCGGGCGGAGCTTGTCGGCATCTCGCTTTCGGTCGAACCGGGGCAGGCCTGCTATATCCCCGTCGGCCACCGTCAGGGCGGCGGCGATCTGTTTGGTTCAAGCGAACTGGTCGAGGGGCAGATGGCGCTGGACGATGTCCTGTCCGCGCTCAAACCCGTGCTTGAGGATGACGCAATCCTCAAGATCGGCCAGAACATGAAATACGACTGGAAGATCCTTGCCCGCCACGGGATCAATGTCGCGCCCATCGACGACACGATGCTGATGTCCTACGCTATGCATTCCGGCCTGCACAATCACGGTATGGACCTGCTGAGCGAAACCTACCTCGACCACCATCCGATCGAGATCAAGTCGCTGCTGGGGACCGGGAAAGGCCAGATCACCTTCGATCAGGTCGCGGTCGAGGATGCGGTGAAATATGCCGCCGAGGATGCCGACATCACGCTGCGCCTGTGGCAGCGGTTCAAGCCCGGCCTGCACCGGGCGC